>JABAYF010000025.1:61485-114846 GCA_018609125.1 Candidatus Nanopelagicales bacterium | reverse complement strand
GCGACCTTCTTGGCTGGCGTTGCCTTCTTGGCTGGAGCGACCTTCTTCGCCGGCGCGGCTTTCTTCACCGGTGTTGCCTTCTTGGATGCAGTGGCCATGGGGCTCCCCGTCCATCGTCCGTGCGCTCGCAGTCAAGTGAGTAGCAGCCGAGGCTAGGGGGCAAAGCGATCTTGAGCAAACAGGCGCGCCGTTCGCGGCAACCTGCGCCAGATAGGCTCTGGTCGCCCAATACAGTCTTCGGAGGCCCAATGTATCGTCCAGTCCCCGCACATCTTGATCTGCGCGCGATGGAGCACGACATTTTGGATCTGTGGCGCACCGAAGACACCTTCCATCAATCACTGGCTCAAAGCGAGGGTCGCCCACTATGGGTTTTTTTGGAAGGGCCGCCCACCGCCAATGGCACACCGGGCACGCATCACGTTGAGGCCCGAGTCTTCAAGGACATCTTCCCCCGTTATCGCACGATGAAGGGTTATCACGTTCCGCGCAAGGCCGGATGGGACTGCCACGGCCTTCCAGTCGAGCTCGCGGTGGAAAAAGAGTTGGGATTCTCGGGCAAGAAGGACATTGAGGCTTTCGGTATTGAGGAGTTCAACGCTCGCTGCCGCGAATCAGTGCTGCGCCACGTCAGTGAGTTTGACGCCATGACCCATCGAATGGGCTTTTGGGTAGATACCGATGATGCCTACTGGACGATGAACCCCGAATACATCGAAAGTGTGTGGTGGTCCCTCAAACAGATTTACCAGCGCGGCCTACTCGTGCAAGACCATCGCGTATCTCCCTACTGCCCACGTTGCGGAACCGGGCTGAGTGACCACGAACTTGCGCAGGGCTACGAAGACGTAGTTGACCCGTCGGTATACGTTCGTTTTCCCGTCGTTGGCGGCCGACTAGCTCAGACCTACCCCGGCCTTTCGCTACTGGTCTGGACGACCACTCCCTGGACCCTGGTGAGTAATACCGCGGTTGCCGTCAATCCTGAAGCCGAGTACGCCGTCGTTCGCACCGCTGAAGACGAATACTTCATCGTGGCTGCAGGTCTTTCCACGCTACTTCTCGGCGACGACGCTGCCATCATTGAAACGTTTTCTGGCCAAGATCTGGAACGCACCTACTATCTGCCCCCGTTCGATCTCGTAGAAATCCCTGACGCCCACTTCGTAATTCTGGCTGACTACGTCACCACCGACGACGGCTCCGGCCTCGTGCACCAGGCGCCAGCCTTCGGCGCAGAGGACCTCATCAGTTGTCGCGCCTACGGACTCCCGGTCATCAACCCGATTCTCCCGGACGGCACCTTCGAGTCAGCACTCACACTTGTGGGCGGCGCCTTCTTTAAGGATGCCGACAAGATCCTGGTTGATAATTTGCGTGACCGAGGTCTGCTGGTCCGCCACGTACCCTACGAACACTCCTACCCGCATTGTTGGCGATGCCACACCGCACTCATTTACTACGCCCAACCATCGTGGTACATCAAGACCACGTCGATCAAGGACGAACTGTTACGACAAAACGAGGCAACGAACTGGTACCCAGAAACCATCAAATGGGGCCGATATGGCGACTGGCTCAACAACAACGTCGACTGGGCGCTATCGCGTAATCGCTACTGGGGCACGCCCCTGCCCATCTGGCGCTGTCCTGATGATCACCTCACCGTGGTGGGCTCCCTCGCCGAACTTGGACAACTGGCCGGATTAGATCTCAACGCACTCGACCCGCATCGACCCTTCGTCGACGATGTCGTGATCACCTGTCCTGAGTGCCAAGCTCTCGCACATCGCGTTCCAGAGGTCATCGACTGCTGGTACGACTCTGGGGCCATGCCCTTTGCCCAGTGGGGTTATCCCCATCGCGGCGAAGAAACCTTTACCTCCAGGTACCCAGCCGACTACATCTGTGAAGCCATCGATCAAACCCGTGGCTGGTTCTACACGCTGATGGCCATTGGCACCCTGGTCTTTGATGAGTCCGCATATAAGAACGTGGTCTGCCTTGGGCACATCCTCGACGAGGATGGTCGCAAGATGAGCAAGCACGTCGGCAACGTACTTGAGCCGATCTCGCTCATGGACGAGCACGGCGCAGACGCCGTACGTTGGTTCATGCTCGCGTCAGGATCGCCGTGGCAATCGCGTCGCGTCGGCCACGCGGCGATTGCCGAAGTAGTACGCAAGGTGTTGTTGACCTACTGGAATACCGCCTCGTTTCAATCGCTATACGCTCGTTCGGCACAGTGGTCTCCCCAGCACGAGTCTCCACTACCCGCTGAACGATCCGTTCTCGACCGTTGGGTGTTATCTGAAGCGCATCGCCTCGTGACCGAGGTTGATGAAGCGCTAGAAAATTTTGATACCCAAAAGGGCGGTCGCCTGATCTCAACCTTCGTTGACGACCTGTCCAATTGGTATGTCCGGCGCAGTCGTCGACGTTTCTGGGATGGCGATCCCGCCGCTCTGGCCACCCTCGATGAAGCGCTGCGCATCGTCACCGCCGTTATGGCTCCGTTCACACCGTTCATTACCGAGCAGGTATGGCAACTACTGGTCCGACCGACTCGTCCGCAGGCACCCGAATCGGTTCATTTGTCCACGTGGCCAACCGTCGATCACGCCCTCATTGACAATGAACTTGCACAACAAATGTCCTTGGTACGCAACGTAGTTGAACTCGGTCGGGCTGCTCGAGCCAGTTCAGGTGTGCGCACCCGTCAGCCGCTGAGTCGCGCCTTAGTTTCTGGTACCGACTGGGCCAAGATGCCGCCAGAACTTATCGGTGAGGTCGCTGCGGAACTCAACGTTGAACAGGTCAGGGGCCTTAAGGACGAGGTGGGTGACCTAGTGGACATCACGGTTAAAGCCAACTTTCGCTCCCTTGGCAAGCGATTTGGGAAATCCACACCTGATGTGGCCGCTGCAATCGCTGCAGATGCGACCATCGGATCAGCCGTGCAAGCCGGTGAGCCAGCCCGGGTCACCGTCACCGGCATCGGCGAGGTTGAACTCCAAGCTGACGATCTCATCGTCACCGAAACACCTCGCGAGGGCTGGGCAGTTGCCAGCTCACGGGGCGATACTGTCGCACTCGACCTGCACATCACCGACGAGTTACGACGCGCCGGCCTCGCCCGTGAAGTCGTGCGCATATTGCAAGAGGCGAGGAAAGTCTCCGGCCTTGATGTCAGCGATCGCATCATGGTGCGCTGGGAATCAGGAAGCGAGGAACTTCGGCACACCATGGATGAACACGCAGATGTCATAGCCGGGGAGATACTCGCGGTGTCTTTTGTAAAGGGTCTAGACCCCGATGCCGACGTGACCTACGTTGAAGAACTAGACCTTACATATTTGCTCACGCAGTCTCAATAGTGACGGGGGCGTTAAACATCTCTACCGCTGATGTTCAGGGGCGCCGGGCAGGGCGGCCTGCTCTGCAGCAGCAACGAGTTCTTCGGGACCAGACTCAGCCGCAACGTTTTCTTCATGCGCTGCAGCATCAAACTGCTTAAGCTGTGCCGCAATATGGTCGCGCAACTTCACCCGATAGTTCCGCTCGAAGGTTCGCAGGCGCCCCACCTGGGTCTCCAGTGCATCGCGCTGAGAGTCAAGGTCAGCCGTCACAACGCGCGCTTCGGCGCGGGCTGAAGACACAATTTGAGTGGCCTCCGCCTTCGCAGTCGACACGGTTTCCTCCGCTGTGCGCTGAGCGATTTCGAGCATCGCAAAGGCCTGCGCCGAGATTGCCGTGGCATCGGGCTTGTCTTGCGGAGCTGGGGTCTGCGAAGTCGGCACCGATGCTGAAACAGGATCTGGGACAGGAGCCGAAACAGGGACAGGGGTCGGGTCAGAGGCTGGGACCGGGGTGGGCTCCGGCGTGGCGACGATACTGGCCTGCACCTGTGTCACGTTGCTGCCCTGTCGGGGGCTGGGTGATTTCGCTTCCTCTTTCCCGGCTCCTTCAGCGCGCGCAGATTTCTGCTCGGCGGCCAATACTCGCGATTGAGCCTGGGTGAGTTGGGCCCGCAAGTCATCGTTGTCGCCGAGGAGACGGGATATTTCCGCCTCCACTACATCGAGAAAGGCATCAACCTCATCCATGTCATAGCCGGTACGCATCCGCACAGTGGTGAACTGCTGTGCGTGAACTTCAGTAGGGGTGAGGGCCATGACCATAATCTCCTTTGCCGGTGGGAAGCGCTACAGGGCAAGCGCCACATTGATCAATATCTGAACCGCGATGATGAGAATCAAGAAAGCAAGATCAAACTGGATCCCACCAAGTTTTAACGGCGGAATTACTCGCCGCAGCAGGCGCAGCGGTGGATCTGTCACGCTGTAAATGAGTTCTGCTACGAACAGGAGCGGTCCACGAGGGCGCCAGGAGCGGGCGAAAATCTGAACGAAATCAAAAATCAACCTGCCGATTAATACCAGCCAGTACAGCCATAAGACGGTCGCAATAACGTCACCGACCGCACCCACGCCCTACCCCAATCTCTTTACTTCTGCCCATCGCGCTGACACTAACTCTGATTGAAAAAACCATTCTGTGCCACTTGCGCCCGAGCCTCAGCCGCTACATCCACATTTGCCGGCGACAGCAAGAACACCTTGTTCGTCACCCGCTCAATGGTGCCGTGGAGGCCGAAAACGAGACCTGCGGCGAAGTCAACGATTCGCTTGGCGTCACCGTCTTCCATCTCGGTCAGGTTCATGATGACCGGAACACTTTCGCGAAACTCTTCGCCAATGCGCCGGGCATCGTTGTAGGTATGTGGATGAATAGTGGTGATGCGATAGAGATCGATGCCGCCGGCAACCGGGGGTGCTACGGCAACGGGACGATCGGGCATGTCGTCGAAGAAGTCATTACTGCGCTCGCTTGGGGCGCGCTCGTCGCGAAAGG
Source organism: Candidatus Nanopelagicales bacterium (assembly GCA_018609125.1). GTDB lineage: Bacteria > Actinomycetota > Actinomycetes > S36-B12 > S36-B12 > M55B157. The sequence continues at coordinate 109,932 of JABAYF010000025.1, read as the reverse complement.
TTCGCACCGATGAAGACGGCGGCTCAGTGACGGTAACCGAACGGTAGTCAGATACACCGGAGCGCTGTGATGTGCGGACATTGGAACGACGTTCCCGGCGTTCTGGCTGATCCTGCTCGAAGTCTGCATCGTCCTCTCCCTGATCGCCGCGGTAGGTGCCATCGTCTTCAACGAGGCCCAAATACACCGCCATCTTGCGCATTGATCCAGCCATTACACGCCCTTCATGATTTGCCCAGCCCCAGGTTCACAGGGCACCTAGTAGCACGTTACCCGAGTAGTGGTCGTTGCCCGAGTATCGCGCTGCCCACGCGCAGGTGTGTCGCCCCAAACTCAAGGGCAGCATCAAGATCGCCACTCATTCCCGCCGAAATCCAGGTGGCATGCGGATACGTTTCGCGCAGATGAGCGGAAATTTCTTGCAATCGCGCGAAGGCTGGCCGCGCATCGCCATCATGTGGTGCAACACCCATGACGCCGCGAAGGGTCATTCCTTGCTGTTGCTGGACCTGCGCTGCTAGCTCATCGAGTTGATCCGCAGGAACTCCGCCGCGGTGAGATGCGCTGGTACCCGGTGGGTCAAGGGAAACCTGAACCAACCCGTCCAGTGGTCGGGTTCGGCCGCTGAGCCCCTTGGCCAGAGCGGGGACGAGGCGGAGTCGATCAATGCAGTGCACCACGTCAGCTCGTTGAGCAACGATCGCTGCCTTGTTGGTTTGCAGTTGTCCGATGAAGTGCCAACGCAACGCAACATCTGCGGGGGCGACGGTGGCGAATTGGTCAAATTTCGCGCTTAACTCCTGGGCTTTGTTCTCGCCCACATCGGAAACTCCAAGTCGAACGAGGCGTTCAATATCCTCCTCCGGCCAGGTTTTGGTCACCACAATCAAGGTGACCCCCGATGCCGGACGCTGTACCTCAGCGCAGACGCGGTCAATGTGTTCTTGGACCGCAACGAGACGCCGGCCTAGTTCACTGTGGCGTGCGTCGTCAGGTTTACCCTGACGTACTTCCCGGCTCATCGACTCCGCCGCACAATAACGCCAGCCTGACGTCCGGTAACGCCATCGCGACGGTAGGAAAACAGGGTCGGGTCTTCAAACGTGCACCCCGACACTACCCGGGCCTGTACGTTCCAGCGCGATAGTTGTTGAACAACTCCGGCACTCACGTCAACGGAGATGGATCCCAGCCGGGTGCGTGCGGTGGAAGCATCAGCAACTTCTGCCATCTGCTCAGCCACATCTGCACCCACTTCATAGCAGCCGGCGCAGATAGAAGGACCGATCACCGCACGGACCTGGTCTGGGGTTACCCCGTCCTGGGCAAGTGCACGCATCGCCTCGTCTACCACGCCGACAACCACACCGCGCCAACCTGCATGTATGGCAGCGACTTGACCGGTGGGTGCGGCTAGGAGGATCGGCACGCAATCAGCCACCTGAGTGACTAAACCAAGTTCGGTTTCTCCAGTCCACACCGCATCCGCCGTCGGAGGTGCACGGAAAGCCTGTTCGACGTTAACGACCTGGCAACCGTGCACCTGCTTCATGGTGACCAAGCGGTCCTCGCCTACCTCCACCATCGCGGCTAAGGCGGCACGGTTCGCGCCAACGCACGCCGGATCATCACCCACATGGAGGCCGAGGTTCGCCTGCGCATAGGCACCGGAACTTTCACCGTGGGTTCGATCACTGAAGGCCCAATCCACTTGGAGGTCGTCCCAGACCCACCGACCCCGGGTATGCACACCCACGGCGGTTACCTACTTCAAGAAGTCAGGTACGTCGAGATCGTCCTCGCGCGAATCGTCCTCGAAGACAATCGTGCGAGGAGGCGTCAGTGGCCGAACAGGGACCGGTTGTGGTGTGGGCGGCGTCACGGGGATGGAGGGTTGGCGCTCCTGGGAAGTGCTCGCCGCAACTTCGGCAGCAACCGGCGTCTCATCGGAAACCTTGCGGGTCACCGGCTGGCTACGCCGAGCGGGGGGCGTCCCGCCATCGAAACCGGCAGCAATGACGGTGATTCGCACTTCATCAGCCAATGTGTCATCAATGACAGCCCCGAAGATGATGTTCGCGTCGGGATGGGCTGAGTCCGACACCATGCGAGCAGCCTCGTTGATTTCGAACAGGCCAAGATCACTACCACCGCAGATGCTCAACAACACGCCGTGGGCGCCTTCGATGCTGGCCTCAAGTAAAGGCGATGAGATCGCACGTTCTGCCGCTTCGACGGCGCGGTCTTCACCACGCGCCGACCCGATACCCATCAGGGCCGAACCCGCGCCCTGCATAACACTCTTGACGTCGGCGAAGTCGAGGTTAATTAACCCGGGTGTCGTGATGAGGTCGGTAATACCGGACACCCCCTGCAGCAAGACATGATCTGCCTGCCGGAATGCGTCAATCACACTGATGTTGCGATCAGCCAAAGTCAAGAGACGGTCGTTGGGAATCACAATCAGGGTGTCGACTTCATCGCGAAGACTTTCCACGCCGATCTCCGCCTGGGTGGAGCGTCGACGACCTTCGAAACCGAACGGACGCGTAACGACACCGATGGTGAGGGCGCCGAGACCACGTGCGATGCGCGCAACGACAGGCGCGCCACCGGTGCCGGTGCCACCGCCCTCGCCTGCCGTCACGAAAACCATATCGGCGCCGCGGAGGACCTCTTCGATCTCATCGGCATGATCTTCAGCTGCCTGACGACCCACATCGGGGTCGGCGCCGGCGCCAAGACCTCGGGTGAGATCGCGACCAATATCAAGTTTGACGTCTGCATCGCTCATCAACAGCGCCTGCGCGTCGGTATTAATGGCGACGAATTCAACGCCCTTTAAGCCAACGTCGATCATGCGGTTGACCGCGTTGACGCCGCCTCCGCCAATTCCGACGACCTTGATCACGGCTAGGTAATTCTGCGGTGCGGCCACGAGCGATTCCTTTCGGCAACCCAAGGTGCGTCCACCTGCGGCTGCGTCTTTGACACACGGATCTCGACCTCACGTTAAGGTCAAGATTGATCGCGCGTTCCTCGTGGATGAGGGTAGGTGGCATCCGCGACCTGACGCAAGCCGCCACGCGGCTACGACGTGGTCGGAACCTGCGGTGCTGACAGGTCGTAGACCGACCACTCGCCCGGAAGCAGGGCAGCGAGCACCGTGGCTTTCAGGTCCCCATCGGCAGCGCTCCCCCACCGAACCAGGCTGCCACCGGACAACTGCAACTCGACATCATTTCGAGTCGAGGCGGCGATGACTTCGGTCTCTGTGCGCAGCCACTGCGGCAGTGCGGCAGCCACGGCAAGCGCAGGGGCAAGCCCCGCTCCGCTCGCGTCGACGAGTGGCACACCGGGCGGTTTCGCCGCGGTACTTTGGATCACCATGCCACCCGCATCGACCCAGTCGAAGCCATCTGCACCACGAGCTGCCGCGACAACAACTCGTGGAGTGACGGTGATGACCAGGGTGTCTGGCCAATCACGGTCAATCGCGACCGACTGAATTGCGGGCAGCGCAGAAATTCGACCAGCCAGTTGAGCGGTATCTACGGCGACCATGGCCGACTGCGGTGGTACGTCCGCAACGATGGTGACCTGATCTTGGACTTCGGCTACGGAAGCGAAACTGGGAACAGCGGTTACGATCACCTGTACTTTTGCAACCGTCAAAAAACTAGAAAACCACAACAACCAAATACTTACTACCGCAATGGGAACGAGCACCACGGTTACCCATAACAGGATACGCCAACGAGATTTTCGCGAATCTTTCGGGACGGGGCGCGGGCGAACGGTTTGTTCATCGGACTGCGCGGCCGGTGGCCTCATTCGTCACCGCCAACATGCGCCGTTGCACGCAGGCGGTCAATGATTTGCGGTGCGAGCATGCCGACGTCGCCGGCACCCATGGTTAACACGACGTCTCCCGGGAGAGCCACATCGGCAACGCGCTGCGGTACAGACGACCAAGACGGCTCAAAAATGGCCGAGATGAGACCTGCATTGACCAGTGCATCCGCAAGCACTTCGCCGCTGGCACCCAGGATCGGATCTTCTCCGGCCGGGTAGACCTCGAGCACGACGACCTCATCGGCAGCGGCCAATGCTTGAGCGAACTCCTGCATAAATGCTGCAGTTCGGGTGTAGCGGTGGCTTTGGAAGGCCACGACTACCCTGCCGGCACCGGCAATTTCTCGGGCGGCCGCCAGCGTTGCGGTGACCTCGGTTGGATGGTGCGCGTAGTCATCGAACACGCGAATGTCATCGACGGTGCCGCGTAACTCAAAGCGTCTGCGCGTTCCGGTAAAGCCGGCCAGACCCGCTCGCAGCGCAGCCTCTGGATATCCCATGACGACACCGGCGGCTAGGGCAGCGGTGGCGTTGAGAGCATTGTGGTGACCCGGCACGGCCAAGGTGATCGGCCCGAGTCGGACGCCGGTTTGCACCACATCGAATGTCCAACCCAACGCACCAGAAATCTGTGTGCTGCTCGTGTCTGATCGGCTGAGTCGATCGATGCGGAAATCAGCATCCGGCGACGTACCGTAGGTAATGACGTTGATCGGCTGCTGACGTGCTCGATCAACGAGTCGCCGTCCCCCTGGATCGTCGATGCAGATTACCGCTGTGCCATTGCCGGGGTGCGCCACTCCGGCTCGTGATTCGACTCGATCTTGATTGACCAGGGCGACAAAATCGGCGAAGGCCTCATCGATCTGTGCAGCATCAGCCCAGTGGTCTAGGTGATCAGCTTCAACGTTGGTCACCACCGCGATGTGTGGCGTCAACTGCAAAAAGGAGCCGTCACTCTCATCTGCCTCCACGACGAAACTTGGACCTGACCCCAGGTGAGCATTAGCACCCGAGGCCTGCAACTCACTGCCAATGACGAACGACGGATCGCCGCCGGCAGCTTGCAAGGCGACGGTCAGCATGGAGGTCGTCGTTGTCTTACCGTGCGTACCCGCAATTGCTACCCCCTGGTGATCGCGCATGATGTAGGCCAGTGCGGTCGCTCGCGTCCACACCGCAATGCCCTGTTCGCGAGCCACTTGCAATTCAATATTATCTGCAGGGATTGCTGTGGACGCCACCACAACGCCCACCGGATCGTCAGGCCTCGTGAGTCCAACGGGGTCGTGGCCGATCGTAATTTCCGCCCCCAGCGCACGAAGGGCGGTCAACCGACGCGACTCCTTCGCATCGGATCCAGAAATCGATGCACCTTGGGCAATCAGTACGCGAGCAATGCCAGACATGCCTGCCCCACCAATACCGATGAGGTGAATCCTTTCGGCACTCACTCTCGACCCCCCATGGCCGCCGCGGCATTGACCATGTCGGCTAACTGTTCGTCAGCATTGGTAACGCCCAAGCCTTGAGCTGCTGCACTCATCTGTGAGAGTCGATCTGGGGAAGCGAAAAGTGTGCCGATTGTTTCGGAGACGGTGGCTGAGACCACATCTGCATCGAGTACGACAAAGCCGCCACCGGCCTCGGTCACCGGGCGGGCATTGAGTTCCTGTTCACCATTTCCGATCGGCAACGGAACGTAAATCGCGGGGAGTCCTAATGCCGCCAACTCTGCACACGTCATGGCACCGGCTCGACATAGCACAAGGTCGGCTGCGGAAAACGCGGTCTGCATTGACGCGAAATAGGGCACGCTCACATAGGCGGGTTGCCCTTCGGCGCGAAGCGGCGGCCACTGTTCTGGGAGCCCGGCACCTTGTTTCCCGGTGATATGAAGCACTTGTATGCCACGGTCAGCCAGGCCAGGCTCCATCGCTGCCATCGCCTCATTGATGCGACGTGCACCAAGGGACCCACCGAACACGAGGAGCGTGTTGCACCCGGGATCCAGCCCAAGAGCCTTGCGAGCTTCTTTCTTCGCGGTGGCTCGCTCCACCGGTGGCATGGCAGCAACACGTTGAATAGATTCGCGCAGCGGCATGCCAATAACGGCCGCGCGCGGAAGGGCCCCGGGCACCGATTGAGCCTGCCACCTAGTCAGTCGTGCCCCCACCTTGTTAGCTAGGCCAGCACGTGCGTTCGCTTCGTGAATCACTAACGGCAATCCCCGTCGGCGTGCTGCCAGATATGCGGGCAGTGCCACATAGCCACCAAACCCGACCACCACGTCAACATTTTCGTCCTCAATAACGGCGAGAACCGAACGAAGCGCGGCCCGCAAACGCACCGGCGTTGCAAAAAGATCACGGTTAACCCGGCGCGGCAGCGCTGCCGCAAGAACGTGTCGGAGTGGATAGCCACGCGGCACGACGAGTGAGTCTTCGATTCCGTGCGCCGTGCCAACAAAAACCACCTCGGCAGGCTTATCTCGACGCGTGAGCGCATCGGCCAGGGTGAGGGCTGGCTCGACATGGCCCGCGGAGCCACCAGCGGCAATGAGAACCTTCATTTCTCCTCGGCTACAACCGGCGCCGGTTCTGTCGCATTTCGTGTGAAGGACAGCAAAATCCCTAGCGACAGCAACAACGGCACCAGGGAAGATCCGCCGTAACTCACCAGCGGGAGTGGAACGCCGGTGATGGGCAGCAAACCCAACACCGCACCGATATTGACAATTGCTTGCGCAACAATCCAGGTGCCGATTCCTGCCGAGGCCAATCGGATAAATGTATCCGTTGACTTTTGCACCAATCGGAAGGCAACAAAGGCAATCACGCCGAAAAGGATGAGCACCATGATGGTTCCGATGAGACCTAACTCTTCACCGATGACTGAAAAGATGAAGTCGGTGTGCGCTTCGGGCAGGCTGCCCCATTTTTCGCGACTGGCACCAAGACCTACACCCCACCATCCACCTGTGCCGAGTGCATATTGACCTTGAATGAGCTGCCAGCCATCGCCGAGGCGGTCAGCATTCGGGTCAAGCCAGGACGTGAATCGACTCAATCGATAGGGAGCAGCGAAGGTGAGTGCCGCGATCGCGGCCAGCGCGACTGCGCTGAGCGCGGCAAATAAGCGCAGCGGAGCACCAGCTGCGAACAGAATTCCGCCAATGATGGTCGAGAGAATGATTGTGTTGCCAACGTCGCCTTCCAGGAGCACCAGTACCAAGATGAGGCCGGCAACGGGCAGGAGTGGCACCAGCAGGTGGGACCAGCGATCCAGTAGGAATTCCTTGCGTGCAAGCAAGTCTGCCGACCACAAAATGATCGCCAACTTAGTGATTTCTGACGGCTGCAGTCGGAATGGCCCGACAATATCGATCCAGTTCTTTTGCCCCGCCACCTCAACGCCGATGAGGAGAACTGCCACGAGCAGAATCAAGGCAACCACCAGCGCGGGCCAGGCCATCTTCCGCCAGAAGCCCACGGGCATTCGACTGGCAACGAGCAATACAGCCATGCCCAGTAGCGCGAACAGCCCCTGACGCTGGGCAAGGGTGTACACCGAATCATGCAGCCTGAGGCTGACGATACTTGATGCAGACAGCACCATGACCAGCCCAAGAGCCAGCAATAGCACTGTGGCCCCCAGGAGTAAATGAAAGAGTCCGCGGGGGTGTCCGGCAACGGTGCGAGAAGCAACCGGGGTGTCAGGTGCGGCGGGTGCGCTCATGATTCCTCCGCCACTAATTCACGCACGGCGCGGGTGAATCGATCACCGCGGTCGCCATAGTTGGCGAACATGTCCCAGGATGCACAGGCGGGAGCCAAAAGCACAGTATCTGCGGGTTGGGCGAGTCGGTGTGCGAGCCGGACTACTTCGGTCATGGCATCAGGATCTCTAGATGCCACCTCCATGATCGGAACCAGCGGAGCATGCAGCTCAAGCGAGCGGCGAATGACCTCACGATCGGTCCCCATGAGCACGACACCGCGCAAACGGGTGGCCACGCGTTCAATGAGTTCATCAAATGACTGACCCTTCGCTAACCCGCCGGCAATCCATACCACGGACTCAAAAGCCCCCAACGAAGTTGTCGCGGCATGGGCATTGGTGGCTTTAGAGTCATTAACAAACCTCACGCCACCCACCTCGCCCACCAATGCAATGCGATGCGGAGCCGGAGCAAACGTCTGCAAACCCGCACGTATCGAGGCCGGCGATACGCCGATCGCCCGTGCCATTGCAGCCGCCGCCAGTGCATTTGCGATGTATGCGGGTGCGTCGACCGGCACATCGCTGATGGTGGCAAGTTCTTGCCCATGGGTTGCTCGATCGTCGATAAATGCACGGTCGACCAGAAGGTCATCAACCACTCCGACCATTCCAATAGAAGGGGCACGGAGTGTGAAACCTACTGCTCGGCAACCTTCCACCACATCGGCCTCAATCACCATCTGCTCGGTGACGGGGTCTTCGACGTTGTACACGCATACCACCTGGGTGTTGCGATACACCAACGCTTTATTGTCAGCGTAGTCACGCATGGATGTGAAAAAATCAAGGTGATCCGGTGCGAGGTTGAGACACACTGCCGCATACGGGGACATGCTTGTCACGAAAGGCATCTGGGTGGCGCTAACCTCCACCGCGATCACGTCAAGGCCTGGATGGCGGACCGCGTCAATCAGTGAGTCACCCACGTTGCCCGCCGCAGCCACCGACCGTCCATCGGCCGCAAGCATGGCCGCAAGCATCAAAGTTGCAGTGGTTTTTCCGTTGGTTCCGGTGATGCATAGCCAGGGTGCGGGATTGTCACGGGGCCGTAACCGCCAGGCCAATTCAAGTTCGCCCCACACTGTGATCCCACGGTGTTGCGCGTCAACGATGAGATCGCTGGAGGGTTTGATACCCGGTGATACGACGAAGACCTCTGCCTCTGAATCAGGTCCGTCGCTGCAGCCCAGCCGCACCACTCCACCGAGTACTTCCACAATTTCAGCACGCTCTCGCAGTGTCTGCGTGTCGGCTGGGTCGAGCACGGTGACGTTAGCCCCAACATCAACAAGTGCGGTGGCCGCTGCGTAACCAGCAACACCGAGCCCGGCAACGGTCACAGTTAAGCCCAACCAGTCGCTGCTGGCATCCACCAGCTTGCTCACATCACGAGTGCTCATGCGTTCACCCACTCGGTGTAAAACAGCGTGAGTCCAAGACCGATGAAGAGTCCTTGAATGATCCAAAACCGAACAACGATTTGGATCTCCGGCCACCCCTTCATCTCGAAGTGGTGATGAAGGGGCGCCATCAGCAACAGCCGCCGGTGCAGCAGCCGGTATGAGGCCACCTGGCCAATCACCGACATCGACACGAGTAGGAACAGCCCACCGAGCAGCGCAAGAAGCAGTTCGGTTCGGCTGACCACTGCCAGGCCGGCGATCGCGCCACCTATAGCAAGTGATCCGGTGTCTCCCATGAAAATACGAGCGGGGGCGGTGTTGTGCCAAAGAAAAGCGAAGCATGCTCCGGCGAGACCGGCCGCAACGACGGCTAAGTCCAGGGGCGCAGCGGTGTCGTAGCAGGTCGGTCCGGAGTTGGAGAAGCAACTTTGATTGAACTGCCAAATGCCGATCAGGATGTATGCAACGAATGTCATCGTGGCTGCACCCGTTGCTAGCCCATCGAGCCCATCGGTGAGGTTGACACCATTCGTTGTGGCGGTAACAAGGAACCACACCCACAAAACGAAAACTGCCGTAGGCAAAACAAAACCGGTATCGCGAACAAAGGACAGGGCGGTGGAGGCTGGGGTCTCTCCCGCGGCATTGGGAAACTGAAGCGCAAGAACAGCGAACGCAAGGGCGACAATCGCCTGACCAATAAGTTTGGTGCGGGCACGAAGCCCTGTTGCACGCTGCTTGAAGATCTTTAAGTAATCATCAGCGACACCGACGCCACCGAGGCCGAGCATTAAAAACAGCACCAGGAGCGCGCTGGGAGTAGGTGGTTGCCACAGGAGTAGATGCGTGAGGAGATAGGAGACCAAAACAGCCAAAACGATAGCCACACCACCCATGGATGGAGTGCCGCGCTTCGATTCATGCTCGGGATAGGGCTCATCCTCAGTCGACACTCTGATGGCCTGGGCATAACCGTGCCGGCGCAAAAAGGTAATGAGCAAAGGAGTGGCAACAAAAACGAAGAGAGCCGAAATCAGTCCGGAAACAACGACGAGCCTCATGGCAGTTCCTGCGCCAGCAGTGCCTGGGCAACACGCTCCAGGCCGAATGAGCGCGATGCCTTGATGAGGACCACATCTCCTGGCCGTAGGTTCGCCTTTAGCATTTCGATCGCTGCGTCTACGTCTTCTACCCAGGCTGCCTCATCGCCCCAGGACCCCTCGAGGTTCGCGCCTAGATACAGCGCCCGAGTGCCCGAGCCGACCGCAATTAGTTGCGAGACATCAAGCCGAACGATCATGCGCCCCAACGCATCGTGCTCGTCTTGACTGTCAGCGCCGAGTTCGCCCATCTCGCCTAGGACCGCCCAGGTGCGCCGACCTTGCCCAAGCGCCACAAGGGCCTTGAGCGCGGCACGCATCGATTCCGGATTCGCGTTGTAAGCATCGTTGATGACGGTGACACCATCGCTTCGGTTGGTGATCTCCATGCGCCAACGACTGCGCGGTTGGGCTGAGTTAAGCCCGGTAATAACATCGGAAAAATCCACACCGGCAGCCAGCGCGAGCGCTGCAGCAGCACAAGCGTTGGCCACCTGATGTTCACCGGCCAGTTGCAACTGCACGCTGCCGATGTCACCATCAAACTCCAATTCAAATCCAGCTCGAGCAAGTTCATCAATAGTCACGCGGCTGGCCCGAACGTCGGAATCAACGGACTCCCCAAAGGAAATTATGCGCGCCGTCGTGCGTGCTTCTTGGGCACGCACCAACGGATTATCTGCGTGCACCACTGCGATTCCACCGTCTGCTGCCGACGGTAATCCGGCCAAAATCTCGCCCTTGGCTTCAGCAATGGCTTCGCGTGAGCCGAGTTCGCCCAGGTGCGCACTACCCACGTTAATGAGGCCACCGATCTGTGGCGCACCGATGCGGCACAGATACGCAATGTGCCCCAAACCACGCATGCCCATTTCCAAGACGAGGTATCGGGTGTCTACGTTGCATGCGAGAATCGTGAGGGGAAGCCCAACTTCAGAGTTGTATGAACCCTGCGGCACTACGGTCGCAGCGATCGGCTCCAAAATGTAGGCCAGCATGTCCTTCGTTGTGGTCTTGCCGCTTGAACCGGTCAGTGCCAACACGGTGATTTCGGGTAATGACCTCACGTATGCCGCGGCCAGTTCGCCGAGGGCGGCGACGGAATTAGACACGATAATGGCCGGCACACCGACGGGCCGCTCGGCCAGCACTACGACCGCGCCCGCTGCGATGACTTCCGCGGCAAAACTGTGCCCATCGACGCGATCTCCGGGGATGGCAACAAACATGGATCCGGGGACCACCTGCCGTGAATCACACACCACCGCACTGACCAGTGAGGCTGGATCGACCAGATCAGGTTCCCCGCTAATCGCCGCACTGATCTGCGCGACACTCCACGGGATCATCGCGCTACCCGACGCAGATGAGTGAGGGCGACGGAACGATCATCAAAGGGATAGACGGTGCCTTTGATTTCCTGGCCGGATTCATGTCCCTTGCCCAAAATCGCGACAACATCGCCCTGTCGGGCGCGCTCAATAGCGACAGAGATCGCCTCATCGCGATCGCCAAGGTCAACGACCCGCTCACGTTGGTCGCCATTCATCGTGACCATCATGGATGATCGAATCGCCTCAGCTTCCTCGCCACGCGGGTTGTCATCGGTGATGATCACCAGATCAGCGTTGGTGGCAGCAATTCGCCCCATTTCCGGTCTTTTTTCACGGTCTCGATCACCTCCGCAACCCAAAACGCAGATCAGCGAACTCCCCGTGCGCAGCGTGCTTTCGCGCAGTGAGCGTAGTACCCGCTCTACCGCATCTGGTGTGTGCGCGTAGTCGACCACGACGCTGAAGTCTTGACCGGCATCAACCAACTCCATGCGCCCGGGCACACGCGCCTGGGTGAAAGCTTCGTCTATGCACGAATCATCCACGCTGAGCAGGTGTGCCAGCGTCCAGGCGACCAGTGCGTTTTCCGCGTTGAAAGACCCTGGCAAACTAATGTTGATGAGATGTTCGTCGCGGTTGGGTCCGACGATGATCAGCCGCTGACTCCCATCTGCTTGTGATTCCACGCTCGTGCACCGATAGTCAGCAGCAGGCACACCCGTCACCGACACGGTGACCAGAGGCACCTGCACTTCTTGGGCAAGTCGCACACCCCATTCATCATCAATACAAACGACTGCGCGAGCGCAGCGCTGGGGAGTGAAAAGCATCGCTTTCGCTTCAAAGTAGTTTTCCATCGTGCCGTGAAAATCAAGGTGATCTTGGCTCAGATTCGTAAAGGCAGCAAGATCGAAGCGCACACCATCTACCCGATTCAATTTAAGGGCATGACTGGATACTTCCATGCACACAGCCTGCATGCCTTCACTCCGAAGCTGGGCAAGAAGACCTTGCAGCGCAGGGGCTTCCGGGGTTGTTCGCGTGGCTAGTGCAAATCGATCATCGGTAGAAACGCCGGCAGTACCGATGATTCCGGTCCGTGTTCCACATTCGCGCAAGGCCCCACCGGTCAAGTGCGCCACCGTCGTCTTGCCATTCGTTCCAGTAATTCCCACCATCGCCAGTTGCTGCGCGGGATAGCCGAAGATCTGAGCCGCTACCCCTCCCAATGCAGCACGGGGGGAATGAGAAATGAGGGTGGGTAAATCGCCCACGCCAGAAAGCCCTGCTTCGTCGGTCAGGCAGGCAACCGCGCCGAGTCGAATCGCTTCGTCTAGAAACTGGACCCCGTGCGAAACCTCGCCTGGCAAGGCTGCGAACAGATCTCCGGGTCTCACTGATGCAGAATTTAGGGTGATTCCAGTGACAACGAGCTCTGGTTCGCCACGAAGCTCAAGCCGAGGGTGCGCATCCACAATCGCCTGCAAAGACACCGGCGCTGCCACAGGACGATCCGCCGATACCGGAGGCTGCTGCATGCCCATCGTGAATGTCAGTCGGAATCGTTGTCATTGCGAAGGGCAATGGCAGCCTGCGCAGAGGTTGTTTGCGGACCTGTGATCGGCGCGACCTGACGGGCCTGAAGCGCATACGCCATGATTTCGCGAAACACAGGTCCGGCGAGTTCACCGCCAAGCTGCTGAACCGTTGGCCGCACGAAAGTGACACCGATAACCAATTCGGGGCTCTCGATGGGAGCCATGCCAATAAATGATCCGACGGTTGCATCCTCGTAGCAACCACATTCAGGGTTAATCACCTGAGCTGTTCCGGTCTTTCCACCAATGCGGTATCCCGGAATTCCGGCCATCGGTGCGGTGCCACCGACTACCACTACCTGCTCCAACATTTCACGAACCTGTCGAGCAGTATTTTCTGAAATAACGCGGGTGCCTTCCGGCACAGGGATAGCAACTGCCACACCGTCGGCTGCCGTGACACCTCCGACTAGCCGGGCAGGCAACCGCACGCCGTCGTTAGCGATGGTGGCAAATACGCTGGCAACTTGCACCGCATTGACCGATAGGCCCTGACCAAATGTCAAGGTAGGGAAAGTAGTTCCAGACCACTCGTCCTTAGGCGGCAAATAACCGGCGGTCTCACCGGGAAAACCGAGCCCCGTCGGCTGACCGATGCCGAAACGTTGCAGGTAATCAAGGAGTACGTCACCCCCGACAGTCTCAGCGGCAAGAATCGTTCCGATGTTGCTCGACCTGCTGAGCACGGTAGCGAGGTCCCAGGTGTAGTCACCATGGTCGGTCGCGTCGTGGAAAACCTTGCCAGACCGAGTCAAGGTGGGCGGAATTTCAAAGATGGTGTCCGGTTTCGCGCCACCCTCCTCCAGCACACCGGCCATGGTGATGACTTTCGTCGTTGACCCTGGCTCGAACGCATCAGTTAATGCGCGATTGCCAAGGTCGTTCGGTTCGGCTGCCCCAGGATTATTCGGATCAAACGTCGGTGCCGAGGCCAGGGCTACGATGTCTCCAGTGCGCGGGTCCATGACCACGATTGAGCCCGACTCAGAACCAGATTCGGCAACAGCATTTTCCAAAATTCGCTGCGCCACATATTGGAGATCACGATCGATGGTCAAGGCGATTGTCTGCCCAGGTATCGGCTCATCACCGGTCACCTCAGCGGTGGGAATTGCCGGACCCGCTGCACCGCGCTCAAAGGTTTTCCAACCGTCGACACCGGCCAGTACGTCTTCGTTCGCGTACTCGATTCCGGCCAGGCCGACCCCGTCAGCACCCACGAAGCCAAGGACGTTGGCCGCCACCTCACCTGCCGGATACACCCTCTTGGTGGTGCGCTCGGAGAAAATCCCTACCAGGCCTAATTCGTCAATCGTTCGCCACATTTCGGGCGTGATGTCTTTGGCAACATAGACAAAACGCCGGTCACCGGTCAGCCGTTCAGCGAGATCACCCACCTGCATCCCCACATAGGGAGAAAGAGCTACCGCGGTGAGTAGTGGATCAGTAATCAACGTTTGATCTGCCGTGATGTGTCGGGCTTCCACCGTGCTGGCCAGCGGCACCCCTTTAGCGTCGGTGATCGCTCCTCGATCAGCCGGAACCGTCACCGTCCGGGTGCGCTGATCAACCGCCTCGGCGGCAAGCGCGTCACCGCGAAAAGCCTGGAGTTCGAATAGTCGACCACCAAAGATGGTGAGGATAAACAAAGAAAAGATAATGAGCAGACCCGCGCGACGTCGAGTATTACCCAATCGAAGCGTTGATCCTTGACTCATGGTTGTACCACGTCGTCGACTCCAGCAACGTCAACTACAGCTACATCAACTCCAGGATCGACGACTACCTCATCGCTGACAGCAGATTCATCAACGGGTTCTGCCACGATGGGTGCAGGCTGAGGAATCGGGTTGCCTAGAATCGCTCCATCAGAAAGCCGCACAAAGACAGGCACATCCTGGGGCACCATGCCTAGTTCTCGCGCAGATGCCTCCACCTGGGTGGGAGCCTCCGCCACCGCGAGTTCGGCACGCAAAGCCTGCTCCGCCTCGAGCAGCTGGGTACGTTGCTGTTGCAGGTCTGACTCAACGAATGCTCCCTGCGCCAACGCGGTATTCACCATGAGCATCGTCAGTAGCCCGGCGGTAAGTACCGACACAACCAGAATCGCAAAGTACTTAGTCTGTGCATGCGGAAGCAACTTAGGCATGGACTCGCGTTCGGGCTGCCGCTCCACGGCACGCACATGCGTAGGCCGACTTCTCCTACGCGGCTGGGGACTGGATGTATCGCCAGTCTCACGAGCGACAACGACCGTCTGCGCAGATGAACTCATGCCGCCACCCGCTCGACCGCACGCACACGCACGCTTGATGCGCGAGGGTTGTGCTCAATTTCCTGCTCTCCTGCAGTGATCGAGCCCCGACTTAAATCCTGCAGCCATGGCATGAGCTCATCCGGAATAACTGGCAGCCCGTGAGGCACATCAGGATGCAGACCTGGGCGTAGGGCCGATTTAACAATTTTGTCTTCCAGGGACTGATAACTCATCACGACTAGTCGCCCATGAAGGGCAAGAACGCTGAGCGCCGCCGGGATCGCGGCTTGGAGCACCCCAAGTTCGTCATTCACCTCGATCCGAAGTGCCTGAAAAGTGCGCTTGGCTGGGTTTCCACCGGTGCGGCGAGCTGGGGCTGGAATTGCCGATCTGATCAATTCAACCAACGGCCCACTCGTGGTCCAGGTCTGCGCTTCGCGTTGAGCCACAATACGTTGTGCGATACGTCGAGCGAATTTTTCATCACCGTAATCGCGCAGTACCCGGGTGAGTTCGGGCACCGTGTAAGAGTTGAGGATGTCTGCGGCAGTGTCTCCGGAACCGGGGTTCATACGCATGTCCAACGGCGCATCCTGGCTGTAGGAGAACCCGCGATCTACGCGATCCAACTGCATCGACGAAACTCCGAGGTCGAACAAAATACCCTGGACGAAGTCGATGCCAAGGTCGTCCAGAATCCGGGGTAGTTCATCGTAGACGGCATGAATTAGCGTGACCTGATCCGACCAGGGTGCAAGGACTTCCTGCGCCCTCGATAATGCTTGCGTATCACGATCGATGCCAATAACTCGACAGGTGGGAACTTGCTGCAGCACCGCTTGAGCATGACCGCCAAGACCGAGGGTGGCGTCAACATAGACAGCGCCCGGGGCGCAAAGCGCTGGAGCAAGTAGGCCAACGATGCGATCCTGCAGGACTGGCACGTGCCCAAGTCCACTACTGAGCGTCGAATCGTCGGCCATGATTGTTATCCCCAGTGCCCGGCTATACCGGAGGCTAGACCCACAACAGCCGCGGTCACCAGCCCCGCGCTAACAGCGAGGGCAATGCGCCGAGTTCGCGGTAGTACCTCTCGCACCACACCCACCACGGGGGTGGTGACATCGGCGGGATCAAAAACTGTGTACACGAAGATGAACTTCCTGTCCTTTGAGTGGATTCGGTCAATTTTTCTGTTCTTCGTTGATCGGCCTGCTCACATCAGGTCCCCTCCCGCGGGGATCCGCGCCTGGCATCGGGGAAGTGAGGCCAGGAGCACGCGGGATGAGACCTCATGCGAGCGGAGCCGGTATCACCGCATCGGGTTAGATCACCCCCGGAATCACCTCCTCGCTCAGGTCGCTGAACCCATCTTCTTGTCCAGCCAAATACTGAGACCAGGCTGTGGAATCCCAAATTTCACAGGTGTTTCCGTTGCCGACGACGACGACATCTCGATCAAGGCCGGCGTAATCGCGCAAACCTGGGGTGAGACTGATTCGACCCTGACGATCGGGTACTTCATCGGTTGCCCCGGAAAAGAGGAGCCGGAGATAGGCGCGCACTCGAGCATCCGAACGTGACGCGTCATTGAGCCGCTGGGAATAACCACTGAATTCAGCGGCGGGCCACACGATGACGGATCGATCCTGACCCTTCGTCAAGACGACCCCGGCAGCCAATCCGTCGCGAAATTTCGCCGGAAGCACGAGGCGACCTTTCTCGTCGAGTCGCGGGGAATGCGTACCTAGAAACATGGCGGCACCCTTCGACTCGAATCCAGCGCCCAAAAACGGTCGCATCATGGGCTCTCAGCCCTGACTGCGCCACTTTATCCCACTTTCCTCCACAATCAACCACCACGGCCCTTTTTTCACTAAAACTCCACCACTGTGCGGGGAGGTTTCGAACAGGTGATCGGGTACGGGCGATGTGCTAGCGCACCGGCGGTGCTTGTCCACCCGCGCGCCAACGGATGAGCCCCCCGATAACGGCGGTGGCTCGGGCCGGAGCAAGGCGAGCAAGAACATCACCGGCATAGGCTTCTGGACCAATCAAAACGCGTGGGCGGCGGCGATAAATCGCTTTCAGGATCGATGCGGCGGCAGCCTGCGGGTCACGCGTTAACAATCTCGATGCCTCAGCCTGCCCCCAGGCCCACTGTTCATCGCTCACTCCGGGCCCTCGTCGAGAACTCAAGGCGATTGATGTGCGGACGCCTCCTGGATGCACCGAAGTGACGCTGATCCCGCGAGGTTTTAACTCTTCGCGCAAAGCAATGCTGAATCCTCGCACCGCAAACTTGCTCGCGGCATAGGTGGCATTGCCCACCGGCGCCACCAGACCAAAAAGAGAGGAAACATTCGTAATGTGCGCCCCCTGTTGAAGGTGTGGCAGAAAAGCGGAGGTCACCGCGAGGGTTCCCCGCAGGTTGATGGACAACAGCCAGTCAACATCGGCCATCGAGACTTGCTCAAACATGCCGCCAAGAGCAACCCCAGCGTTATTGATGATCAATGTTGGATTCTGGTGCGCATCAATAACTTCAGTTCGAAGACGTTCAGCCGCATCGGATTGCGAAAGGTCAAGGTGGTGAGTGGTGATTCGTGCATGAGGTGCATGTGAACCGATTTCGTCACGCAATTGAGCCAAACCGAATTCGTTTTTGTCTACCAGTGCGAGATGGCTCCCACGGATGGCAAGTTGACTAGCCAGGGCTGAGCCGATTCCGCCCGCCGCCCCGGTGATAACTGCGGTGCCACCGGCAAAGGGGTAACGACTACTTTTCGGCATCGACTGATTCCCATCGGTGCAGTTGGTGATAAGCATCGGGGTCAAAACGCTGCATTTGTCGAGCAAAGCTGTGCGTTGAGCCCGGCCACAGCGCAATATTTCTGCCGCGCCCATCTTGATACCACGATCTACAGCCACCCTGTTCCCACACGGTAGTCGCGAGTCGCTGATCTAGGCTGTTCACATAGGCTCGTTGTCGATCTGCATCAACGTCAAACACCTCACCGGAACAGATGGCTTGGGTCACGTAACCAACCTGGGCCTCTGTCATCAGCACCACGGACGAGTGACCGAGACCGGTATTTGGCCCCTGCAAAATGAAGAGGTTGGGAAAACCAGACACCGTTGTGCCCCGATATGCCGCCATGTGTGTGTCATAAAAAACCTCGGCCAAGGTACGACCAGTCGAACCGATCGTGCGGTCGGCCAATGGTGGATCCATGACCTTAAAGCCGGTCGCCCAGACAATGACATCCACTTCGATCTCATTGCCGTCGGCATCAACCACACCCGTTGCTGTTACCCGTTGCAGTGCTGGGGCTATGACCACATGAGATCGCTGAAGCGCTGGATAGTAGTCGTCACTAAGGAGTACACGCTTACAACCCATCGCGTAGTTGGGGGTCACCGCCGCCCGCAACTGTGGATCACTTACCTGGCGCCGCAGATGTCGACGCGCGATGCCGGCACCGATCGCCTGCCAGCGTCCCTGGCGCGTGAAAGATAGAAGTTGGACGTCTCGCGACCACATGGTGAGGTTGCGAACGGCTCGCTGAGCGATGGGAACAAAACCCAAAAGGCGCTGCTGCCACAGCGGAATGTTTTTATCTCCGCGCGGAATAATCCAAGGGGGTGTGCGTTGCAATAGCACGAGTTGACTGACCTGATCAGCGATTGCCGGGACGACTTGTATCGCAGAAGCACCAGTGCCCACCACGGCTACCCGCTTGCCGTGTAAGTCAATTCCATGATCCCAGCGCGACGTGTGCATTTGGGCGCCGTTGAAGTCCGCCACACCTTCAATGTCTGGAACGAGCGGCTCGGTGAGTCCCCCGCAGGCACTAATCGCGTAATCCGATGTGATTTCACCAGTGCTGGTCTGAGTGCACCATCTTTGCTCGGTTTGATCCCAGCACGACGAGATGAGCTCGGTGTTCAGTTCGATCATGGGGCCCAGACCGAAGGCCAACACCATTTGCTCTAGATATCGCTGAATTTCCGCCTGTCCAGCAAACTTTCTCGACCAGTCCGGCCACGGGGCCGCATCAAGTTCATAGAGTCGACTGGGCACATCGCACGCACAGCCCGGATAGGTATTTGCCGTCCACGCCCCACCCACCCGATCTGCTCGATCAATGATGGCAATGTCAGTAATGCCTGCCCGACGCAGACTGATAGCAGCGGCTATCCCGGAAAACCCAGCACCCACAATGGAAACTCGCACGTGCCTGCTCATGAACCCTCAATCCTCACAACGGAATAGAGCCGAAGCCAAAAGTGGCCAAAAAGCGACAGAGAGCGAGCGGCACCGACAGATACGTAGGTCAGTGCCAGCACCACCAAACGGAACGCGCGATAAGCCTAGGCCAGCGATCACCACGTCGGGGTAACTCGCTGAATTCGCTAACTTACGCCTCCGTAGGTTACGCTAGCGTAGGTACAAAGAGCGCAACCTTCCATGCGCCTGGTGAGGAGCCAACCGTGACGTTAACAACATCAACGCATATACCCACCGCAACAGACTCGCGGCCAACCGCAACTTCAAGGGTGGAACTCGATGGTGTGAGTTTGGCCTATTCCGACACGGGTGGGTCGACCATTCCCCTGCTGATGGTGCACGGGGTGGGATCTAGCACCGCCACCTGGGGCAGTCTCCCCGCCGAGCTAGCAGCCGCTGGTCAACGCGTAATTTGCGTGGACCTGATTGGCCATGGCGAGTCGCGTGGGGGCAACGGCGACTTCAGTCTGGGTGCGAACGCAAGCACACTTCGGGATCTCCTCGATGCATTGGGCATACAGCAGGTGCACATCGTGGGTCATTCCTTCGGCGGAGGTGTCAGCATGCAATTCTCCTATCAGTTCCCTGAGCGAGTGCGCTCCGTTGTCTTAATCTCTAGCGGTGGCCTTGGTACCGACGTTCATTTCGGGCTACGCGCAGCCAGCCTGCCCGGCTCCGAGTGGGTTCTTCGCCAAGCAGTTCACCCGCGCGTACTTCGATTGCTCGATCTTGGTGCTGAGGCGCTCGGCACCGTGGGACTACGCCATCGAGGCGTGAGTAGCCACACGGTGACCAAGATGCGTCAACTACAAGACGCGTATCGACTTGGTGGTTTCGTTTCCACCGTTAGGTCCGTGGTTGGCCCGGAAGGTCAACGCGTGCAGGCTCTGGACAAACTTCAACGACTCCAGGGTGAACGAGTCACCATCATGTGGGGCGATGCTGATGCCATGGTGCCGATGGAACACGGGCAACGCGCCCATGAACTACTGCCCGGGAGCCGATTCGTTCAGGTCGTCGATGCTGGGCATCATCCGCACGATGACGCCCCCGATCGGGTGATGCTAGAGCTCCTACGACACATCAAAGTTGTCGATGCGCTCGATCACTCCAGCGCCTAGTACCGTCTAGTCGCATGGCCACGCTTCGCACGGACCGCGATGGATTTACGGTGCACCTTTCCCGATGGGAAACCGCCGGTGCACTACATCGCGGGTTCTTCCTGCGTTGGCAGCAGGTGGTAGACATCGAACCCACCGCAAACCTCTGGTCGGCCCTGCGTGGAATTCGGGCACCCGGGACCGGCCTTCCCCGCGTCATCATGCTGGGCACGATGAGACACAACGGGGTCAAGGACTTCGCCGCCATTTACCGGGACCAGCCAGGTGTCACGATCGCCCTGCACAGCGCGGAGTTTGCTCGGCTACTCATCAGTGCATCCACCGAACAAGTGGCTAACCTGGTGCACGGATTCCAAGCCGCTCGACCCACCGACCTTCGCACCTGAGCTGGGCTAGCGCTGAGCGTCTCTGAGCCGGCGAGGTGTGAGCCGACGCGCACGCCAATCTGACCACGCTCCAGTGCTCCATAGCGCCCAAGCCACAAGCACGGGTTGGAACAGCAACCGCACAAATCGCGCCGCGTCGGAATCCAAGCCAAACGCGGGCGTGCCTTCAATGAACTGGGCGATATTGCCAGGAAAAATCACCACGAAAAACGCGCCCACGATCCAGCCGAGCGCAGGACGGTAGCGCGCGGGGAGCCCGATAAGCGCCACGCCGAGGAGAATCTCAACAACTCCGGATGCGGCAACGATGAATTCAGGGGCCGGGAAAATACTTGGAACCTGGGCCAAAAACTCATCGGCATTGACAAAATGACCCACGCCAGCCACGAGAAGCACAGCCCCCAGGACAAGACGTGCAACGGTGATGAGCATCTGGCAAGCCTAGTTGCCGGGGTCTGCCCCTGGGTGCTCAGGCAGTGGAAGATCCTGGGAGGCGCTCACCCGGATCGACTCGGTCACCTGTGCTGGTGCAGATAGTGCTGTTTGGGAACTGACACCAAGTTCCTGCATTTTCCGGGCCTGGGTCAGCACCCGGTGATCAAAGGAACCAACAAGGGCGTTGTAGGCCCTGACTGCCTGGGTCAAGCCGCGTTCCACTCCACCCACATGGCCGGCCAACGTCTCTAGCCGTTGCAGCATGAGGGCCCCCTGCGCGCGGATCTCCTCGGCATTGGCGGCTATCCGCCCGCGTTGGTGTCCGGCATCAATGGTGCGCAGCATGGCCAGCATCGACGTTGGCGTCGCCAAGATGACATTCAACTCAAAAGCCTGAACGAGCAAATCACCGTCAGCCTCAAGCGCGGTCGACAGCAGCGACTCCAAGGGCAAAAACATGATGACGAAGTCAGGGCTCTGGGCGCCGGCAGAATACCCCTTTTTCGCCAACTCTTTGGCCCGGGCGAGCACATCGGCGGCGTGCTTTACCAAGTGCGTATGCGCCTGCGCGGGGTCATCTGCCTGAATTCCCCTCCAGTAGGAATCGAAGGGAAACTTGGCATCGACGAAGATCTCTCCGCCACCGGGCATCGACACAACAATGTCGGGCCGTAAACCGCTTTCGACCTGATGTACCTGACTGTGAAAGTGGATCCCTTCGATGAGACCGGAATAGGTGAGTAACTGTTCCAACTGCATCTCACCCCATTGTCCACGCGACTGACCAGAGGACATGGCCGCCACCAGTTGTGCGGTAGCAGCTTCCAGAGTTGTGTAGTTGCGCTGCACTGCGTCGATTTGCTCGCGCAAGGTGGCCGCCGCTGCCGCTCGTTGCACTTCTGCGTCCTGTGCCTGCCGGCGCAGCCCTTCAACTGAATCTCGCAGTGGTTGCAATCGCTCGTCAAGGGCCGACCGATCGCTATGTTCTAGCGCAAGGCGATCCCGCTCAGAGCGCAGGAGGGTCATCTCACTGTGGAGACGAGCCTGCTCTGCGCTGGCAGCACGGTCGCCCTTGCGGCTGGCCAGCAGCCAACCCAAGGAAACCCCGAGCACGAGGCAGGCAATACCGGTAACGATGACGGCGATCAACACGGGAATGTGTCCTCTCTTTGACGCAGCCGAACCTAGCCGCATCGTCTGACATTTTGTGTGTCCTGCGGCAAGGTTGAGGTAAAACGTGGCAACCTAGGGGTGGTAGCCCCGCGAGTCTCCACCCCCGTAGACCGCGGGGTTACCCTTCACGGGCCGCAGTTGCCGGCAAGGCAGCATCGCTACCGTCTGGCCCTAACCAGTGGCCCTACCTTGGGCCAAGCTAAACGATGAGCGGGAAACCTGATCCGATGATGGCGGCCAACGGCAGCGACTGCACGATCGCTGGAGCAAACCGAAGCCCGGTGTAGTTGCTCACCACGATGGCGAAGAAACCCAACACGGCGAAAAGTAGCACCATGAATGGAATAAGTAGGGTCAGGATGCTCGGTGCCCCCAGCAACGCCACAGCCGCCAAGAGCACCACCGTGATGATCACGCGGTAGCCAATGAGGAGGCCGATGCGCCAACGTCGACTTGGTCGACTGACGAGCACGGCATCAGCGTAAAAGTAGGCAAACAGCGACAGTGCCAAAACTACCGACACCCACCAGCGGGGTCCGACGAAAGCCGTCGTGGCCCAGGTGACCCTAGCGCTCACAACCATGAGCGCGGTCACCGCTAAAGCGAAGCCCGACGATGCCAGGATTCCACGAAGATCCGGTGGCCCATATTCGCGCCGCGGCAGCGATCCCACGAATCGCAGCGTCACGGCAACGACGATCGCCATAAGTAGGAACCAACCGGCGAGATATCCGGCCACCGCTACCGGCAGGACACCGGTCACATTCTGCGGAATCAACCCAAGCACCACCACGCCCGCAATGGCTGAGCCCAGGGTGATCACCAGACCCTGCCACCCCCGCACACTTTTTTGCGCGATCGCAGGTCGATTGGGCCCGAACAGTATGCGAGCCAATGGTACCGCAAGCAACCCGCCGGCTACCAAGAACAGCAGCAGCCACAACCACGCCTGATCAAGATCGGCAACCGGTGCACCCCGTTGCTGCATAGAAGAATCTAGCCAGTCCAACATCAACTGCGCGGTGGTGTCCGACCAGATAATCGTGATGTGTTCCACGGCAGGAATCACCTGCACCTCCACAGCGGTTCCGACAGCAAAATCCCCGTATCGCGTGCCCTCCACGCCCGCAGGCTGCAGAAGATCAAGTTGTTGTTGGGCTGCGATCTGAAATCTCTCCGGTTCATTGGCGCCGTAAAGCAGCAGCAGGTTCGTCGGGCGATTAAGGACCGGCGTCGCATCGGGCAGGCTCAAACTCACCGTGCCCGCTGACTGATCGGGATTATCAATAGCGAAGCGCACGACAGCACCTGCGCCCATGGAATGGCCCACCAGTCCGATGCGTGCAGCATCAACCCCGGGCTGCTGCACCAACCAATCACGAATAATGCCGAGATCAACCTGCAGATCAGGACGAGTGGTGTCGTCAATACTCGCCGCGTTGGAGTTCGCGCCATGGCCGCGTTGATCGGGTAGGGCCACGATGTAGCCCGCGCGCGCCAAGACTCGGCCCAACGGCTCCATGATCACCGAGGAGGCCGCGAAACCATGCAGCATGATCACCGCAGGGCGACCAGGTGCGGCAGCAGTCGGCTGAATCAACGTGACCGGGATGCCATTGACGGTTTTCCGAGTGTGCTGAAGATCGCTATTTGCCGTGGCTACCCCCCACATCGCCGGTAGCGCCAGTACGAGAGCGACAGCGGTGAGAACCAATGTGGAGATCGTTCGCCGCTGCACCCTGGCAAAGGTACTCGCAACGACTGATGGTGCGGGCATTAATCGAGACTCCCGGGCACCGATCCTGGTAGCGACGTTGCAGCAGCCCGAGCCGTCTGCTCAGATAGTGCCATGGCCAGCCGTTTGAGCGACGTGTTGTTTGATGGCGGCAATAAGACGACGCCCCTCGATGGCGTATGCGAACAACTCTTCCTCGTCACCAAAGACAGTGGTATTGACCGATTCGTTCGCTACGCGGTGCTCCTTACCCTTTCTGCGGTAATTGCCACCGGTGGTGTGCTCGTGGATTCCACCGCCACGGTCATCGGAGCAATGATCGTGGCCCCGCTGGCGACCCCGATTCTGGCCGTTGGCTTGGCCATCATCACCGTGCGACCACGGCAGGTTGCCACCTCCGGACTGATCATCGTGGCGTCGGTGGCCTTCGTGATCCTGGTGGGAGTTGTGCTCAGTGCCGTGCTACCAGCTGCGGT
Organism: Candidatus Nanopelagicales bacterium; assembly: GCA_018609125.1. Lineage (GTDB taxonomy): Bacteria > Actinomycetota > Actinomycetes > S36-B12 > S36-B12 > M55B157. The sequence goes on along the minus strand of JABAYF010000025.1, from coordinate 84,985 downwards.
CAACCTCGACCAGAACTCCCAAATCACCGGTCGCATCTCACCCAACCTCATTGACCTGCTCATCGCTGTGGCAACCGGACTCGTGGGCGGTTTCGCCATCTCCCGCAGCGACCTCGCCGGAGTGTTGCCCGGTGTGGCCATTGCCATCAGTCTGGTGCCGCCGCTGTCTGTCGTGGGTGTGGCTCTGTCTGCCGGTGGGTTCAGCCAGGCGTTCGGCGCGCTTCTTCTGTTCCTCTCCAATACCGTGGCCATGATCGGTGCTGGTGCATTGGTCTTCACTATCGCCGGTTACAACGCTGCTGCCCGAAGGTCGCGAAGCGAGGTGCGTCGGCCCATCATCATCGTTGCCGGCCTCACCCTCGTCTTGGTCTCATTCTTGGCCGTAACCAGCGCACAAACCGTGGCCCAGGCCATTGAAGTCACTCGCGTTGAAGTCTCAGCCACGAAATGGCTCCAAGACAGCAAATACGCGGTCACCAGCGTGACTCCCGCACCAGACGGTTTCGTGATCACCGTCATTGGTGATGGACCGTTACCCGACACGGCCGTGTTTTTCGACAACTTCAATCAGGTTCTTTGGTACACGCCTACGTTCCAGATTCGTGTGATCACGGGCTCGGTTGAGCCCCTGCCTCCTCCGGCCGCGACAACGTCTAACTAGCCACCCTCATTCTTCTTGAGCGTGCATTGCCGCCAGTTCTAACGCCACGTCAATAATCATGTCTTCTTGACCACCCACCACTTTGCGTCGACCAAGCTCAAGCAAGATCTCTGCCTGGGAAACGTTGTACCGCTCCGCTGCGCGCTGAGAGTGCAACAAGAATGACCCGTAGACACCAGCGTAGCCCAGCAATAGTCCGGCACGATCAATCACCTGCTGGCGCGGCATCAGCGGACGCACAATTTCTTCAGCAAGATCCATCAGCTTGAGCGGATCCACGCCGGTCATGATTCCGTATCGGTCACTGACCGCTGCGAGAATTTCGGTCGGGCAGTTTCCCGCACCAGCTCCCAGGCCCGCCGATGTACCGTCCAGGTTGGCCGCACCTTCTTCATAGGCCGCAATTGAATTAGCCACCGCCATAGATAAATTGTTGTGCGCATGAACGCCGACCGGAACATCCAGGGCAGCCACGAGCGCGCCCACTCGACGGCGTACATCCTCGGTGGTCATGGCACCGGCAGAGTCGGCGATATAAATGGAGTCCGCGCCGTAAGACTGCATGAGCAGTGCCTGCTCGGCGAGTCCCTCCGGTGAGTTCATGTGCGACATCATCAAAAAGCCGATGGTCTCCATGCCCAGGCTTTTGGCGACCTTGATGTGCTGTTCGGAAATATCAGCTTCGGTGCAGTGCGTGGCTATGCGAGCCATGCCAACACCGAGTTCCTTCACCTCGCGTAAGTCATCCGCAAGCCCAATGCCAGGCAGTAGCAGGCACGCAATTTTGGCGTTACCTGAAACTTCACATGCCTGGGCGATCAGATCCTTCTCTGGAACCGCGGAAAACCCGTAGTTGAAACTGGATCCACCAAGTCCATCACCGTGAGCAATCTCGATCACCTGCACACCCGCTGCATCGAGTCCCTGCACGATCTTCATGACATCTTCGGCGTAGTACTGGTGACTAATTGCGTGGGAGCCGTCACGCAGCGTGGAGTCAATAAGTCGAAAATCTGCTGTTGTACTCATAACTGCGCCGGCTCGCTCAAACCGGTAACCCGATGCTTTGCCACAGCCTCGCCCACCCGCATCGCCGCCGCCGTCATAATGTCGAGGTTTCCCGCGTACTCCGGCAGATAGTCACCAGCACCGGCAACCTCCAGCAAAATCACTGCGCGATGCGGCACAACCCCACCGGGTGTGTGGAAAGGACCTTCCTCAATCACCGGAGGATTTTTCAAGCGATACCCGGGCACGAATGATGTCACCTGCTTTTCCATGTCGTAGACCGAGTTGATGACCGCATCATGATCAGATCCCTCGGGAATTCCAGCGAATACCGTGTTGCGCATCATGATCGGTGGGTCGGCCGGATTTAGCACGATGATGGCCTTGGCATGCTCGGCGCCGCCAATTTCACGCAGCGCCATTGATGTCGTCTTGGTGAACTCATCAATATTTTGTCGAGTGCCAGGCCCGGCTGAGCGACTGGCCACCGTCGACACCATTTCGGCATAGGGAAGGGCGTTCAGTGCACGTCTCACGGCGAACACCATGGGTGTTGTGGCTTGCCCCCCGCAGGTGACCAGATTGATGTTGGGCGCATCCAGATGCTCGTGCATATTGACCGCGGCGATCACTTTGGGTCCGCGGGCAGCAGGAGTGAGATCAATGGCGGTGATACCGGCGTCTTGATACTTGTGGTGATAGCGCACGTGTACGTAGGCGCTGGTTGCGTCAAAAATCATGTCGAACTCATGAGCGTGCTTCAGCACCCAGTCCGGCCCATCATGTGGTGCTTGCAAGCCGAGTGATTTTGCCCGCTTCAGGCCGTCGCTGTCAGGGTCAATGCCAACCAACGCCGTCAGGTTGAGGGTGTCCGAGCGCAGCATTTTGATCATGAGGTCGGTGCCGATATTGCCTGAACCAATGATTGCGCAGCGAAGGGCCATGGGCACATCCTCTCCCGGCAAAATCGCTGCCTAAACGCGCCCCTTCAACATGAGGTCCCAGTACAGGCGCGGCAAGCCCACCTTCTTGAACCGGTTGAAGTCCGTGATCTCCTTCATCTGATTGACACCCTTGAGTGAGGGGCGCGGATTGAGGTCGTAATCGAACTCGCACAGAAGCAACTTCTTGCGGCTAGTGGTGATGGGACAGGAGGCATAACCGTCGTAGTGACCAGCGCCCACACCGCCCTTCAGCGATGCCATCACGTTATCTACCACTACCGGTGCCTGTTTACGGATTGCAGCACCGGTTTTGGAGTTTGGTGAATTGGTGCAATCTCCAAGACCGAACACCTCGGGATAGATCGTGCTCTGCAGAGTGTGCTTGTCAACTGCCATGTAGCCGAAGGGACTAGCCGGATCCACCAGAGACGTCTTTGCCAGCCAGTCTGGTGCGCTCTGCGGGGGCACCATGTGGGCGAAGTTATACGGCAGGGTCTGCGTTTCACCGGTTTCGTTGTTCTTGACCTCCATGGTGTTGGCCGCACCGTCCATGCTCGTGACCACACTGTTGAGGTGAACCTCGAATCCGTACCGGGCCGCAACATCCACCAACACGTCCGACCACACCTTGACCCCGAACATTCCTGGCGTGGGCAAGATCATGACCTTGCGAATGTTGTCCAGCACACCCTGTTCACGCCAGAAATCAGCGGCCAGGTACGCGATTTTTTGTGGCGCGCCAGCGCATTTGATCGGCCCGGCAGGCATGTGGAATACCGCGGTTCCTGAGCGCGTGCGCTGCACGTTTTCCCAGGTCTTGGGTGCCAGGTAGTAGTCATAATTCGACGAAACGCCATCCTTGCCCATAGCGTCAGCCAGACCCGGGATTCCGTTCCAATTCAACTGAATTCCAGGGGCGACGATGAGTCGATCGTAAGTGACAGTCGTGCCGCTGGCTAGCTGCACGGAGTTAGCCTCAGGATCAATTCCACTCGCCGCATCATGAATCCACGTCACGCCTCGAGGCATCACCCAGGCCATGGGTCGCACACTTTCGGCATCCTTGGCCCGCCCACCGCCCACCAAAGTCCACAACGGCTGGTAGTAGTGCACATCGGAGGGTTCAATGACCGCAACATCGCGAGCTCCGGACCGCTTCAACCGAGCGGCAACCGTAATGCCGGCTGACCCGCCGCCGATGATGACGATCTGATAGTGGGTAGACATGGCAAACCTCCAGGCGCAGGAAACACGTGTAATGACGTGGTCGATTAACCCCACTATAGGGCTCATCCATATACTCCCGGGGGTATTTGCCTGAGGTCGTGCTTCAACGACCCTCACGAAGCGGGCATACTAAAAATTATGCTGCGCATGCCTGCCGAGTGGGAACCACACGAGCGCACCTGGATGGCATGGCCGTGCGCTGCCTACGCCCTGGGCGATAAGGCACGGATGGCGGCACAGTCGTGGACGGCGTGGGCGGGGGTCGCGCAGGCCGTTGCCATGTTCGAACCCGTCACCCTCTTGGTAGACCCGGCCGTCGAATCCTCTGTGCGCACCTACGTGCAGGTGGATGCCCCGCACCCCATCACCGTATTGCCGCTGCCGTTGGACGATTCGTGGGTGCGCGACACGGGACCGACCTTCGTCATCAACGATGGCGGCGGCACACCGTCCGTGCATGGCATTGACTGGACGTTCAATGGCTGGGGACAGCAGTCCTGGGCACGTTGGAAGAACGATGATGAAGTGGCCGCTGCCGTGTGTCATGCAGCGGGAGTGGGCGTCAGTCGATCACCCCTTGTCAACGAAGGAGGTGGCATCCATGTAGACGGACGCGGGACGGCACTCATCACTGAGACGGTTCAGCGAGATCCACAGCGCAACGGCACGTGGACCAGACACGATGTGGAGGCTGAGCTTAAGAACAAACTCGGTGTCAACCGGGTCGTATGGCTCCCACAAGGCCTCACGCGAGATTACGACGAGTTTGGCACTCGCGGCCATGTCGATATCGTTGCGTGTTTTGCTCCAGACGGGTCAGTCCTTCTGCATGACCAGCGCAATCCAGACCATCCAGACCACGCCGTTTCCCAGCAGATTCGACAGTTCTTGACCGGCGAAGGGTTCTCGGTTGTCGATGTACCCGCTCCGGCAACACTGCGAGATGAGATCGGGTTCGTGGACTACAGCTACATCAATCACTACGTCGTCAACGGCGGGGTCATCGTGTGTGCATTCAACGACCCCCACGACGATGAAGCGGCTGACATCATGGCCAGGGTGTACCCCGGCCGCCAAATCGTCCGCGTTGACGCCCGGCACATCTTCGCCCTCGGTGGCGGTATTCACTGCATCACCCAGCAGCAGCCGCAGGTGATCTGATGCCCCTGACACCCAGCGAGGCTGACCACCTACTGCTGTTCACCCAGGCACAACTTGCCCAGCAACGTCGTGACCGGGGTTTACGCCTCAATGTTCCCGAAGCCACCGCGCTCATCGCCCACCAGATTTGTGAGTGGGCACGAGATGGACGTGACCTTGCCACGGTGCGCCAGGATGCACGCTCTGTCCTGTCTTCTGAAGACGTGCTACCCGAAGTGCCCGGAATCGTGACCCAGATCAAGGTGGAAGCACGCTTCGATGATGGAACGCGACTTGTTGTCGTGACCAACCCCTTTGGTGCCGGTTCCAACGATGAACTCCTTCAACAACAAGATCTGACAGCTCCGGAATCAGTCGCACAGATCCAGCTACGCAACTGCGCCGACATCGACATCGGAATCACGTCACACATGCACCTTGCCGAGGTCAATCCCCGAATTCGCCTAGATCGCGAAAGCGCGCTGGGCATGCGTTTAGCACTGCCCACGGGCGACACGTTATTGCTCGCACCCGGCGAAATAATCGAAATCGGAATGGTGCCCATCACCGGTGATCGCATCATCATCGGCAACTCCGGGTTAATTGATGGCCCTGTCGATGATCCGGCGGTGCGGGCCCGCGCAATAGCTGATCTTCGACGCTGCGGCTATCTCGACTCGTTCGGACTCACATTCGTTGGTGACCCAACCTCGGTCGATCTTAACCGAGCAGAACTTGCCGCAGGTGCTGCCTTGACAACCCTGCAGCAACGGCGGGCGCAATCCGACGGAATGTTTCACGCATGAGCGTCTACGGCCCGCGAGCCGGGGACACCGTCGTGCTCGGCGGCACCGGTTTGGCTCTACACATCGATGACCGAGTTGCCGATACCCACGACGAATTCCGCGTTGGCTTTGCCAAGACAGGGCGTGATGGCATCGGGCTGAAGGCAATCCCGACGACCCAATCATGTGACGTGGTGCTGTCCAATGCCATCGTGCTCGATCCGATCACCGGTGTTCGCGTGGCCAGCATCGGCATCAAGGATGGTCGCATTTCTGGCGTCGGAAAGGCAGGCAATCCCGACACGACGAACAACATTGACGTCGTGGTGGGATCTGGGACCGTGGTTATTGATGCCGATGGATTGATTGCAACTCCCGGAGGGATCGATACACACGTTCACTCGTTGAGCCCCAGGGTTTTTGACTCGCTGATCTCCAGTGGCATCACAACGGTGATCGCACAAGAGACCGGACCGGTGTGGGGTGTGGGAATCGGGTCAGCGCGTATGTTGCGCCAGGCCTACCGAACCATGGATAATTTTGCCATCAACATCGGACTTCTTGGTCGGGGTTCCACCTCCCACGAAGCGGTGACTCGAGAAGCCGTCGAAGCGCACGTGTGCGGCTTCAAGGTTCACGAAGACACCGGCACGACGCTGCGCACGCTCGACACCGCGTTACGGGCCGCTGACGAAGCCGATGTGCAGGTAGCCGTACACACCGACAGTCTCAATGAGTCGCTCTCGGCCAGTGACACCATCGCGGTTCTCGACGGCCGAGTCATCCACGCCTATCACGTTGAGGGCTGCGGCGGTGGACACTCGCCGGACGTGCTGAGTCTGGCTGGCCACGACAATATTTTAGCCTCCTCAACGAACCCTACCCTGCCCTACGGAATCAATGCGGTGGACGAACATGTCGACATGATTATGCTCACTCACGCAATGCATGCCGATCGTGAATCCGACGTGCGTATTGCCAGGGCACGCGTCCGTTCGGCAACGATGGCAGCGGAAAATCGGCTGCACGATCTTGGGGTCATACCTATCACGTCCTCGGACGCACAGGGCATGGGCCGAGCAGGTGAAACATGGTGGCGCACCTTTGCTCTCGCAGCTGTCATGAAGGGTGACGACTCACCCGCGGAGGTATCAGATAACGACAATGAACGCATTCTTCGTTACCTCGCGAAAATCACGATTAACCCAGCGATTACCCACGGAATTTCCCATGAACTAGGACGCCTAGCTGAGGGCTACATCGCTGATATCGTGCTGTGGCAACCTGAACGGTTCGCAGCCAAACCACAACTCATTCTCAAAAGTGGATTCCCTGTCTGGGGCCAGACCGGTGACCCCAACGCCAGTATCGATTCGGCCGAACCGCTGATCATCGCTGAGCAATTTGGCGCGTACGCATCCGGACCCAGCGACTTGTCCTACCTGCTTAGCAATCAGATTGCGGTGGCCGAAAGCGCACCGGGGACGGCCCGCCGCACTCTCACCGTGCGCGGGTGTCGCCAGGTGCGAAACACCGACATGGTTCGTCATGGTCTTGCCGGGCCGGTCAAGGTCGTTGCTGCAACATCACCGATGCAGCAACCACGCGTGACATGGCGCGGCGAGGCCCTGACGATGGCACCGGTAACGCACACACCTCTGTCTCGCTTACATTTCTGGTAGATCGCGATGTGGGAATGGCTTGACCCTGGGCTCAGCGCCGGTGGTCTCTTCGCTGGAGTCATGGTCGGTCTCACCGGCATGGGCGGTGCTGCCCTGGTGACCCCCATGCTGGTGCTGTTCTTTAACGTGCCAGCCGCAGCTGCAGTGAGTTCAGATGTCGTCGCATCGGCGGTCATGAAACCTGTCGGTGCCTTCGTCCACATTCGTCATCGCACCGTGCACTGGGGCATTGTCATCTGGCTATCGGCCGGTTCGATTCCGGGCGTTCTTATCGGCACCGCAATCTTTTCTCAGGTCGCAGACACCGAAGGTGTGGAAGAAACCGTGCGCGTGTGGATCGGAATCGTTCTCATTCTGGCTCTGGTAGCCATGCTCGGTCGCGCACTGGTATCCGCGCGCGCTGAACGCCTGCGTGGTCCAGCCGTCTTGGAAGGCATTGAGGCGCCGGTCAAGATTGTGCCCACCGTGCTCCTCGGCCTTATCGTCGGCATTTTGGTGGGAACCACCAGCGTAGGTTCAGGCTCACTTGTCGTCACCACAATGCTTCTGCTCTATCCGCTACTGCGCCCCAGTGTTTTGGTGGGTACCGACCTCACCCAAGCGGTGCCCATGCTCATGGTCGGTGCCATCGCTCATGCCGGTATCGGCGGGGTGGATTGGGCAGTGACCGCATCCTTATTGGTCGGTCAAATTCCAGGCGTATGGATCGGTGCACGCATGTCGAGTCGCTACGACGGGCTAGCGCTGCGATGGCTGCTGATGGTGATTCTCGCTGCGATTGCGGTGCGACTACTCGGTGCACCCGCCGAACTGGCCGGTGGAATTGCCATAGGTGGAATCGCCGTTGTGCTGTTTTATATCGTGCGTCAACGGCTTGCTCGTCAAGAAATTCGCGAATGAATTTCTCGCGATACCCTGGGTCTTCATGCAGGTAGTTCATCTCGGGCCAACACCGCAGTCCTACAGCGAAACGACCCAACTGCAAAAGGCTATCCACGCTGAGGTGGTTGCTGGCACCCGCGAAGACACCGTGCTCCTACTTGAACATGCTGAGGTGTTCACTGCCGGTCGCCGCACAGAGCCCCAGGATCGCCCGCGCGATGGTGCGCTCGTCATCGATGTGGATAGAGGTGGACGCATCACCTGGCATGGACCGGGCCAGCTCGTCGGCTACCCCATCGTTCGCCTCCCCCAACCCTTCGCCGTCGTCGATCACGTGCGCCGTCTGGAAAGGCTGCTGATGCGGGTGTGCTCTGATCTGGGCTTGGACACGTGCCAGGTTGATGGCCGAAGTGGCGTCTGGGTGGCCGCTGACGCGACGCGCCCCGAGCGAAAAATTGCCGCAATCGGGGTGCGTGTGGCTCAAGGAGTCACCACGCACGGCTTTGCCTTGAACTGCGACTGCGATATGTCTGCGTTCGACAACTTCGTGCCCTGCGGCATCACCGACGCTGGAGTAACCAGCCTCAGCCTGGAACTGCGACGCACGGTGACCGTGGCTGAGGTGCTTCCTCTGGTTCGCCGCGCCCTGGACATGCACCTGGGCAGTCTCGACGCTTCGGCGTAGGGTGGCACGTATGACCACGGCTCCCACGGACACCTCACCCCTGGATCCCGCATACGGCGGCAAAAATTCCGAAGGTCGGAAACTGCTCCGGATAGAAGCACGCAATTCGGCCGTACCGATCGAACGGAAACCGGCCTGGATCAAGACGCGCATGCGCACCGGGCCGGAGTACACGGCCGTTCGTGAACTCGTTGCCGCCGAAGGACTTCACACGGTCTGCCAGGAGGCTGGCTGCCCCAATATTTTCGAATGCTGGGAAGATCGAGAAGCGACCTTTTTGATCGGTGGCGAACAATGCACCCGACGCTGTGACTTCTGCCAGATAGACACCGGAAAACCCGCACCGCTGGATACCGACGAACCGCGCCGTGTGGCCGAGTCGGTGCGCACCATGCAGTTGCGCTACGCCACGGTCACCGGAGTGGCACGCGATGACCTGCCCGACGAGGGGGCCTGGCTTTATGCCGAAACCGTGCGGCTCATTAAGCAGTTCAATCCCGGCTGCGGAGTTGAACTACTGATCCCAGATTTTTCCGGGAATCCCGACCTCCTCGGCGAGGTCTTCTCCACCGAACCCAGCGTGCTCGCCCACAATGTCGAGACGGTTCCTCGCATCTTCAAGCAAATTCGCCCGGCGTTCACTTACGAGCGCAGCCTTGACGTGATCACCCAATCACGTTCGGCCGGGCTGGTGACCAAAAGCAATCTCATCCTCGGGCTCGGTGAAACCGACGACGAGATAGACACCGCCCTTGTTGATCTGCATGCCGCCGGCTGCGAACTCATCACGATCACGCAGTATCTGCGCCCATCACCTCGCCACCATCCGGTGGAACGGTGGGTGGTGCCAGAAGACTTTCTCACCTGGCAGGAACGAGCTGGCGAAATTGGCTTCGCCGGCGTGATGAGCGGACCCCTCGTTCGGTCGAGTTACCGAGCCGGGCGTTTGTACACCCAGGCCATGGCCGCCCGCGCCGCTCACTGATGGCTACACCGATGGCCACGGGAAATCAGCAGCCATGAACAACGTGGGCCAGGGCGAGGTCGTCGCCGTACATGTGTGGCCGGCCCAGAACGAAACCCCGCTGCACGTTGACGACATCACCCTAGATTGGGGTGGCGTGATCGGAGATCGCCACCACGGACTAGTGATGAACTCCGATTCCAGACAGCGCCCGGTTTTCCCTCGCGGCACCGAGATCAGAAATCATCGGCAGATCTCCCTGGTGGATGTGGCTGAACTGCGGCAGATCGCGGTGAGCCTCGGCATCGATGAAATCGCTCCAGGCGTTATCGCCGACAACATCGCAACCCGAGGATTTGACCATCTCACCGACCTCGCGCCCATGACGCGTCTTGTTTTTTCCAGCGGCGCTGTCGTGATGACCGGAGGCGAGAATCACCCGTGCACCATTGCCGGGCGCCTGGTGGGGGATGTCTACGGCAGCGATCACAACAGGTTCGTATCGGCTGCCACCGATCTGCGCGGAATCACCGGCTGGGTGGAGCATCCGGGTGTGATTCGGCCAGGTGACACCGTGACAGCCATCGCGCCGTAGGGTAGACCCCATGTCGGATGCCACTCCTGTAAAAACCAAGAGACTCGCACGTTTCAGGTCGGGGCTTGGCTCATTGCGCGAGAACTACCGCATGACCCGTAAGCACCACCGATGGGTGGGCTTTGAGATGCTCGGCCTGTTCATCCTCACCACCGCTGTCGTGGCCACCCCCGTGGGTTTATTGCTGAACTGGCCCACCGGGGTCCTGCTCGGTCTTCCCTTGGGTTTGCTCGCCGCCACCTTCTGGTTTAGTCGTCGTGCCATGAACGCTGCCTACCGCGGCATCGAAGGCCAACCCGGCGCCGCCGCAGCCGTCGTTGAAAATATGCGTGGCAAATGGTGGGTCACTCCGGCCGTTTCAGTGTCGAAAAACTCCGACATCGTGTCGCGGGTAATCGGCAAGTGCGGGGTTGTCCTCGTAGGCGAGGGGCCCTCTTCTCGGATTACCCATCTGCTGGCCAATGAACGCAAAAAGACCGCCCGTTGGCTCCCAGAAACCCCCATTTTTGAAATCCAGGTCGGTACTGAGCCCGATCAGGTGAACATTGCCAAACTGCAGTCGACACTCACTCGCCTACCCGGTGGACTCAAAGGCAGCCAAATCCTTGACTTGCGCCGTCGGCTCGAGGCCTTATCCGCCCGCGATAATCCGTTGCCTATTCCTAAAGGGCCGATGCCCAAAAGCACCAAGATTCCCAAATCCATGCGTGGGTAGCACCTGTCAGGGTTTGGGTTCAACGACCGATGAGCGCAGGACCGCAATCGAATCTGCCGCTTTGTCATGCAGGCCGCGCCCCCGGGAATCAAACACCACCGCGGGGATAACCAGGCAGAGCAGCGCCGTGCGCACCATGATGCGCCACAGGGACATGCGGCCTCCTCTATCCGACACCACAGCGACACCCGTGATGCGCTGCCCAAAGGATGAGCCCATCAGCCAGGTGAAGGCCGTCACCTCAACGAAGAACACGCCCAAAGTCGCTGCGGCAGACTCGTTTCCTGGAAATTCCAACCCGGAGAAGATCAGACGCACAAGGAGGAGGCTGGCGACCCAGTCCAAAATCAGGGCCGCGAGTCTCCGCCCGATCCCGGCTGGTTCGACGGGTACGGGACGAGGCGGGTGCGCTGCAGATTTCACATACTCCACGCTAGCGCGAGTGACGTAGATCACCCCTACCGCCTGTGTCGCGTAACACAGGCGAAACAATGGGTACATCCCCGCGAAATCGGGCAGGCCTAAGGTCGTCTACATCAGGGTAACCACCCTGCCACAGCACTCCCGGGTGCTGAAGAGGCGAACATCTCACCACGGTCGGTGAGTTCATGGAGGAAGAAATGTTTACAAGTGCCGATGAAGTCTTGGCTTACATCCGCAACGAAGATGTGCGATTCATTGATGTGCGATTTGTTGATCTTCCCGGAGTGATGCAGCACTTTACGATGCCCGCCGCTGCCTTTGCTGACGCCGCATTCACCGACGGGCTCATGTTTGATGGCTCCTCCATCCGAGGTTTCCAGGCGATTCACGAATCGGATATGAAGCTCATCCCAGACCCCACCACCGCGTTCCTGGATCCATTCCGCATCGAAAAGACGCTGGTGATCAACCATTCCATTCGAGACCCGTTCACCGATGAGCCGTACGGTCGGGACCCACGCAATATCGCCGCCAAGGCTGAGGCCTACCTGTCTTCCACCGGCATCGCTGACACCGTTTTCTTCGGGGCGGAGGCTGAATTTTATATTTTCGATGACGTCCGATTCGAGACCAAGGCAAATGCCGGCTACTACTACATCGACTCAATTGAGGCAGCCTGGAACACCGGCCGCGTTGAAGAGGGCGGCAACCTCGGCTACAAGACCCGATTCAAGGGCGGCTACTTCCCGGTGCCGCCGGTCGACCACTACGCCGACCTGCGAGATGAGATGGTCGTCGCACTGGAACAGGTAGGCCTGTCTGTGGAGCGCGCTCACCACGAGGTGGGCACCGCTGGTCAGAGTGAAATCAACTACCGGTTCAACAGTTTGCGGCTGGCAGCTGACGAACTCATGATGTTTAAGTACGTGGTCAAGAACGTAGCGTGGGCCAACGGGAAAACCGTGACGTTCATGCCTAAGCCGATCTTCGGTGACAACGGTTCAGGCATGCACTGCCACCAGTCACTGTGGAAGGGCGGGGAGCCCCTGTTCTATGACGAAACGGGCTACGGCGGACTGTCGGACATGGCCCGCTGGTACATCGGCGGTCTGCTGGCACATGCCCCGTCGCTGCTGGCATTCACCAACCCCACCATGAACTCCTACCACCGACTCGTACCCGGCTACGAAGCACCGGTCAATCTTGTTTACTCCGCACGCAACCGCTCTGCCTGCATTCGCATTCCGGTTACCGGCACTTCGCCCAAGGCGAAGCGAGTCGAATTCCGGGTTCCCGATCCCTCCTCCAACCCGTATTTGGCTTTCTCGGCCATGCTCATGGCCGGAATCGACGGCATCAAGAACAAGATCGAGCCGCCCAATCCAGTGGACAAGGATCTGTACGAGTTACCCCCTGAGGAACTGGCCAACATCGCCCAGGTACCTGACTCGCTACCGGCAGCGCTGGCAGCCCTGGAAGCCGATAACGACTACCTCCAGGCCGGAAATGTGTTCCCCTCCGACCTGATTGAAACCTGGGTGGATTGGAAGCGAGTCAACGAGGTTGACCCCATCCGGTTGCGCCCGCACCCGCACGAGTTTGAGATGTACTACGACATCTGATCCAGCGCACAACTACCCGTTTCTCGGTTCGCATCGCCTCGCGGACCGGGTTAGGTGGGGGTGGGTCATCTTCGGGTGGCTCACCCCCATCTTGCGTTTCAGCCTGAAGTCTGCGTGATTCGGTCGGCTTCTGCCTTAAGGTGCCGGACGACTCGAATCGCCATGAAGGTGCCCACCATGGCGACCACCCCCATGACACCGTTCAGTGCGACGTTGGGCCAGGCCGAAATGGTAACGGCATACACCGTCAAGCCAAGGCTACCCAGCAGTGTCACCACATGAAAAGCAACGCTGTGCGACGAAAAACGTCGGGTTGCGACCAACGCATAGGCCAGCAGGATCAGACCGGAACCCACCCACCCGATAACAACTGCCCAGAGAGTCATGAGCGCAGTGTAGGGCGAAGGTCGGTTACTGCTCGTAAAACAGCCGTTCCATCACCTGACGCGCCCGTCGGGTGATGCGGCGATAGTCCTCCAGGAAAACTCCACCCTGGCCTGGTCGGTAACCAAGCAGATGCCTCACCCCAACCAAATCTGGCGGGCCGGCCGGGACAACATCGCTGACCTTGCCCGATGCTAAAACAATGGCATTGCGCACCCGCGTGGCCAGTAACCATGCATCGGTCAGTACATCTGCATCGGACGCATCCATCAGATCAGCCGCCACGGACCCTTCGAGTACCCGAAGGGTCGATGTCGTGCGTAGGGACGCGTTATGCGCCGCGTGGCGTAATTGGATCAGTTGCGCGACCCACTCCACATCTGACAATCCTCCGCGACCCAACTTCGTGTGCAGGGTCGGATCAGCACCTCGTGGTAGGCGTTCAGATTCCATCCGGGCCTTGAGCCTGCGCATCTGCATCAAAGCGTCGTCTCCGATACCCGCTGCCGGCCAGCGCAGCGGATCAATCAAATGCGTAAAAGCATGCCCCAGCGCTTCATCGCCAGCCACCGCACGTGCTCGAAGTAGCGCCTGGGCTTCCCAAGGTGCCGACCATCGGGCGTAGTAGGCCGCATAGGAGGCTAGCGTTCGCACGAGTGGGCCCTGGCGGCCTTCCGGTCGCAGATCCGCATCAATAATCAACTCCGGATCCGGTGATGGTAACGAGAGCAAACGACGCATTTCGTTGATCGCGGCAAGTGCGGCGGCGGTTGCCGCAGACTCCGCCACCCCCGGGAGAGGGTCATGCACGAACAACACATCAGCATCAGAACCGAAACCAAGCTCAGCTCCGCCGAAACGACCCAGTGCAATGATCGCTACGCGCGTGGGAAAAGGCTCACCTCTTTCGGACGCCACGGTCCGCATTGATGCGTCCAGCGCCGCTGCCAACGCCGCCTCGGTCACAGCGGTGAGTCCCTGCATGGCCGGAACGGTGCTCGTGAGTCCCAAAATATTGCCGGCGGACAACCGGAAGAGCTCGCGTCTGCGCACCGCGCGAATAAAAGCGACGGCGTCTGATGCCGATATCTGCCGCGCGGTGGACGCCAGCATTTCAGTCATCAACTGTTCGCGACGTCGAGGAAGGAGACCACTGTCTTCAGCGAGCATGGGCAACGCATCTGGTGAACGCAAGAGAAGATCTGTCGCGTAGCGTGAACTAGACATTAACTCCGACATTCGTTCGGCTGCAACGGATTCATCGCGCAATAGCCGCAGGTACCATGGAGTTGATCCCAAATCTTCACTGAGTCGACGAAAACCCAGAAGCGCTGCATCTGGATCCGGACCGCGTGCGAACCAGTCAAGCAGCACCGGCAGGAGTGTCCGCTGTATCGCCGCGCGGCGAGAAACTCCGGAGGTGAGCGCCTCGAGGTGACGCAATGCTCCTTGCGAGTCGATATAGCCAAGCGCGGAAAGTCTCTGTTCAGCAGCGGCCACGCTTAGTCGCGCATCAGGTGCATTAAGCCGAGCGACCGCCTGGAGTAGCGGCCGGTAAAACAGTTTCTCATGAATCCGTCGTACTTCCCGCGTGTGCTGCTTCCAAGCCCGCGTCAACTGTTCAATCGGGTCTTGCCGCAAGCCCATCGAACGGCCCAACCGGCGAAGGTCTGTTTTTTCCTCGGGCATGACATGAGTGCGACGCAGGTGCTGCAGTTGGATACGATGTTCAAGCGTTCGCAAGAAGCGGTAGGCCTCGGCTAAAACCGCACCGTCTTCGCGTCCAACGTATCCCCACACTGCCAGGGCTTCCAACGCACTCAACGTCGTGGGTGAGCGCAGCATCATGTCAGTGCGTCCGTGCACTAACTGCAGGAGTTGAACGCTGAATTCCACATCTCGCAGACCACCGCGTCCAAGTTTTATCTCACGGTCTGCTTCATGTGCTGGAATATTGTCTTCCACACGTCGGCGCATGCCCTGTACATCCGCGACGAAACCGTCTCGGTCCGCCGCTGCCCAAACAAACTCACTCATGGTGTCCACGTATTCATCACCCAGGGCTTTCTCCCCCGCCGCGAAGCGAGCCTTGAGGAGTGCCTGAAACTCCCACGTGGATGCCCAGCGCAGGTAGTAGCCACGGTGTGACGCCACTGTGCGCACGAGCGCACCAGCCTTGCCTTCCGGCCGTAGCGCGGCATCGACGTCCCACAGCGAGCCTTCCGAGGTCTGTGTGCTGCAGGCTCTAATCAACCCGATGGCTAATTGCGTCGCCGTTCGGAGCGCATCAGTTTCTTCTTCACTACTTTCATCAATTGCCGCTGACTCCGCAACGAACACGACGTCGACATCGCTGATATAGTTCAGTTCTCGGCCGCCACACTTGCCCATTGCGATGACTGCGAACCGGCATGGAGTTGCGTCGGGGGAAACATCGCAACGGGCAATGGCAAGGCCAGCCTCTAGCGCTGCATCCGTCAGATCGGCGAGTTCGGCCGCGGTCTGATCAACCACGACAGCGTGCACCAGGTCACGCACGGCGATACAGGCGAGAGCACCGCGATAGGCGACGCGCAAAGCGTTTAGGGTGGCATCTGAAGAATCGGTTGCCGTAGGTGCTTCAGCCTTCGGATCAGCCCCAACCGCGGCGAGCAGAACCTGGCGGTACTCAACCGAGGTCTGCGGTTCAGCGGTAACTGCGGCGAGTGCGCGGATCTGTTCCGGATGCCGGACCAAATGAATGCCCAGAGGCTTCGAAGCTCCCGCGAGTGTGACAAATCTAAAGAGAGAATCGGGGCTGAAGAAAAGCGCTTCTCGATCATCGACTGAGAGTTCAGCCAATGCATCCAGGGCCCAGTCCGGGTCTGCTGCCGAGGCGATGACACTGAGCAGGCGTTCAGTGTCATCTCGCGTTAAGTCCCAGCCGGCCACGATAGGTGCGTGGATAGCCGAGTTTTGACTGCCCGCCCGAGCGAGCCGCGCAGACAGCGAAAGCGCTCGACTCTGATTCACAGCAGTGGGAGATACCGATCGATCTCCCACGAATTGACCTGGCGCCGGTACTCTTCCCACTCGGCTTTCTTGTTGCGCAGGAAAAAATCAAATACGTGTTCCCCGAGGGTTTCCGCAACTAGCTCAGAACGTTCCATCGCCTGAATGGCTTGATTCAAACTGCTCGGCAGGGCCTTCATGCCCATCGCGCGTCGCTCAGCGTTCGTCAATCCCCACACATCATCATCACTACCCGCCGGCAATTCATAGCCCTCCTCGATCCCTTTCAGCCCAGCCGCCAAGATGACGGCGAAGGTGAGATAGGGGTTACACGCACTATCAACCGAGCGAAACTCCAGCCTGGTCGAATTACCCTTGGAAGGCTTATACATCGGCACCCGCACCAACGCCGAACGATTGTTATGGCCCCAGCAGATCCACTCTGGCGCCTCGCCACCACCGGCAAGGCGCTTGTAGGAATTGACCCATTGATTAGTAATCGCGCTAATTTCGGGCGCGTGGTGCAAAAGGCCAGCCATGAACGACCGCGCGACCTGTGACAGTTGGTAGGCAGCGCCCGCCTCGAAAAATGCGTTGCGGTCTCCCTCGAACAAGGACAGGTGCGTGTGCATGCCCGATCCCGGGGCATCACGGAACGGCTTGGGCATGAACGTGGCGTAGATGCCCTGCTCCAATGCGACCTCTTTGACCACGAGTCGAAAAGTCATCAAATTGTCCGCTGTAGACAAAGCATCGGCGTAACGCAGATCGATTTCCTGCTGGCCAGGGCCACCCTCGTGGTGGCTGAACTCCACCGAGATCCCCATCGCTTCAAGCATTGCGATCGCTTGGCGACGGAAGTCATAGCCGATGGCCTGTGGTGAATTGTCGAAGTAGCCGTAGTGGTCGATTGGTTCTGGCGGACCCTTATCGGGTGTGTCCTTCATGAGGTAAAACTCCACCTCCGGATGCGTGTAGAAGGTGAAGCCCATATCGGCCGCACGCCCAAGAGCTCGACGGAGCACCCACCGCGGATCGGCATAGGACGGTGATCCGTCAGGCAGATGAATATCGCAAAACATGCGCGCCACGCCGGCAGCGTCTGATCGCCATGGCAATACCGCGAAGGTGGCAGGATCCGGTTTAGCCAGCATGTCCGCCTCCGACACGCGCGCGAACCCTTCGATGGCCGAACCATCAAATCCCAAGCCCTCTTCGAAAGCCGCCTCCAACTCAGCGGGGGCGACGGCGACAGACTTCAAGGTGCCCAAGACATCGGTGAACCACAGCCGTACGAAGCGGATATCGCGCTCTTCAACGGTGCGCAGCACGAAGTCAGTTTGCTTGTCCATGGGACCATCCTGCCGGGTCAATGTTTCCGTTGAGTTACCCTCCCACGGTGTGACCCGAATTCGCGTGGGACTCGGCCAGGTCAACCCCACCGTGGGCGACCTCGCAGAAAATCGCCGCCTGATTGTCCAGTGGGCTAAAACAGCGATCGATGTCGACCTCCTGGTCTTCCCGGAAATGGCCCTCACCGGGTATCCCATCGAAGATCTCGCCCTCCGCCCCAGTTTTCAGCGAGCAGCGGCCGGGCAACTGCAGATGCTCGCCGATGACCTCGTCGAGGTTGGACTAGGTGACACCACGGTCGTCGTGGGCACTTTGTGCACCACAGCTGACGGACGCCCACTGAACACTGCCGTGGTCATCCACGCCGGGCTGGTGGTAGCGACCTACGACAAGCACCACCTTCCCAACTACGGAGTATTCGATGAGTATCGATACTTCGCCCCGGGCACGCACCCCCTCACGATCAACGTGTCCGGTGTCAATGTGGGCGTGGCGATTTGTGAAGACATTTGGTCAGACACCACGGAGCAGCCGTGGCAGGACGGCATTGACCTGCTGGTAGTGCTCAACGGTTCTCCCTACGAGAAGCATAAGGATGACCAGCGGCTGCAACTCTGCGTCCGGCGCGCCCGTTCGGCCCGGTGTGCGCTGGCCTATGTCAACCTCGTTGGCGGACAGGACGAACTGGTCTTTGATGGAGACTCGCTCGTCGTCGACCGAGACGGTCAACTCATCGCACGTGCACCCCAGTTCGTGGAGGGCACAATGACGGTAGATCTTGATCTGCCGGTCACCTCCCAGTTAGCCACGGTCATGACTTCACCTGTCAGTCGTGCGCAGGGCCGTCATCTGATCCCGGGAATCGCAGTTGCACTCAGCGACGAGGAAGAACTATTCGAGGCGCTCGTCACCGGGTTGCGTGACTATGTCCACAAAAACCGATTCACCGACGTCACGCTCGGGCTTTCTGGCGGGATCGACTCAGCATTGGTTGCCGCGATCGCCTGTGACGCGCTCGGCGCTGATCATGTGTTCGGAATCGGAATGCCCAGCGCGTACTCCTCGCAGCATTCCCGAGATGATGCGGCTGATCTTGCACAGCGCACCGGCTTGAATTTTGAACAGGTCAGCATCGCGCCCTTCGTCGACCTGATCGGCCAGACCCTGGAACTATCCGGGCTAGCCGAAGAGAACCTGCAGGCCCGTCTTCGCGGAATCACCCTCATGGCAATGTCCAACGCGCATGGACGGCTGGTACTTGCAACCGGCAACAAAAGCGAACTCGCGGTCGGCTATTCCACGATCTACGGGGACGCCGTGGGTGGCTTCGCACCGATCAAGGATGTATCCAAAACTCAGGTGTGGCAGTTGGCGCGCTGGCGAAACTCAGTTGCAGTGCAGCGCGGTGAGGTGCCTCCGATTCCGGAGTCCAGCATCACCAAGGAGCCCAGCGCTGAACTTCGCCCGGATCAGAGAGACTCCGATTCCCTTCCCGACTATGAAGTCCTCGACCGTATCCTCGATCACTATGTCGAAGGCGATCAAGGTGTCGAAGAACTCACCCGGTTGGGCTTTGATTCAGCACTCGTCGAACAGGTGCTGACCCTTGTTGATCGCGCCGAATACAAACGACGCCAGTATCCGCCGGGAACCAAAGTTTCGGCGAAAGCTTTCGGCCGTGACCGTCGACTACCGATCACGCATCACTGGCGCGAAACAGGCGGTTCCGTTTCGGGCTGAGCATCGGAGTCGTTCATCTCTTCGGCCAACTCGGTGGGATACACCTGAACTTCATGAGCAATAAGTTCATCCACAGAACTATCGGCCGGAATTGGCCTGTGTGCCTTGGGTGGAGTGATGTGCGGTAGGCCAAAGCCCACGATGACCGCAGCGATGAGCACTATCGCGAGTGATACAAAGTAGGTCATGTGGGAAGCATCGAGAAATACTGTGAACAACTGACTTTGGGCTTGGGCTGATATCGCCGCCGGCAAGCTATTGAGCACAGCATCGGTGGCAATAATGGACTCAGCAGCAGTTGCCACCACCTCATCAGACAATCCAAGTTGGGCCAGAATCGGTGTTGCTAAGGCTGAGTACTGCGTGGCCAATAGCGTGCCAATGATTGCCACTCCCAAAGCACCACCAACCTGTCGAACCGTGTTTTGCACCGCTGATCCGGCTCCGGCCCGGGCGAGAGGTAGCACGTTTTGCATCACCGTGGAGGCCGGGGCAATCACGCTGCCCATGCCGAGACCGAAGATAAAAAAGCCCACCAGGAGCATCCAGATCGGTGAGTCACGACTGATCAGGGTCAGTCCGATCAACGACAACGCCACGAGCAATAGGCCCGTGGTCATGACTGCTCGATAACCCAACTTCGCCACCATCGCCGCACTTTGCGGTGCGGCAATCAACTGTCCAGCGGCAAAGGGCACAAAACAGAGTCCGGCCATGAGCGGGTCAAACCCTCGCAGAATCTGCAGGTAGAAGGGCAGCGTGAATGTGATCCCCGACAGGGCGAAAAAGGCGAAAGAGACGGCCACCAAACTCACGGCATAGCCACGGTTGCGGAAGAGACCAACATCGAAGGAGCCGTGATCGCTGCGTGCCTCGATCCACAGGAAGAGTCCGATGATGGCGATACCGGCGATGATGGGGCCGATAACGGTTGGTGCGAGCCAGTCGCGCGTGCGGGACGCGTCAATAATGCCGTAGATCAGCAGGGTGAGGCCGGTGATGGAGACCAACAGACCAGTCACATCGAGTCGTTTCGGCGCAGGGTTTTTTGTTTCGGGCACAACCCGCAAGATTGCGATAAGGCCGACCACCACGATGGGTGCATTGATGAGGAAAACAGCGCCCCAATCATTGCCGGTCAGCCAGCGAAACCAATCGGGATGTTGTAGCAGTA
The DNA here is from genome assembly GCA_018609125.1 of Candidatus Nanopelagicales bacterium. GTDB lineage: Bacteria > Actinomycetota > Actinomycetes > S36-B12 > S36-B12 > M55B157. The sequence goes on along the minus strand of JABAYF010000025.1, from coordinate 64,010 downwards.
GGCCACCCAAAACGGGACCGAGCGCCACCGCTGCGCCCACGGCACCGGCCCACAGGCCAATGGCTTTCCCGCGTTCGTGCGGCGGAAAAACAACGGTAATGATGGCCAGCGTCGTGGGTAAGACCGCCGCGCCACCCACACCCATCAGTGCTCGGAAGCCGATAAGCATGCCGGGGTCCACTGAAAACGCACACACCACAGAAGCCGCGGCGAACAGAACAAGACCGAAAATGAGCACACGTTTTCTGCCCAGACGGTCACCCAAAACGCCCCAGGTAAACAACAGCGCAGCGAAGGTCAAAATATAACTGTCCACCGCCCACACCAACTCTGATGGCGTCGCCTTCAAATCCTGCTGAATGGTCGGCAATGCAATGTTCAGGACCGTGTTGTCCAGAACCACAACGAGGAGCGAGACGACCAACACGGCCAGGATCGGCCAGCGCCGAGGATGGCCGACGCCACTGGTCATCCACTCGGCTTCTGGAGCAGCGTGGGTCTTCATTTCCCCTGAGGCTACTCCCCGTCGCCGCTTTCAAAACTCCTCCGGGCGTCATCAGGCCGAAGCCGGGCCCGGATATCGCGCAGATGTGGCACTATGAGGGCGTCCGGGGACTCCGCACGGGAGCCTCGAGATTGGAGTTCACGATGTCAAGTCAAGAAAATCAGCCCGGCCCCACCCTCTACGGCGGAGTGCGTCGCGGCCGCATCAGCATCACCGATCTCATTCACGCCAAGACTCGCGGTGAGCGGTGGCCCATGATTACCGCCTACGACGCACTCACGGCCAAGATTTTCGACGAGGCCGGATTCCCAGCAATTTTGGTGGGCGACTCAGCCGCCATGGTGGTCTATGGCTACGACTCGACTATTCCGGTGACCGTGGATGAACTGATTCCACTCACTCGTGCAGTGGTTCGCGGCAGCTCACGCGCCCTCGTCATTGCTGACCTTCCGTTTGGGTCCTACCAGTCCAGCGTGATGCAAGCGGTGGACACGGCTACGCGATTCATGAAGGAGGCAGGTGCGCACGCGGTGAAACTTGAAGGTGGGCAGCGGATTCTTCCCCAGGCAGAAGCGCTTGTGGCTGCGGGCATCCCCGTCATCGGTCACCTAGGCCTCACCCCACAGTCGGTCAACGTCCTCGGTGGATACCGCGTTCAGGGCAGAGGTGAATCTGGTGAAAAGCTGTTGCAAGACGCGAAATCATTGGCTGCGGTTGGAGTCAGCGCGATCGTCCTGGAATGCGTACCCGCGGAATTAGCAACGCGCGTCACTGCTGCACTACCCATACCTACGATCGGTATCGGGGCTGGCGGTGGTACCGATGCGCAGGTACTCGTGTGGCAAGACCTCTGTGGTCTCACCGATGACCCGGCGCCGAAATTTGTGCCGCGCTATGCAGACACACGCGGCGTGATTGCCGATGCTGTAGCTAGATGGGCAGAGGACGTACGCTCGGGCCACTATCCAGATTCCAGCCACACCTACCAGTGACACCGACGACCAGCCACTCCTCGTGTCGGTGCCCCCAACGGGAGATCAGACAGAATCCACGTCGGTGATCCGCACTCCCGCGTGGGCTTTGTAACGGCGGTTCATCGAAATCAAGTTCGCCGTAAAAGCCTCCACCTGCCCGGCATTTCGAAGTCGGCCGCCATAGATGCCCCGAACTCCTGGGATCTGGGCTGCGATGCGTTGAACAGTGTCGGTAGCTTCCCTGTTATCGCCTAAAACCAGAACGTCAATATCAATCGTGGCAACGTCATCATCAAGTAGCAAAACCGCTGACACGTGATGAAAAGCAGCTACCACCGTACTTTCGGGCAACAGCGCTGCTGCTTGAGCAGCAGCAGAACCCTCTTCGACGGACAACGCGAACGCACCCTGCTTGTCGAATCCAAGCGGATTTACGCAGTCCACAACAATCTTGTTTGCTAGCGCATCTGCAAGTGGACGCAGTGTGTCAGCATGCGCAGACCACGGCACAGCGACAATGGCAACATCGCAGTTTGCCGCACATTCGTTATTGCTCACTCCTAAAACTTCCGGCAGTCCAGCTGCAACTTCCGCGGCTCTCGTTGCATCTCGGGAACCAATTGTCACCTTGAGTCCGGCATTGGAAAATCGCTTTGCTAGTCCCCTGCCCTGCTCGCCTGTGCCACCGATGATTCCGATGCGCACATGCGAAACATCCTGCGTACCTGACGGTTGCGCGGTAGGGGTGGCGGAAGTTTCAGTCTGATTCAACATGTTTAGATGGTTGCAGATGACGCAACGATGCGACACACAGAACCCCCAGAGTGCAAATAAATGGGTTTTTTGTCGCTTTTCTGTCACAGTTGTTGTTAACCATCTCGTCAACGGGCGAGAAATGACATTCAGGAGGCACCGTGGCGGTCGCAAAGAAGACCACGGCACGCAAGGCAACAGCAAAGAAAACTGCAGCGAAGAAGACTGCCAAGAAGGCACCGGCACGTAAGACAGCCGCCAAGAAGACTGCCAAGAAGGCACCGGCACGTAAG
>JABAYF010000025.1:54934-61385 GCA_018609125.1 Candidatus Nanopelagicales bacterium | reverse complement strand
GGCACCCGCCCGCAAGACTGCAGCCCGCAAGGCACCCGCCCGCAAGACTGCAGCCCGCAAGGCACCCGCCCGCAAGACTGCAGCCAAGAAGGCTCCCGCCCGCAAGACTGCAGCCAAGAAGGCTCCCGCCCGCAAGACTGCAGCCAAGAAGACAGCGCGCAAAGCACCGGCACGTCGTCGCTGATTTTTCAGCACGCTGCACAAAGGTGAGGGCCCCTGCCATTGCAGGGGCCCTCACCTTGCTTTCACGCTCTCAGTACACGTGGTGCCTACCTATCGTCGTCGGCGTCCCACTGCTCACCTCGAGCTTGCGCGCGCGCCAGCGCCGTTTCGGCATCAAATTTTGAGGAGTACGGACCCATCCGCTCAGCATTTGCATCACCCGGTCCCTGCTCGACTGTTTGAGTGCGCAGGTTGAACCACCACTGGTCGTTACCTTCAACCCCTAGATCCATCGCAGTACTCCCTCTCTGAGGCCGTTGATTCGCATGGGCCCTAAATGTGGTCTGTTTGCTCCGGCTACGCAGCCTACCTGCTAGGTGCGCTCACTCGTAGTACCCCGCACGTACACTCTTGGGCATGGCATCGACGCGAACCCAGGTCACCGCGGGCACTCTCAGCCCCGAACGCAGTGTCCCTCGGCACATCCCAAGGCCGGAGTACGTGGGCAAAGCAGCTCCCACACCGTTTGTCGGGTCAGAAGTTAAAGATGGCGAAACTATCGAACGAATGCGCGTAGCTGGACGTATTGCAGCGCAGGCTTTGCAAGAAGTTGGGTCCCATGTGCGTCCAGGAATCACGACCGACGAACTTGATCGCATCGGACACGATTTCCTTCTCGATCACGATGCCTATCCCTCTACGCTTGGCTACCGCGGCTACCCCAAATCCCTGTGCTCCTCCCTCAATGAGGTGATCTGCCACGGCATTCCAGATTCCACCGAACTTGTCGAGGGCGACATCTGCAACATCGACATCACCGCGTTTTTCAATGGTGTTCACGGCGATACGAACGCAACCTTCTTCGTTGGCGATGTATCACCACAGGTTCGTGACCTCGTGGACCGAACCCGAGAAGCCACTATGCGCGCCATCAAAGCTGTCGCACCCGGGCGCCCACTCAGCGTCATCGGACGAGTGATCGAAAGCTACGCGAAACGATTCGACTACGGCGTCGTTCGTGACTTCACCGGACACGGCATCGGTACGTCGTTCCATAGCGGTCTCATCGTTCCTCACTACGACGATCCACACCTTGATACGACGATCCATCCGGGCATGACGTTTACCATCGAACCAATGCTCACCCTCGGCGGTATCGACTATGAGATCTGGGACGACGACTGGACAGTCGTCACTCGCGATGGCAGCTGGACAGCACAATTCGAGCACACGATTTTGGTGACCGATTCAGGTAGTGAAATTCTGACGCTGCCATGAGCCAGACTCCTGCACAGACCAACTCTTTGATCGCACCCAGAGCTGGTTGGCTAACCGATGATGAGCAGGCTTCATGGCGTGCATTTCTGCGGATGGCATCATCCTTACCCGAGCAACTCAACCGTGATCTGGTCGACAGCCACAACATGACTCTGGCCGACTATGACGTCCTGGTGCAGCTGAGTGAGGCACCAGAACACCAACTGCGCATGAGCGAACTTGCTCTCGCCGTCATCGCATCCCGGAGCCGGCTTTCCCACCAGGTGGATCGCCTCCAGCGAGCCGGGCTCGTGGACCGAGTTCCATGTGCCGAAGATGGTCGCGGGTTCTATGCCCGCATCACCGAGGAGGGTCTGGGAATTCTCGTGGCGGCCGCTCCCGACCATGTGGACTCCGTCCGACAACACCTCGTCGATGTGCTGACACCGACGGAGTTCGCTGAGTTCGGAGCCACGTGTCAAAAAGTAGTGGATCACCTGTTCAATACGCAGCAGTAAGCATCAGTGACCGGCGCTAACTGAGGACGGACGAGTCGCCGTGTAAGCCGGGTTCTGTCCCCGCCGAAGCGGGGGGTGATCATCCATCTGCGATTGCTGTTACCAGCAACCTGGTGCGGTCTACCCGCGAACATTGAGCAGGCGGCTCGTTCGCGCAGATCACGTTGCGATCCTTTTGACCTTGCTCCGGGTGGGGTTTACCTAGCCGCCATGGTCACCCATGGCGCTGGTGGTCTCTTACACCACCGTTTCACCCTTACCCTCCGCCATGGTGATGAACACCATGATGAAAGGCGGTTTGTTTTCTGTGGCACTGTCCCGCGGGTTGCCCCGGGTGGGTGTTACCCACCACCCTGCCATGTGGAGCCCGGACTTTCCTCGACAACAGAGGCCAGATTTTTCAACCCGCCTTCGCTGCCGCGATCACCCGGACGACTCGTCCGCCGTTTTCCTATCGTAGCGAGCAATCAGTACAGTGTTCGCGTGCTGGTCCTGTTACCGCCAAGTGAGGGCAAGACCCCTGCGGCTAGCGGCACTCCACTGTCTTTGGCTTCGCTGAGTTTTCCCTCCCTGACAGACACCCGATCGGTTGTTGTCAATGAATTGGTGTCCTGGTGTGCCGCCCAACCCGGTGAAGCCCAATCAAGGCTCGGACTGTCCGACCGACTCGCTCACGAGATTGATCGCAATGCCCAATTACGCAGCGCACCGTGCAGTCGAGCAATATCGATCTACACCGGGGTCCTCTACGATGCGCTTTCTTGGCCAACACTCACCCCAACCGAGCGCGCACGCGGTCAGCGCAGCATCGCGATCGCGTCGTCTCTATTCGGTCTCCTACGCCCACTCGATGCCATCCCCGCGTATCGATTACCCCCCGGAGTCACGCTCCCTCGACTGGGCCGACTAAAACCCCTATGGCAGGAACACATCGCAACCGCTGTGATGAGCGCTGCACCCACCGGAGTTATTGTCGATATGCGCTCTAGTGCCTATGCAACCATGGGCCCTATCCCAACTCCGCTGCTACCACGCACCGTCGTGGTGCGCGTTCTGGCTGAGGGCAACGGCAAACGCACCGTGGTAAGTCATCACAACAAGTTCATCAAGGGTTTACTCGTGCGCGACCTGCTCGCATGTCGCGCTGGCGGAACTGTCGTTGACGTTGCCAGAATCCTCAGCGAATCTGGTCGCAAGGTTGACGTCGTCCCCCCGGTAAACGCGTCAAGGCCGTGGACCTTAAACGTGGTCACGACCGATGAGCACCGTTAGCTGCTAGCTGGAGTATCGGGCGATAGGGTCGGTTCGACCGGCTGCCGCTTCATCCAGTGCCTCGTTGGCTAACCGATCCGCGAAAGTGTTCTGTTCCCGTGGCACCCACGTGTAGCGAACGGATCCACCGAGGTTTCGTAGTTCAAGGGCTATCTCACGAAGTCCAGCATTCTTGATAGCCCAGCGGCCTGACATCTGCTCGACGACCAGCTTGGAGTCGAGTCTGGCTTCGATCTGCGCCCCGGCATCAAGCACGAGCGCAGCCCGCACTCCCGCCAACACGCCTCGGTATTCGGCCACGTTATTGGTGGCCACCCCGATGTATTCAGCCAGTTCGGCAAGGACCACGCCGGTGTGCGCATCACGAATCAGTGCACCGTAAGCAGCCGGGCCTGGATTGCCCCGGGAGCCACCATCGGCTTCCACGATGAAGGCAGCGGTCACAGACCTGACTCCGGGGTGCGCACCAGAATCCGACGGCACTCCTCGCACCGGGTTAGTTCGTCATCGGCCGACTGACGAAGTCGATCAATATCGGCAGCGGTGAGTTCGATTCGACAGCCCTCACAGCGACCGCGGTACAGCGGCGCGGCACCAACACCTCCGTGATCGGTTCGCAATTTGTCATAAAGGGCAAGCACATCAGCGGGAATCCGTGGCGCAACAGCAAGACGGTCAACACTGAGCGCATCAGTTTCGGTGGCAATGTCGCCAAGCAAAGTATCGCGCGCCACTGCTACTTCACTCATGCGCTGCTGGATATGCTGCTGTTCCTCGGTGAGGTCACGGGCCACATGCTGGGCTTGCTCTAGTCGCTCCATGATGAGGAGTTCGATCTCCTCAAGCTCGTTTTGCCGGCGAGCCAAAGAGCCGATTTCAGACTGAAGACTCTGCAATTGCTTAGGGTCGGTGATCACTCCGGAATCAAGCATTTCCGCGTCCTTAGCTGCCCGCTGGCGCACAGTGTCCACGTCGGACTCAGCCCGTACTCGCTCACGGTCAATATCGGACACCTCAACCGTAATGGCGGTAATGCGGTCTGCGATCTTGCGCAATTGCGTGTGCAGTTCGTCGAACTGAGCCGACTCAGGAAGACTGGAGCGCCGATGCTGGAGTCGATCAAGATCGGTGTCGATACCCTGCAATTGCAACAGCAGTTGCTGAGTCGCCTGATCGGCTTTCACGGGCTGCTCCTGACATCTGGCTTAACTTCGGCGCCACCGGATAGATGAAACGTCCAGGGGTCGGTGACGATGGTGGACACTAGCGCCTCCACGGTATCGCCCTGCGTATTAAGTTCGGTGGTCAACCGCTGCGCCACGACGGCCAGCCAAGGCCACTCACTCGCCCAGTGCGCCACATCAATCACCGCCGTATCGGAATCGGAAAGGTGATCCAAAGTGCGGTGGTGCTTCAGGTCAGCAGTGACGTATACATCAGCGTGCTGAGCGGCCGCATCCGTCAAGAAGCTGTCACCAGAACCCCCACACACGGCAACGGTGGTCACCAAGCGCACCGGGTCGCCGGCAACGCGTACGCCGTGGGCGGTGAGGGGCAACTGCGCGGCTACGCGGTCGGCAAATTCGGCCAGCGACACGGGTGTCTCCAGGCGCCCGATGCGCCCCAGACCCACCTCGGCGGTGGCGCCTGATGAAAGTGGTACGGCATCGCTGACGCCTAGCACGCGGGCCAGCGCATCGCTTACGCCCTCTGCTGCAGAGTCGGCGTTCGTGTGGGCGGTGAACAAAGCGATGTTGTGACTGATGAGGCGATGCACCGTGCGGCCGGTGGTGGTGCGAGTGGACACGTCATGGACTGGAGTCAGCAGCAGTGGGTGGTGGGTGATGATGAGGTCGGCAGAAACACTGATCGCCTCTTCAATGACCTCAGGGTGGGGGTCCACCGCGAAAAGGATGCGACTCACGGGCGCCTGGAGGTCACCGCATACCGCACCGATCGCGTCCCAGTCTTCAGCTAGCGCGGGGGGATAGAGGTGATCCATCGCGGCGATTACCTGGCTAAACGTGGGCACTGGCACGAGGGCAGACTAGCGCCGATACCCTCAAGGCCGGGCGCACGCGCCCACGGGCCTGTAGCTCAGTTGGCTAGAGCACGTCCCTTACAAGGACGGGGTCGCCGGTTCGAGCCCGGCCGGGCCCACTTCAACTAAGGATGCGCGATTGCCCATCCGGGTGTGTAGTAGAAGGAGTCGTGGTCGTCAGCGACCCGAGACGATGACGACCACGACCATGAAAGGGGCACCGCTTTGGCCCTGCTTACCCCAGCTGCCCACGAGCGCGGTCGCGCCACGGCAAATCTGGCCAACCTTCTCACCGACACCCTGCGCTCGTGGGATATAGCGATCGGTGCCGTTCCCGCACTGGATCTTGACCACAATTCCCGGATTCGGGGTCGAACGGTGCGCGATGTATGTCTCACCGTGGGCACCTGGCCACATGGCTACGCACTACCCGACATGGTCACCGCGGGCCTCAACAATGACCTTGTGGCGCCGCCCCGCTCAATGATTGACACTCAGGTTCGGCTAGGCAACCCCGATGCCACGCTCGACGACGTGGGTGCGGCCTGGCAGCAGGCAGCAGACGACATAGCGCGGTGGCGCGATAGTGGAGACGCAGAAGAGCAGGCGCTGCTCACCGTAGGCGGGCCGTTGGGTCCCGTTCCGCTGGCCACCCTGGTCGGTGCCAGTGCGTTTCAAATAGCCGTCGCATTGCGCGATATTGGTGTAGCGACTGCCGATCATGTACTCAGCGCCGACGATCGCAACCGCTTGCACCGCATCGCTGTGCACTCCCTAACCGACAGCGCCGGGGCGGTGTGCGCTCGAAGCGAACCGGTCAATGATGCCGACCAGCTCTTGATGCTCAACATTGTGACCCCCCAGATTCGGGTGGGATTTGGTGCCATCAAGAACGCGTGGCGCACCGCCTTACTCCCTGATCCCATTCCTGATGCTGCGCCGCGCATCAATACTGATGCAGAGGTCATGATTGACATTGCCGCTGGGCGACGTTCACCGCTCACCGCGGCCGCCAAACGTGAAATCACCGTGAGTGATGCATCGGGTTTACTAGCCGTGGCGAGGGCATTGTTGGCGGCACCAGATCTTCCCGGTGGCGATGGCTTGCGCGCTGCCTTAGCGGCCGTTCAAGGTGCCAGCGGTCTGGGTTCGTTCGTCAAGAACAGCCTCGGGCGGTTCCGCGCCTAAATCCAACTTCAGA
>JABAYF010000025.1:28915-54834 GCA_018609125.1 Candidatus Nanopelagicales bacterium | reverse complement strand
TCCCAACTAGCGACGAGCTCGCGGTGCGACCAGCCGGGTGCCTTGCCAGTCCAAAGATGCACTCACCGTGGATGTCTGCTGTAAACCGGCGGTGGGTGCAGCGTCAGCAATGTCTTCGGCACTGACATGACCGTCGCGTCCAGGTTTGGGTGTGAGCAGCCAAATGACGCCGTGGTCAGCAAGTGGGCCGATCGCGTCAACGAGGGCGTCCACTAAATCGCCATCGTCATCGCGCCACCACAGCATGACCACGTCAACCACGTCATCGACGTAGTCGTCATCGGTAAATTCCACATCGTCTGCGGCAACAACCGCAGCCTGCAGGTTCGGGTCGGTATCAAAGTCGGCGCCAACTTCCCAGACCAAGTGCCCCTGGGTCACACCGAGCATTGATAACACCGCCGCGTCGTCCGCGGACACCGCAAACCTCCATCTCGACCTACTCCGCCGGTTCCGGCGGTAGGCGTAGTCCACCGGACTACAGCGCCCAGCGCAAGCGGGTTGCCGGTATTGGCCAAAATTCATGCGCGTCATTCATTCGTCGTCCTCGCCGACAGGCTGGCGCAATCCACTCAATGTAAGTACGAGAGGATAACAACGTCAACCCCACCCGGGACCAACACGACAACGAGGGACGCACCCATGACCCTTGACCCATTCGCTCGAACTCAGCCACTACTTGCTGGCGGGTTGCCGACCCAGTACGTCGATGTCGACCCCGACGAGACCTCAGAGTGGACCGCATCTTTAGACCAGGTCATCGACGCCGCCGGGCCTTACCGCGCTCGATACCTGATGCTGTCACTGTTGCGCCGGGCGGCTGAGCGCAACGTGGGCATACCGAGCCTTCGTTCCACCGACTACATCAACACCATCGCCCCCGAAATGGAACCGTGGTTTCCCGGCGATGAAGCCATCGAACGCACAATTCGTCGCCATGTTCGCTGGAACGCAGCGGTCATGGTGCATCGGGCCCAGCGACCCGGTATCGGTGTGGGTGGGCACATCTCCACCTATGCATCCTCAGCCACCCTGTACGAGGTTGGTTTCAACCATTTTTTCCGCGGCCCCGACCACCCCGGCGGCGGCGATCAGGTGTACTTCCAGGGACACGCATCCCCCGGTATCTATGCTCGGGCTTACTTGGAAGGTCGACTCACCGACACTCAACTCGACGGCTTCCGCCAGGAGTTGTCCCACCCCGGTGGCGGCCTGCCGTCCTACCCGCACCCCAGACTCATGCCCTGGTTTTGGCAGTTCCCCACGGTGTCGATGGGTCTAGGACCCCTCAACGCCATCTACCAGGCTCGGTTCAACAAGTACCTGCACCATCGCGGCATCAAGGACACCTCTCAGCAGCGAGTCTGGGCTTTCCTGGGCGATGGCGAAATGGATGAGGTGGAATCTGTTGGCGCACTCGGCCTTGCCGCCCGCGAGGAACTGGACAATCTTGTTTTCGTGGTCAACGCCAACCTGCAACGCCTCGACGGCCCGGTTCGCGGCAACGGCAAGATCATCCAAGAACTTGAGTCCCTCTACCGCGGTGCCGGCTGGAACGTCATCAAAGTCATCTGGGGTCGCAGGTGGGATGAACTCCTCGCCCAAGACCGCGACGGAGCTTTGGTCAACATCATGAACTCCACCCCGGATGGGGACTACCAAACCTACAAGGCCGAAGACGGCGCTTTCGTGCGCGATCATTTCTTCGGACAGGATCCTCGGGCCGCCAAACTCGTTGAAGACTGGAGCGATGAGGAAGTGTGGTCGTTGCAGCGCGGCGGCCACGATTACCGCAAGGTTTTCGCGGCCTACAAGGCAGCGGTAGAAACGACTGGACAACCCACGGTGATCCTGGCCAAAACCATCAAGGGCTACACCCTCGGGTCTCATTTTGAGGCACGCAATGCCACGCACCAGATGAAGAAACTGACCCTGGATGACCTGAAGATTTTCCGCGACCGCCTACAAATTCCCATTACCGACGAAGAACTCGGCGACGGTGTCCTGCCGCCCTATTACCACCCCGGCCCTGACTCTGATGTCACCCGATACATGCTGGATCGGCGCCGCCGATTGGGTGGATCGGTACCCGAACGACGTGTGCGGGCGAAGGCATTGGAACTACCCGGGCCGAAGGCTTACGAAGCGGTGCGTCGCGGTTCGGGCAAACAACCCATTGCTACCACGATGGCGTTCGTTCGATTGCTGCGTGATCTGCTGCGTGACGAAAAAATTGGCGCCCGCTTCGTTCCCATCATTCCCGATGAAGCACGCACCTTCGGGATGGATTCACTGTTCCCGACGGCCAAGATTTATTCACCCCAGGGCCAGCAGTACCTGTCGGTTGACCGTGATCAGATGCTCAGCTACATCGAGAGCGAGACGGGCCAGATTCTGCACGAAGGCATCAATGAAGCCGGTTCTGTCGCCTCGTTCACTGCAGCGGGTTCTGCCTATGCCACCCACGGCGAACCAATGATTCCGATCTATGTGTTCTATTCGATGTTCGGTTTCCAGCGCACCGGCGACGGATTCTGGGCAGCCATGGACCAAATGACGCGCGGTTTCGTGCTGGGCGCGACCGCTGGACGCACCACGCTCAATGGCGAGGGTCTCCAGCATGAAGACGGACACTCACTTCTCCTGGCTGCCACCAACCCCGCCGTTGTCGCCTACGACCCGGCTTACGGTTACGAGATTGGTCACATCGTGGCTGATGGACTCAAGCGCATGTATGGCGAGGACCCCGAGGATATTTTCTACTACCTCACCGTCTACAACGAGCCGTACCCGCAACCGGCCGAACCCGACGATGTAGACGTCGAGGGCATCTTGCGGGGCATGCACCGCATCCGGACACACTCGGATGAGCCCGGCCCTAAGGTCACTCTGCTGGCATCTGGCGTGGCGGTGAACTGGGCCCTGAAGGCACGAGAACTCCTTGCGAATGACTGGGGAGTCAACGCCGAAGTTTGGTCGGTGACCTCGTGGAACGAACTGCGCCGCGACGGGTTGGCGTGCGACCGCGCTGCCCTGGTGGATCCAACCGCTTCTGCGCCCACCCCCTACGTGACGACCCGCCTTGCCGACTCAGCCGGACCCGTGGTTGCCGTATCCGATTGGATTCGTGGGGTTGCTGATCAGATCATTGATTGGGTCCCCGGCGACTACGTCTCACTGGGCACCGATGGTTGGGGCATGTCCGACACTCGCGGAGCGCTTCGCCGACACTTCCTCGTGGATGCAGAATCCATCACCGTACGCACCCTTGCCACATTGGCCAAGCGCGGCGAAGTAGATGCTAATACTGTGAGCACAGCGATTTCGACCTATCGGTTACACGATCCTGCGGCAGCAGATGCCGGCAATACCGAAGGATCTGGATAGGCAGAGACCGCTGTGGTGCCCATCTATCCAGACACGACAGGGAGGTAGCGGATGAAAACTGATGACCCGCGACGCTTCTTGCGCTATCTGAAGGCCGAACGCAACGCCGCCATGCTCTATCGGTCCCTGGCGCAGGTAGCCGAAGGCGAACGTCGCGCGGCACTGTTGGAACTTGCTGACATGGAAGACGAGCATGCTCGTCACTGGGTGGCGAAACTGGAGGCCGCCGACGTCGATATTCCGCCAGCGCCTACCACCTTGGAGTCTGGCGATGCTGTTCTCGTCGCTCGGGCTCGCGCCGCCGGAATGGACGCTGTGCTGGGCCAACTCGAGCAGTCAGAAACTGAAGACGCTGGCATGTACGACGAGGAGCCAGAAGCGTTGTCGACCATGCCCGAGGATGAGCGTGAACACGCGCGCACCTTCGCACGCCTGCGCGCTTCAGGCACGTCGGCGCCTACCAAAACCTCGAGCGTATTGCCCGATGCCCACGACGAGTCCTGGCACCGCGTGGACACATCCGGAAGTGTGCGGGCCGCCATCTTCGGCATCAGCGATGGGCTCGTATCCAACACCGCGTTGGTCATGGGTTTCGCCGGTTCCGGTATCGATAGCAGTGTGGTCCTTTTCGCGGGCATCGCCGGTCTACTTGCCGGTGCATTCTCTATGGCAGCCGGGGAATATGTGAGCATGGCTAGCCAGCGCGATCTTTACCAGCGTGAGATTGAACTCGAGGCCGCCGAACTGCGTGAAAAGCCCGAGGAAGAGACACGGGAACTGGAACTGATCTATCGCGCCAAGGGCCTTGATCGCGAAACGGCGCGGGCCACTGCCGAGCGCATCATGAGTAACCCGGACACAGCCCTAGACACGCTGGCACGGGAAGAACTCGGTCTCAATCCTGACGACCTCGGTTCGCCCATCAAAGCCGCAGCGTCAAGCTTCATCGCTTTCGCTATCGGTGCTTTCGTGGTGGTCATCCCCTACCTCTTCACCGGCGGCACAGCCGGGCTTCTCATTGCCATAGCGCTGGCTGGCTCAGCCATGCTCGTTGTCGGCGGCGTCGTCGGCCGATACTCTGGGCGCGGCACAATTTACGGTGCGCTGCGTCAGCTTCTGGTGGGGTCCTTGGCCGCTGGTGTCACCTTCTTGATCGGGCGCATTATCGGTTCGCTGACCGGCCTTGATGCCTCAACCCTCGGTTAACTCCCCAGCGCACTCCTCCGGCAGCATCGGCTCTGTCGGAGCCGATGCACGCGAGCACGCCGCCCGTCGCCTTGAACGAGCAAGCGGGGCACTGGCCACGGCAGCCACCGCCCGCATGGACGAGCAATTTCCCTGGTTTCAGCACCTGCCGGCCGATGAACGGGCCTGGGTCAGTCTGGTCGCCCAGGTCGGCATTGCCGCGTTCGTTGATTGGTACGGCCATCCCGATCCACGACCCGACGTAACCGTTGAGGTTTTCGACACTGCGCCAAGAGATCTCGCCCGTGCCATCTCGCTGGAACAAACCGTCGATATGGTCCGGTGCACTATTGACCTCATCGAACAGCGTCTTCCCGGCCTGGCCGGAGCACAGGCAGCTGACGATGTGCGCCAGGCCGCGTTGCGCTACGCCCGAGAAGTGGCCTTCGCCGCGGCCGAGGTTTATGCCCGAGCGGCGGAAGCGCGCGGAGCATGGGATGCCCGCCTTGAAGCCCTGGTGTTGGAGGGCGTCGTTCGTGGCGAAGTCGATGCCGCCCTCACCGGACGCGCGGCAGCACTCGGGTGGACCGGCCAAAACGGCGCCGTGGTTTTGGTGGGCAATCCACACCCGGGTTTCGACGTTGAGCATTCATTGGACTCCATCCGGCGCTCAGCACACCATCACGGAGTAGATGCACTCACCGGCATTCATGGCGACACGTTGGTGGCACTGCTGGGTCGCAAGGGCGACGATGCTCGCCTGGCCCGGCTTTTTGCCCCGCACTTTGGGCCTGGTCCGGTCGTGGTCGCTATCAGTGCTCAGTCTTTGGCCGACGTGTCTGCCCGCGCTCGCGAAGCACTCATCGCCCTTCGAGCCGCATCAGCTTGGCCGCTCGCGCCACGACCGGTCCATGCTGGGGAACTGCTACCCGAACGGGGCCTGCTCGGCGAACAGGCTGCCATCGACGAGCTCGTGCGCCAGGTCAACGTCGCACTGTCCCAAACCGATCCCGCTCTCGTGGACACGCTGTCGACCTATCTAGAACAGGCAGGCAGCATCGAGGGCACCGCCCGGATCTTGTTCGTACACCCCAACACCGTGCGACACCGACTACGCCGTATTGAGCAGATCACCGGGCGGGCGGCTGATGATCCGCGCGATGCACTGTCACTGCGTCTCGGCCTGATCTGGTCCCGACTTCCCCGTCCGTTGTAGGTTTCATACAACGAAATAGCCGCGACATTGGCTATTCTTGAGTCGTCACTCGATCGTCCTTGGCGGAAAGGTAGCGCTTGTGCTGGTTGTGGTCGCCCCCGGGCAAGGCAGTCAAACCCCGGGGTTCCTCACTCCGTGGCTAGAAATCGACCGTGTGAAACAACGTCTGCAGTGGCTATCAGCGGTCAGCGGGGTCGACTTAATCGAGCACGGCACCAATTCCGACGCTGACACCATTCGCGACACAGCCATCGCCCAACCACTCCTGGTGGGGGCCGGGCTGGTCACCCTCCTCACGTTGTTTCCCCGTCCCAGCGAAGCCTTTTGTCGAATCGGAGCCGGCGCCGGCCACAGCGTGGGCGAAATCACCGCAGCCGCCGGCGCGGGAGTGCTCAGCGCCGAGCAAGCCATGGTGTTCGTGCGTGAACGCGGTCGCGCCATGGCCGCCGCAGCCAAAATCTCCCCCACCGGAATGGCCGCAGTACTCGGTGGCAGTGAGCACGACGTCATTGCTTCCGCAGAAACTGCGGGCCTGACCTGCGCAAACATCAATGCCGCTGGCCAGATCGTGGTGGCCGGCACACGGGAGCAGATTGAGTCCTTCATGGCTGCACCACCAGAACGTGCACGCATTCGACCGCTGCAGGTGGCTGGCGCCTTCCACACCGAGCACATGCGCTCAGCCGTGAATGTTCTCACCGGCTACGGCCAGGCCATGTCGACACATGATTCGCGCATTCGACTCATTAGCAATGCCGACGGTCAAGTGGTGCGCGGCGGTCGAGAAGTGTTGCGGCGCATGATTAACCAGGTAAGCAACCCGGTTCGCTGGGACAAATGCATGGCCACGATGGCCGACCTCGGAGTCACGGCGCTACTGGAGATTCCGCCGGCGGGCACGCTCACCGGGATTGCCAAACGCGCGTTGCCGGGGGTGGAGACACTGGCGGTGAACACCCCCGATGACCTCCCCGCTGCCTGGGACCTCATCGCTCGTCATGGTTCGCCTGCATCCACCACTGATCTCGCCAGCGCACCAACATGGCGATTGGTTGTTTCCCCAGCAAAGGGCACCTTTACTCGAAGTATCACCGAAGAGGCCGGTGCCCCCATCGCACCTGGCACCACGATCGGCATCGTCACCACCCTGCAAGATTCATTTCCCGTCACTGCTCCCTACGGGGGCACCGTGACCGAATGGGTAGCAGAACACGGTGATCCGGTTTCACCGGGTCAGCCACTGCTGCGCCTACATCAGGAGGATCCTCTATGACATCCACGCTGCGGGTATCCCCTGCCGTTCCCTATGCGCGCATGCTGTCGGTGGGCAGTTATCGCCCCGAACGCGTTGTGACCAATGACGAGGTGTGTCTGCGTATCGATTCCACAGACCAGTGGATCCAGGAACGTTCAGGAATCCGAGAACGCCGTTATGCCGCAGTTGATGAGTCGGTGTGCGATATGTCTGTTGCAGCAGCTTTAATCGCTATCGAACGTGCGGGGCTGCAGCCGGCCGACGTGGATGTGGTCATTTTGGCGACCGTCACCCACCCCTATCCCACACCTTCGGCAGCGGCAGAGGTTGCCTTTCGACTCGGTACCAATGGTGCTGCAGCCTTCGACATCAGTGCAGCCTGCGCGGGCTTTTGCTACGGAATCGCGATGGCCCAAGACTTTGTCCGCGGCGGTAGCGCACGCAACGTTGTTGTTGTGGGCGTTGAGAAGCTCACCGATTGGATCGACCTCGATGATCGTTCCACCGCTTTCATTTTCGCCGACGGTGCAGGTGCTGCTGTCATTGGCGCGTCGGACACCCCAGCGATCAGCCCGGTGGTGTGGGGATCCGACGGTGGGCAGTATCAGGCAATAGCGATGACCCAGTCGCTCATCGATTACCGCGACAACGGCGGCGAACGATTTCCCACCCTGTCCATGGAGGGACAGCAGGTTTTCCGCTGGGCGGTGTCGGAGATTGCCAAGGCCGCACAGCGCATCTTGGACGCCGCCGGAATCAGCGCTGACGAACTCGATGCGTTTATTCCGCATCAGGCCAACATGCGCATCACCGATGCCATGATCCGCACCCTCGGGCTGCCCTCCCATGTGCCGGTCGCCCGCGATATCGCCACCACCGGCAATACCTCCGCCGCCTCCATCCCACTGGCAATGGATCGCATGATTTCAGCTGGCGAGGTGCCATCCGGCGGCCTCGCCTTGATCATCGGCTTTGGCGCCGGATTGGTCTACGCCGGGCAGGTTGTTCAGATGCCCTAGATAGAGTGCCCACCAGCGGTTGCTTGCACCAGACAGCCGAGCACACCAACGATTCGATGCCATCAACGACGGTGGCGTCCCACACAGAAAGAGAGCACCATGAGCGATGCAATTCTGACCGGATTGGCCGAGATCATCAATGAGGTCGCCGGGGTGCCCGTAAGCGACGTTCAGCCACAGAAAAGCTTCACCGACGATCTTGATATCGATTCGCTATCGATGGTTGAAGTTGTCATGGCCGCTGAGGACAAGTGGGGCGTAAAGATTCCTGACAGTGAGGTAAAGAACCTCAACACCGTGGGTGATGCGGTTTCCTACATTGAAAAGGCCACGGCCTGATCGTGTCGAATTCTCACGGCATCGTCGTTACGGGAATTGGCGCCACCACTCCCGTCGGCGGCGATGCCACGAGTTCATGGCTAGCTATCAAGGCCGGACAAAGTGGAATCGCTTCGCTGCCTTATGAGTGGGCCGGTGACCTACCGGTGCGCTTCGGCGGCGTCTTGGCCGTGAGTCCGGCTGAGGTACTGGACCGGGTCGAGGCACGCCGACTCGACCGATCCCAGCAAACAGCTCTCCTGGCTTCCCGCGAGGCGTGGGCCGATGCAGGATCGCCCGAGGTTGATCCCGTTCGCATCGGCACCGTGGTGGGCACCGGGATCGGCGGGGTCATCACCCTCCTTGACGCCTATGACGTACTCAAAGAACGTGGCCCATCGCGCATCTCGCCCCACACCGTTCCCATGCTGATGCCCAACGGGCCCGCCGCTGTCGTCGGGCTTGATCATCACGCCGCCGCGGGGGTGCATGCCCCGGTTAGTGCGTGCGCGTCAGGAGCAGAAGCCGTGGCCTGGGCCGCACGTATGATCAGCGACGGCCGAGCCGACATCGTCGTCGCCGGTGGCACCGAGGCCCCCATTCACCCCTTGACGATTGCCGGCTTCGCATCCATGCGGGCGTTATCCACCCGCAATGACGACCCTGCTGCTGCATCGCGCCCTTATGACCTCGCCCGCGACGGATTTGTCATGGGTGAAGGTGCGGCCATGGTGATCTTGGAGCGTGAAGATCACGCGATCGCCCGCGGCGCCCGCATCTATGCCCGCTATCTCGGTGCCGGAATGACCGCCGATGCCCACCACATCGCCCAGCCCGATCCTGACGGTGTCGGTGCCGCACGTGCCATCACCGCTGCACTCGCCGACGCCAATGTCAGCGCTAGCGAGGTGGTCCATGTCAATGCCCACGCCACATCCACGCCCCAGGGCGATATCGCCGAAGCCGTGGCCATCCGAAAAGCGTTGGGGCCCGATACCGCCGCCATTATTAGCGGAACGAAATCCATGACCGGACACATGCTTGGTGCTGCCGGTGCATTCGAATCCCTACTCACCGTTCTCGCACTGCATCACCGCATGGCACCCCCCACCATCAACATTGACAATCTCGACCCCGAAATTGGCTTGGATGTAGCGGCCAACACGGCCCGCTCACTCCCGGCCGGCCCGCTGGTGGCGATCAACAACTCGTTTGGTTTCGGCGGTCACGATGTCGCCCTAGCGTTTGGAACATACTGATGACACTGACCCAAGAGCCCGCAACCACTGTTGATCCACGTTCACCTCGCGTACGTCTGGGCGCCTTTTTTGACGACGGAGCCTTCACTACGATCACTCCAGAAAATGACTGCGGCGTCCTCGTGGCCACGGGCTACGTGGCGGGTACCCCGGTGGTCGCCTTCGCGACCGATCCGACGGTGCAGGGCGGGGCCATGGGCGAGGTAGGTTGCCGAGCCATCGTCACCGCGTACGACCGAGCATTCGCCGATTCCTGCCCGGTGGTAGGAATCTGGCACTCCGGCGGTGCCCGCCTGCGCGAAGGTGTCGCCAGCCTCGACGGGGTTGGACGCGTGTTCGCCGCGATGACGCGCATCTCCGGAAAAGTGGCACAGATTTCGATCGTACTGGGCCCTGCCGCAGGTGGTGCGGCCTACGGACCGGCGCTGACCGATGTGGTCATCCTCGGGCCCGAGGGTCGTATTTTCGTGACCGGCCCGGAGGTGATTCGTTCGGTGACCGGGGAGGAAGTAGACATGCTGCGCCTCGGTGGCCCGGATCCGCACGGGCGGCGCAGCGGCGTCGTTCATGTGGTGAGCGAGACCGAGCAGGATGCCATGAACGAGGGTCGACGCGTGGCAGCTCTTCTGGGCGCACAGGGGTCACTTGACCTGGATCGAGTTGATGACCGCGATCTGGCCGGACTCCTGCCCGAATCAAGCCGCCGCGCCTATGACGTTCATCCCCTGGTCGCCGGCATGCTCGATGACGCCACGATGGTCGAACTCCACGAGCGATGGGCGCCAAACATCGTGGTGGCCCTCGGGCGACTCGGCGGTCGCACCGTCGGAATCGTGGCAAATAATCCGCTCCGACTCGGTGGCTGCCTTGATTCAGCCAGCGCCGAAAAAGCAGCACGCTTCGTGCGCATGTGCGATGCGCTGTCGGTGCCTCTCATCGTTCTCGTTGACGTCCCCGGCTACCTGCCAGGGGTGGGCCAGGAATGGGACGGGGTGGTCCGTCGCGGCGCAAAACTGCTGCATGCCTTCGCCGAATGCGTGGTGCCGCGCGTCACCGTGGTCACCCGCAAGGCATACGGGGGTGCCTTCGTTGCGATGAACTCTGCATCGCTGGGTGCGACCCGCGTCTTCGCCTGGCCCAACGCTGAGGTTGCCGTTATGGGTTCGGTCGCCGCGGTCCGAATTTTGCACCGTCGTCGCCTCGCCGAAGCCGACGATGAGCAACTACGCGCCGAACTAGAACTCCAGCTTGCCGCCGAACACGAAGTGCTCTCCGGTGGCATCAACCGGGGGCTAGAAATCGGCGTGGTCGACCAGATTGTTCAACCCAATGAAACTCGTCGCACCATTGCCAAGGTGCTGCTCGACACCCCCGGGGTGCGTGGCGCACATGGCAATATTCCGCTCTAGCCCACGTGATGGAGCACGCGAACAGGTGTGTCAGACGTGGCCACACGATACGGCTCTAGTTCGGTGTCCCACGGCTCGCCGAGCAAATGCCTAATCCCATCAGCCAGATCGACTCCGTGGTGATGAGCACCGGCCATCGCGGCCCGAAGTCGGTCCTCGTGCACCACGATGTCGCCGTGGATGCCGATCGTGGCGCGGTACAAACCCAGTGTCGGGGTGAAGGAATACCGCTCCCCCTCGCGCTCGTTGCAAGCATCCTCGGTCACTTCAAAGATCACCCCGGGCATGACTCGCAATTTGCTCACCAGCGCCGCGGCGGTGCCGGGTTGGTGGGTCCAGGAAAGAACAGAGCGTTCGCAACCACGCGCCACCGGTTGGGCGGCAAAGTCCAACCGGGCTTGCCCACCGAGGACGTCACGAACAGCCCACACGACGTGGGGAACGATCGACCGCGGTACGGCATGACAAAACAACACGCCGCGGGCGACGTCGGTATTTCTCCTAGACGACATAGCCACCTCCTAGACGAATCGAGTGTCGCCTTCCCCTGCGCGCTCGATGTTCTAGTCGGAGTACTGTGCCCTAGTGTAACTCCAGTCGCACCCCTCACGCCAGCCCCAGGTGCAACTTCGCCGAATCTGGTTCCCACCGCCGTCACCCCATGGGCAAGGGAGGCCGCTGATGTCGCTTGAGTCACCCCGCCGGGGGCTGACCGCCGTCGACCTCAGCCTCATTGCCTCATTTGCCGCCCTCATCGCCGCACTTGGGCTTCCCGGGGCGCTCACCGTGGGCGGAACGGTTCCCATCACGTTGCAAACCCTGGGCGTCATGCTCGCTGGCAGCGTGTTGGGTTGGCGCCGGGGAATGCTGGCCGTGATCACCTTCTTGGCCCTCGTAGCCGTCGGGCTACCCCTGCTTGCCGGGGGCAGAGGCGGGATCGCTGTTTTCGTGGGCCCGAGTGCGGGATACCTCATTGGTTGGATTATCGGGGCGGGAGTCATTGGCTGGATTATTGAGCGCCACAGACCACCCATCCCCACCTGGTGGTTCGCTTTGGCGAATGTGACCGGCGGTATCGCGGTCATCTACGCCATCGGGATCCCGGTGCAGGCATTCATCACCCAGACCTCCGGAGTTGTCGCTACCGCCGTCGCCGCAGTGGTCTACCTGCCCGGAGATGCAGTCAAGGTCGTCATCGCATCACTCGTGGCGGCCGGTGTTCATCGGGCCTATCCACAACTACTTCCTGGCTCGGGCCAGCCGTCTCGCCGGGCACGTGAGCAGGACGGCTAGATTGGCGGTCGTGTTGTGGTTGAACGCCGATGCAGTTCCGCTCATCGTTGAAGCGCTGGCCCAGCAGGACGGTCAACCGCTCGTGATTACTCATTCGCGGTGGACGGCCGAGCACACCCAACAGATACGCGCCGAGGTCAACCAAGCTGTGGCCACCGGGCGCCTTGGCGCCGGCGATATCGTGGTCTTCACCTCGGGTAGCACCGGAACACCGCGAGGCATCATTCGATCCAGGACCTCCTGGGCGGCCAGTGTTGGTCCGCTCCGGGAAATTCTCAAGCTTGATGCCGATGACCATGTGATGGTGCCTGGGTCACCGTCGGGAACTATGAACCTCTACGCCTGCTACCACGCAGACCAGTGCGGCGCAGCCTTTTCCACCACGATCAATGCCCACATCCAACAGGCCGCCACCATCGTGCACGTTGTTCCCACATCGGTAGCACCCTGGCTGGACCTGGTCAGCAGGGGCACACTTCCTCGCCTGCGATGCATCGTGACCGCCGGCGATGCACTGCCCCCACACATCTTCGACCAAGCCGAAGGCATGGGGCTGGAGATCGTTGATTACTACGGCGCCGCAGAATTGTCATTCGTGGGCTGGCGAACATCAGCCGGGGCGTTCACTGATTTTCCCGGCGCCACCACACGCGTTAAGGACGGTAAAATCTGGGTGACCTCACCATTTGTTGCCACTGCCCCGCTATCAGACGATGCAGCCATCACCGACCCCTGGCAACACGATGGCCGGTGGTCGACGGTGGGCGATCTCGCCACGAGCCAAGCCGATGGATGGCTGCTACACGGCCGCGGTACGAGTGCGGTCAATATCGGCGGATACACCGTGGTGGTTGAGCCCGTTGAGTCAGCCTTGACCGGTCTCGACGGCGTCAGTGCCGCTGCTCTTGGCTGTCTCCCCCATGCCCGTCTTGGCCAGCAACTGGTGTGTTTGCTGGTGGGTTCAATCAGTGACGATGAACTCAACCAAATGATGCACGACTGGGATCCACCCGCCCGTCCACGTCGGTTTTTGCGCGTAGAATCTCTACCCTATACCAGCGCGGGAAAACTAGATCGCATTGCAGTGCAGCACCTTATCGACAACCACTTCCAACCAGCAAGCGTAAGAGTGCGCTGATGCTTGACGCCGTGATCGTCGATGCCCGACGCACACCCATCGCATCCGCCGGGCACCAATTGCGCGACGTCACCGTCGAAGCGCTAGCAGCCGCAGTGCTACGCCCCCTGGCCGAGCACACGCTCGCGTGGAAACTAGAAATCGACGATGTCATTCTCGGAGTGGCGCGAGATCACGGCGGCAACCCTGCGCGTCGAGCAGTTCTTCTGGCCGGGCTACCACCGGCCGTACCTGGAGTAACCCTGGACCGACAGTGCGGCAGCGGACTGGATGCGATTGCCTTCGCATCCGCCCAGGTCAGCACACTGGGCGGATGCGTGATCGCAGGTGGAGCCGAAAGTGCCAGCACCGGGCCGCCAGGACGTGCCGCCTTCGCACCCGCCGGATGGCCTGATCCAGACCTTGGTGTGGCAGCCGAGCAGTTAGCGAGCACGCGCAATATCGGTCGTGACCGTCAAGATGCCTACGCTCGGAGGTCACACGACCGTGCGCTCATCGCTGGGCAGAACGGGGTCTTTGCCGATGAGATCGTGGCCGTAAATGACCTGTCTCATGATCCACGTCCGCGAGTACTCAACGCCCAGCGGCAGGCACGCATGCCGGGGGCTTTCGTGCAGGGTGGATCGGTCACCGCCGGCAATTCTTGCGGAATCAGCGATGGGGCCGCGCTCGTCACGATCACATCCACCAAGACGGCAGCACAATTAGGCCTACCCGGACTCGCGATTCGCTCCATCGCACGAACCGGGATCGCACCCGATCAACCAACTCTGGGACCCGTCACCGCGATCCGCAAGGCACTCGCCACAGCCAATATGTCTCTCGTTGATGTAGATCGCATCGAAATTACCGAAGCTTTCGCCAGCCAAATGTGTGCGGTAGCGCAGGATCTCGGCCTCGATGATGATGATCCGCGTGTCTGCGCCGACGGTGGCGCCATTGCGCTGGGGCATCCGTGGGGGGCGTCTGGGGCGATATTGATTACCCGCCTGTACTCAAGCCTGGTTCGGCAGCGTTACGGCCATTTTGGAATGGCTGCCTGTGCCGTTGCCGGTGGCCAAGGCATTGCCATGATCGTAGAGCGGATCAACCCGTGATCGAGTTTCGTGACGTGTGCTTAACCCTCAACGAACGACCGGTCCTCTCCGACATCAACGCGGAACTGGCTGGACCCCGTGTCGGGATTATCGGTGCTAATGGTTCTGGCAAGACCTCACTGCTGCGCTTAATTAACGGGCTAGCCTCACCCACGTCTGGTTCGGTGCACGTCCTAGGGCTTCAACCTGACCGTAATGGCCGTGCCGTACGCAAAAAGGTTTCCTTTCTTTTCTCCAATCCTGACGCACAAATTGTGATGCCCACCGTCGCCGAGGACATTGCCTTCTCACTTCGCCGACATTCATTGTCCGACCCTGAACGAGACCTCAGGGTGAACCAAGCCTTACATCAGGTGGGGTTGACCGAGCATCACGACCATCCTGCGCATGCCCTGTCGAGCGGCCAAAAGCAGCTGCTTGCGCTCGCCTCGATTATCGTTACCGAACCACAAATCTTGCTCTGCGACGAACCCACCACGCTTCTTGACCGACGCAACACTCGCGAGGTCATCAACGTCTTGAACGATCTACCGATAACCGTCGTGATGAGCACACATGATCTCGACTTGATTCGAGACTGGGATCGCGTACTTGTCGTGGACGGCGGCCGCATCATCGCCGACACAACCGGAATCGAGGCCATCGCAACCTACTTGAAACTCGTTGACTCATGATAGGCATCTACTATCCGGGAACATCCTGGCTGCACCGCGCACCTCCCGGACTCAAGTTGGTGATGCTCCTGCTGTTCACCACAACCATCGTCATCTTTCGATCCCTCCCCGTGCTCGCCGGTGCCGCTCTTCTTATCTTTATTGCCTATACACTCGCCCGCATCCCCATGGGTCTTGCCCTGACACAGCTTCGACCACTTCGCTGGATCGTGTTGCTGCTCATGGCATTTCAATGGTGGCTGCTCGGCTGGGAACGCGCTATCGAAATCGTTGGAACCCTGGTTTTAGCGGTGGCTGCAGCAGCATTGATCACTTTGACCACCACCACCACGGCCATGCTGGCAACCCTGGAACGCATGCTGACGCCCGCTCGATTTATCGGCGTCGACATTGAAAAAGTTGCTCTTGTGCTCACTCTCACGATTCGTGTGGTGCCGGTCATCGCCGATATCGTCGGATCGGTCCGCGATGCTCGCCGGGCACGCGGGCTCGAACGCAATGCGCGGGCATTCGTCACGCCGGTGGTCATTCGAACCGTCGGTTACTCCCACGACCTCGGTGATGCACTGATTGCACGCGGCGTGGGCGACTAATCTGACTTGCCGGGTGCAGCCGCTGCCAATCGGGCTGCGGTGCCCGGATCGCACAAGGCTTCAATGGTCGCTTGCGCCTCCCGCTGGAGGGCTTGTTCAAGCTCATCCGCGTAGGGCGCCCGAAGTGCACTGAGCAATGCCTCCACGCGAGCCTGCGGTAGGGACACGATGCTCTCGGCGAACGCCAGCGTGCGGTTAAGCACATCTTGGTCAGCCACCACCTCCGTCGCGACCCCCCAGGCCAGCAACTGATCGGCGCTGATTCGCTCACCGGTAATCAGCAGGGACCTGGCCCGCGCGTCCCCCACAATGCGTGGCAAGAGCACAGTGATGCCACCGGTGGGGAACAGGCCCAGACCCATCTCGGGAAAGAATCCTCTAGTAGAGGAACCAGCGATCACAAAATCAGCATTAAACAACCACTCCAGGCCCCCGCCCACAGCCCAACCGCGTACCGCAGCCACCACCGGTAAACGTCCGAACATGAGCAATCGGGTGATCTGCTGCAGTTGTTCAACGAAGCGTTGCTGCTGCGCCGCTGGTGCATTGTGAGCTGTCGTGTCGCGCAAGTCATCGCCGGCGCAAAAAGATGATCCGGCACCGGTGAACACCAGGGCACGCACACCTGGATCTGCCTGCGCGAACTGAATTGATTCACAGAGTTGATCAACCAATGCCGGGGTGATCGCATTGAGTCGCTCTGGACGATTCAATGTCACGACCGCGACAGATCCCCGTTGCTCGAACAAAACTAGATCCTGCGTCATGCCCGCACCACCCTTGCAGTTTTGCCTTCAGTTCTGGGCATCGCATGAAAAGCCACAGCCGATAAATCTGCGGTCACCCGAAGGTCTCGGGCCACCGCAGCTTTGACACGATCAACAATGGTGTCGACGCGCTGTTGATCCTGCACATCAATCCCTTCGCTCAGCTCCACCTGAAGCGGCAATCGATCGTAGGGCCCCGCACCCGGTAACACGATGCGGTATTCACCGGAGAGGTCATCATCAGCATGGACCACGGCCGCGACGGAACTAGGAAACACGTTGACACCACGAATAACCACCATGTCGTCGCTGCGCCCTGTCACCTGGAAACGAGGAGCATGACGCCCACAACTACAGGGTTCGGTGGCGGTTAACGTAACCACATCGCCGGTACGAAAACGCACCAGCGGCTGGCAATCGCGCTTCAGGTGAGTCAGAACAAGTTCGCCGTGGGCCCCGGCCTCCCACGGCTGGACCTCACCGGTGACGGGATTGATGATCTCGGGGTGGAGTGCGTCCATGGCCAAGAAGTGCAGATCGTTTTGTTCCTCGCACTGCCCGGCGAAATTGCACATCACGTCGGTTACACCATAGTTGGAGTTTCGAGCAGCGAACCCCCACGTGTCCTCAAGCCGTTCTCGAAACCCTGGAATATCCAGGGCCACTTCCCCGCCGAAAAGACCCAGACGTAGGTGTAGGTCTCTCGGCGCCAGCCCCATACGCGTGAGTACCGATTGAAGGACGGCCGGATAACTGGGTGTGCATGAAATCGCCGTCACGCGCAACGACTGAATTGTGCGAATCAGCAGTTCTGGGTTTCCCACGCCGAAAGGAATAACGGTAGCTCCGGTGGCTTCCAGGGTCGTGTGATCGGTGAATCCACCCATCCACATTTGATAGTTCAAGCAATGCACAACGACGTCACCCGGCCCAAGGCCCGAGGCTGATTGTGCCCGCGCGCCGATCATGGCTGTTTGTCGCGCATCATCAACAGACAGGGCCAGGTTCATTGCCTCCCCGGTCGTACCACCGGTTCGGTGCACGCGAGTGATATCGGTTTGCTCAGCGGCGAGGTAAGACCCGAAGGGCGCAAAGAGCTGCTGGGCGCGGCGTAGATCGGCTTTATCTACCAGCGGGAGTGCAGCAATGTCGCTAAGCCGGTCCGGTATGCGCTGACCCTTCCACCGTGCCTGATAAAACGATGAACGAGCAGCAACATAGTGTGACTGCTTCTGCCACAGTTGGTCACGTACGTCAGTGCCGACGTCAGAGCTCATCTCACTGCCCACGTCAGTGCTGCGCTGATCTGATGCTCACTGTGGCAATCCAAGCTCACGCGCAATAAGCATGCGCTGCACCTCATTTGTACCTTCGCCAATCTCTAATACCTTCGCGTCGCGGTAAAACCGCGCGACCGGATACTCATTCATGTAGCCGTACCCACCAAAGACTTGGGTCGCCCAGCGTGAATTTTCCATCGCCGCATCTGATGAGTGTAGTTTCGCGATCGCAGCTTCACGCTTGAATGGCTCACCGGCCAACATCCGCGCTCCGGCGTCGTAATAGGCCAAACGTGACGTGTGTGCCCTTACATCCATATCTGCAATCAAGAAAGACACCGCCTGATAGTGGCCGATGGGATGTCCGAACGCTTCGCGCTCATGGGCATAGCGAATCGACTCATCGACGCATCCCTGCGCGAGGCCGGTGGCCAAGGCCGCGATGGCGATGCGACCCTCGTCGAGAATCTGCAGGAACTGAGCGTAGCCGCGGCCACGCTCACCCAGCAGGTTGCTCGCCGGAACTCGACAGTCGGTGAACACCAAGCCGTGGGTGTCAGAGGAGTTCCACCCCACTTTGGAGTAGGCAGGTTCTATGGCAAGGCCGGGGGTACCAGCCGGGACGATGATCGTCGAGATCTCCGGGCGCCCGTTGCTCTTGGTGCCGGTGATGGCGGCAACCGTGACCAACCCGGTGATGTCAGTGCCGGAGTTGGTAATGAATGCCTTTGCGCCATTGATCACCCATTCGCCATTGTCAAGGCGCGCGGTGGTGCGCATACCGCCGGCATCGGAGCCAGCTCCGGGTTCGGTCAGACCGAAGGCACCGATCATGTGACCGCTGGTGAGTTTTGGAAGCCAGGTGTTCTTTTGTTCCGGTGTGCCGAAGCGGTAGATCGGCATGGCCCCGAGGGATACCGCTGCTTCCAGAGTGATGGCCAGCGAGGAATCCACTCGCGCGACTTCTTCGAGTGCGATGCACAGGGCGAAATAGTCGCCACCCATTCCGCCGAACTCCTCGGGAAAAGGCAGTCCGAAAAGGCCCATGTCGGCCATGCCCCGCACGAGGTCATAGGGAAACTCATGGTTGATGTACAACTCACCGATCGCCGGAGCGATGACATCGCGTGAATACTGAGCAACAGATTCGCGAAGATCACGCAATTCCGTCGGCAGCCGATGATCCAGCGGTGCATTCTTCATGAGGCCCCTCTTCGCCGATGCATCACTGGGTAATCAATCACTGAACCGAGTACGGCTGCATAGCGCGAACCACCCGGGACTGACTCGGTCGGCCCAGGATGTCAGACATCCACCGACTCGTCTCTGCCAACGCCGAAAGGTCCACACCTGTGTCGAATCCCATCCCGTGCAGCGCGTACACCACATCTTCTGTCGCCAGGTTCCCCGTGGCAGATTTCGCATAGGGACATCCGCCCAGTCCCCCGGCAGATGAATCAACCGTACGGACCCCCACCTCAATTGCTGCGACGGTGTTGGCCAGAGCTTGCCCATAGGTGTCGTGGCAGTGAATTCCCACCAAATCTAGCCCGATGCCGCTGTCTCGTAACGCGATCATGAGTGCCCTGACGTGGCCGGGTGTGGCAACGCCGATGGTGTCGCCGAGGCTGAATTCAGTGCAGCCAAGGTCACGAAGGTGCCCCACCGCATCGACCACTCGTTCCAGGGCAACCGGGCCTTCCCACGGGTCGCCGAAGCACATCGACAGGTAGCCCCGCACCGACATATCTTCGGCTCGGGCCTTAGCCACGACAGGCTCAAACATGGCCCACTGCTCGTCATAGGTGCGGTTAAGGTTTTTGCGGGCGAAGGACTCCGTGACGCTGCCAAAGACTGCGATCTCCTGAGCGCCGGCAGCCAACGCGAGATTGAGGCCACGCTCATTGGGGACCAAAACCGGGAAACGCACGCTGGCACTGGGCGAAAGCCCCGCCATCACTTCGGCAGCGTCAGCCAACTGCGGAACCCAACGGGCAGGCACAAAACTCGTGGCCTCAATGATGCTAAGCCCTGCTACGGCTAGGCGTTCGATGAACTCAATCTTGATCGCGGTTGGCAGGATCTCGGCCTCATTTTGAAGTCCATCGCGAGGCCCGACCTCCCAGATGGTGACACGTGCCGGAGCGTCAGGCGCAGGAATGACCATCGGTAATCCCAACTCTGCGATATTCATGGGTTGCCCTCGTCATTAACTGTTCCCAGGACAAGTTCAACCAGTTCCTGATCAAGTTGAACCTGTTCCCCTACTTCAACATTCACTACTTTCACTCGTCCAGCAGCCGGTGCCTTAATCATGTGTTCCATCTTCATCGCCTCAACGGCAACAAGGGGCGCACCTGTGTCTACTTCGTCGCCATCACCTACCAAAACACTCACGATCGTGCCGGGCATTGGAGCCCGGGCTGACCAATCGCCCGCCTGGGATCGGTCTCCCGCGGTATCGACGCGAAGGTGTCTTTCCGTCGGTGTCGATAGCCGCCCATGGTGGGTTCCTTCGGTTGGAGAGTGCACCCACACCGATGCACCTGCAGGGTCTAGCCACGGTGCGGGGGTGACGTCGGGAATGACCAGCACATCGTGCTCGGTGATGGCCCGCTGCACATCTTTCGGTGCGGCTTCACACACCTCAATGGATTGACCGTTTCGGGTAAAGTCCAGGGTAAAAGGTTGACGACCCCAAACTCGCCAACCATCGCGCTGAGTCCAGGAATCACCATCGCCGTCAAGGCTGCTCCGGAACGCATTCACCATCGCCGCAGCTGCCGCACCAGAGGGCCCTTGCGACCAGGCGTCAAGCGCGGTGGTACGTCCGAGAAGGTCCGTGTCCATCGTGCCAGCGACGACGGACTCATCACGCAGAATCTGCCGTAGATAGTCGATATTGGTGACGACTCCGAAGATGATCATTTCGTCCAGCCCCGCCGCCAACAACGCCAAGGCGGCAGACCGTTGCGGCGCCCAGGAGATCACCTTGGCCAACATGGGGTCATAGTGGGAGGACACCTCGTCTCCAGACCGCACACCTGAGTCGATGCGTAACCCCGTCGGTGTTTCCCACACCTCAATCTGTCCTCCGGTGGGTAGGAAGTCTCGGGTCGGATCCTCCGCATACACACGCGCCTCAACAGCTGCCCCGGAAAACACGACCTCCTGCTGGGTGTAACCCAGGGCGTGCCCGGCCGCAATTCGAATTTGTTCAGCAACAAGATCGATACCGGTCACAGCTTCAGTGACCGGGTGCTCGACCTGTAGACGTGTATTCATTTCGAGAAAGGCAAAATCCGCCGGGTTGTTTCCGGGCACCACGAACTCCACGGTGCCGACCCCGACGTAGTCAACGGCTGCCGCCAAAGCCACGGCTGCCTTGCACATCAGTTCCCTTGTTCCTTCATCGAGCAACGGAGATGGAGATTCCTCAATGACTTTCTGGTGGCGCCGCTGCAGACTGCATTCCCGTTCGCCTAGGTGCACAACGTTGGTGAATTTATCGGCAAGTATTTGAACTTCAATGTGTCGTGGGCGGTCCACGAATCGTTCCACCAGCATTGTGTCATCGCCAAAGGACCCTCGAGCTTCGCGTCGGGCCGAGGTGATCGCATCATCGATTTCAGTTTTCGCCCGAACGATCCGCATACCCTTACCACCGCCACCGGCAGATGGTTTCAAGAGCGCAGGAAAGCCAATGGTTGTGATTGCCGAACGCAATTGAGCATCACTCATGGCGGGTCGATGGTCACCAGGAACCACCGGCACACCGGCTTGAATGGCAATTTCCTTGGCACGAATCTTGTCACCCATACTGTCAATCACCGAGGCAGGCGGACCGATGAAGACGATGCCATTGTCGATGCACGCCTGGGCTAGAGCCGCGTTTTCCGACAGAAATCCATAGCCGGGATGAATCGCCTGCGCACCGGAATCGAGTGCGGCTGCGATGATGCGATCGACGCGCAGGTAACTGTCCATCGCAGGCGTCGGGCCAATGCGCACGGCTTCATCGGCGACGGCAACATGCAAACTGTCGGCGTCAGCATCGCTGTAGACCGCGACGCTACGAATACCCAGTGCAGCCAAGGTACGCATGATGCGAACGGCGATCTCGCCGCGATTGGCCACCAATACCGATTCGAAGTAGGGCTTGGGTTGAGTCACGGTCACATCCGAAAGATTCCGTTGGATACCGGGTCGAGTACGGCATTGGCGGCGGCGGCAAGGCCGAGGGCGAGCACCCGGCGTGTGTCCCGAGGATCGATGAGTCCGTCGTCCCATAGTCGAGCTGTCGCAAAGTAAGGGCTGCCCTTATCTTCGTATTGTTGACGAATGGGATCAGCGAACGCGCGTTCCTCCTCCTGCGTCCACTCATTACCCGCTGCCTCGATCTGATCGCGACGCACAGTGGACAGCACCGCAGCGGCCTGGTCGCCACCCATCACCGAGATTCGAGCATTGGGCCACATCCACAAAAAGCGTGGGGAATAGGCACGTCCACACATGGAGTAGTTTCCAGCCCCGAACGAACCACCGATGACCACCGTGAACTTTGGCACGCGTGCACACGCAACTGCCGTCACCATCTTGGCGCCATGTTTGGCGATCCCACCGGCTTCATAGTCTCGACCTACCATGAAGCCGGAAATGTTCTGCAGGAACACCAACGGGATCTTGCGCGAATCACACAACTGGATGAAGTGCGCCCCTTTCATGGCTGACTCGCTAAAGAGGATGCCGTTATTGGCGATGATGCCCACGGGATGTCCATCGATGTGGGCAAAACCGGTGACCAGTGTTGAGCCGTAATGCTCCTTGAACTCCACGAATGTGCTGCCATCCACGATGCAGGCAATTACTTCGCGCACGTCGTAGGGGGTCCTAGTGTCCGTTGGCACGATCGAGAGCAGATCCTCAGCCAGGCGTTCCGGCGGCAGGGACCTATGCAGCGCCCACTCCGGCGGGCTCGGTGGTGGCAACGTGGCGACGATGTCGCGCACGATCCGCAAGGCATGTGCATCATCGTCAGCCAGATGGTCGGTGACGCCACTTATCCGACTGTGCATGTCTCCGCCGCCGAGATCCTCGGCTGTCACGACCTCACCCGTTGCAGCCTTCACCAACGGGGGCCCACCGAGGAAGATGGTGCCCTGATCTCGCACGATGATCGCTTCGTCAGCCATAGCCGGTACGTATGCGCCACCGGCAGTGCAAGAACCCATCACCGCAGCGATCTGCGGGATTCCACGAGCCGACATGGTGGCCTGGTTGTAGAAAATCCGACCGAAATGATCGCGGTCCGGGAACACCTCATCCTGGCGCGGCAAGAATGCCCCGCCCGAATCCACCAAATTAATGCAGGGCAGATGGTTATCACTCGCGATCTCCTGAGCACGCAAATGCTTCTTCACGGTGAGCGGGAAATAGGTACCGCCCTTCACCGTGGCGTCATTGGCAATGATCACGCAGACGCGACCACTGACCCGACCAAGCCCGGTGATGATGCCAGCCCCGGGAACGTCATCGTCATAGACGCCATCGGCGGCAAGTCCAGAGAGTTCAAGAAAGGCGGTGCCCGGATCAAGGAGGGAATTGACACGTTCGCGGGGCAGTAGTTTGCCGCGCGCAACGTGGCGCTTACGGGACGACTCGGTTCCACCTAAAGCGTTGCGTTGCAATCGGTCAGAAAGTTCATCAATCAGGGCAAGATGTTCTGCCACCCGCGTGGTACCCGCCTCGACCGGCACGATGTCTCCTCATTCCCGCGATCTTCTCCACGAACACCCCGCTCCGCTGACCCTATCAGGATTAGTGAACGATCGTTAACAATTAGGCGGCACCGGATATTTACTCGACACCGGATGCTGCCTCAAGCCCTGCGGTAGCCATCACCTGCAGCAGATGACTCATTTCTGGCCTCGTGAGACGGGCGCTGTGCGGAGTGGAGTTAATGAGCCCGAATGCCGCGTGCGCCGCAGCGCGAGCCGTTGCTGAGGAGGTATGAGGCCACACCTGCTCTATGGCTTCCACCCACAGGCCCACGTACTGCGCCTGCAGGCGACGCACGGTCCGCTGGTCCTCGGTTGACATGGCGTCTGAGTCTCGAACCTGCACATCAATGAGTTCGGGATTGTCCAGCGCGAAGTCAACATGAAAATTCACCAGGGCAGCCAAATTGTCACGTGACTGCTGATGCTGGCGCACCCGTTCTTGGCCGCCGGCCAGCAGTCGCCTGCTGATATCAATCAACATCTGGGAAAGAATCGCTTCTTTGCCGGCGAAGTGGCGGTAGAGCCCCGGGCCACTCATGCCAACAGCCGTACCCAGGTCGTCCATGGACGTGCCATGAAAACCGTTGCGCGCAAACAGTGTTGCCGCTTCGGTGATGATCTCTTCACGACGATCATCGCCGGGTCGTCGAGGCATCAGCCCAGACCCAGCACGTGGTTGAGTCCGCGAGCGGCTCGACCTCCTTCTTCCAGCGCGATCGCGACAGCCCTTGGCACATCAAGATCGTTCACCAAAGCACTCATGATGTCTGCCTCGGCCGCATCATTTCCTCGCCGGCCAGCTGCGGCGTAGAGCGCATCAAGGCGTCCCTCGGCCGCAGCAAGATCGCCAGTGGTGAACTCCCAGTCTTGGGACCACACCCGATCGAGTAGGTAGAGCCGAATGGCTGCGGCCCGATGATTCTTGAGCAGGTCTTCGATCAACACCAGGTTGCCGGTGGATTTGGCCATCTTTTGATCATTCACCGACACTGTGCCCACATGCATCCAAGCTCGAGCAAACGGCTGCACTCCCGTGACTGCCTCGGCCATTGCCGACTCAT
Source organism: Candidatus Nanopelagicales bacterium (assembly GCA_018609125.1). Lineage (GTDB taxonomy): Bacteria > Actinomycetota > Actinomycetes > S36-B12 > S36-B12 > M55B157. Next base: position 30,103 of record JABAYF010000025.1, on the reverse strand, counting down.
ATGCGTGGTGGGGAAAGTGCAGATCTTTACCCCCCGCGTGGATATCTATGCTCGATCCAAAAGTGTGCAACACCATGGCGGCACATTCACCATGCCAGCCGGGTCGACCCAGGCCCCACGGGCTCGGCCAGGCCGGGTCAGTGCTGCCAGAAGCCCGCCACACCGCGGTGTCCAAAGGGTGGCGCTTACCGGCGTCGTCGAAATCTTCACCAAACTCGCGGCTGAGCTCTATCGCCTCGGCCTCGGACAATCCGGCACGGGAGGCAACATCACGACCGTGGAAGTACACCGAACCGTTCCCGACATAGGCACTGCCGTTGTCGACCAACCCCTGGGCAAGTTTGACCACATCACCGATATGACGATGAGCCCGCGGCTCAAAATCAGGGCGCCGCACACCGAGGGATGCCATGTCGTGGTCAAAGCGATACTGCTGCATCGCTGCGAACTCGTCGTATGGCGTGTGGGCCGCACGTGCCGCCTCGGTCAGCACGTCGTCAACATCGGTGACGTTGCGGGCGAGGATGACGTCGAGGTGTGCATGGCGTAACACCCGCGTGAGGGCATCCACCCACACGAAGGTCGAAGCATGACCCAGATGGGTCACGCCGTAGGGAGTCACCCCGCAGGTGTACACGCGCACCGGCCCCACAACGGGCAGCGAGCATTGATTCAATTGCAAAGGCGCCGGTGGCAGTTGGTTATGGCTCATAACGTGCCTAAGCGTACGCAGCCGGGATCTAGGTACGCATTGCCCGGTGATGAATGATGGCACCCAGGGTGTGCACACCGACGATAAACCAAACGGCAAGGAGCACCAGCCCCAGAATCAGACCGGAAATCATGACGACTGCGCTATCTAGGGCCACCCCCAGTGCAGTCATGGACAATTGCATGGCAGCTATGGGAAAAACGAAGCTCCACCAACCGGGATGGAACGGCAAACCCCCGCCCGAGCGCACGCGCAATAGATCCCCAATGGCGAACAGCATCCACCACAATCCAAGCCCTAAACCCATGGCCGTGACAACGATCGCAACACTGACCAGCGTTGAACCCCACACACCTACGTCCACTCCGGCAGACACCGTCTTGAGTAGAGCTAAACCCACAATGCCGGCAGGCGCGAGGGGCACCCATAGGGACGGGCTTAGCGCGTGGGCCAGCGGTGGTCGTAGTGCCAACCGC
>JABAYF010000025.1:0-28815 GCA_018609125.1 Candidatus Nanopelagicales bacterium | reverse complement strand
GCCAACCGCCATGAACATCTGCCAGTGTCGCCACGCCGCGTCCCTGCGCCGCGGCCCACACCACGCTCAGTGCCACGGCGCCCAGCGCACCCACCACGATCAGAACAGCGGAGACGGCCAGGGCCGGATCGGTTGAGATGAACTCCGGTCCAACACGACCCCAGGCCACCGCCAAAACGAGGAAGCCAGCCGGAAACGTGGCGAGCATCGCACCGTGTGCCGGATGGGACATTTCGTGTGCCAGCGCCTCGCGATCTTTGCTGCGGATCAGGTACCGGGGAGTCAGAATCGCTGCCAAAACCGATGCCAGCACCAGGAAAGCCACCGATGCCCAGGTCAGGGCAGCGGCCGGAGTGGTGTGTGGACTGACCCATTCCAGGGCCACGAGGGCCAGCCCCGACTGGTACATCGCCACCGACAGCGCCGCTGTCCCCATCACCGAACCAAACCAGGCCGGATGCTGATGCAGCGCCTGAGTCGACATACCCCCCAGGGTATCGTCACACAATCGGTTCCGCCGATGGTGGCCGGTGATTGGCGCGCTGTTGTCCCACGCGCTCGACAGAACTCCTAACATGACGACATGACGACGCTTCCCGATGTCACACCGCCTCGATTGGTCGCAGCAGTGTCAAAAGCTGAGCTCCTAGACCAGGTGCTCGCCACCGCACATCGCGAATTTGCCGCGCAGCGCCCGGTGAGCCAGCAGTTACATGAGCAGGCGTGCAGAGTCATGCCCGGCGGCAACACGCGCAGCGTCCTCTATCACTCTCCTTTTCCGCTGCGCATCAGTCACGCGGCGGATGCGGTCGTTTTCGATGTGGATGGTTTGACGTATGTAGATCTCCTCGGCGAATACACCGCCGGCCTCTACGGCCACAGCAACTCGGCCATCACCGGCGCCATGCACGCAGCGGTGGATGCCGGCCTCACTCTGGGCGCCCACACCGTGAACGAAGTGCGACTCGCAGAAGCCATCGTCCAGCGCTTTCCGTCCATCCAGATGGTGCGCTTCACGAACTCAGGAACCGAGGCCAACATGATGGCCGTGGCATTGGCGCGGGTGGCCACGAACCGCCCGGGTATAGCGGTGATGCAGGGCGGATATCACGGTGGATTCATGTACTACGGCGGCCAAGGCTCCCCCGTCAACGCTCCCTACTCCACCACCGTGCTGCCTTTCAATGACGCGGCAACGGCACGGTCCCTACTTAATAGAAATGCCGACACCATCGCCGCCGTCGTCATCGAACCGGTCATGGGTTCCGCGGGTTGCATTCCCCCCACTGGAAAATTCCTGCAGGACATCGCCGCTGCCACGGCTGAGATTGGTGCTCTGCTTATCGCCGATGAAGTCATGACATCTCGCCTCGGCCCGCAGGGGGCTTGCCCGATGTTTGGAATTACCCCAGATCTCATGACCCTGGGAAAATACCTGGGTGGTGGCGCAAGCTTCGGCGCCTTTGGTGGTCGCGAAGACCTCATGTCAAGGTTCGACCCCACGATGGCCGGCGCACTCCCCCACGCCGGTACCTTCAACAACAACACGCTGTCCATGAGCGCCGGGTTAGCCGGTCTCAGTGAAGTTCTCACAGATGCAGTCGTTCATGAAGTCAACGCACGAGGCGACTACCTGCGCGACTCGCTCAACGGCGTCTTGGGTCAGTTCAATTGGAGTGCAACAGGTATGGGATCCATGATTGGTATCCACCCGGTATCGGGGCCCATCACGTCTCCGCACGATCTCCGCAACGCTGACCCGCGTTTACGCGATCTGTTGTTTCTGCGTTTACTTGACCGCGGCTGGTACATGGCCGCTCGCGGATTCATTGCGCTCACCCTTGCCATCACCGACGAACATGTAGGGGCCTTCGTTGCAGACGTGGCCGATGTCTTTTCTGAAACACCCCAACTGCACGTCAACTAATCGGGTGATGCGCCGTTAGGGGACAGCGCCCAGTCGATGGGGTCCCAACCACGCGCAGCGAGGGCTTCATTGGTTCGCGAAAACGGTCGAGATCCGAAGAAGCCGCGATGAGCCGACAGCGGGCTCGGATGGGCGCTACTGATGACAGTGGCGCCCTGAAGGTGGCGTGCAGCCGACTGCGCGTCGCGTCCCCAAAGCACTGCAACCGGCGGGCCCAGTCGACGTTGTGCGAGTACCTGCAAAGCCGCCTGCGTTATCGGCTCCCACCCCTGGCCTCGATGACTACCGGGTTGGTTAGCCCCCACCGTGAGCACCCGATTGATCAGCAGCACTCCCTGCGCGCTCCATGCTCGAAGGTCACCGCATGTCGGTGCTGTCACACCAACATCGTCGGTAAGTTCGCGCAAGATATTGGACAAACTTCGTGGTAGTGGTTTCGTATCGGGCGCAACGGAAAATGCCAATCCCACAGCATGCCCCGGCGTCGGATAGGGATCTTGACCCACTATGACTACGCGTACATCATCCATCGGCATTGACAACGCACGAAGGACGAGGTCGGGTTCGGGAGCCCATGGTCTGTGCGCATCAGATTCTTGCTGTAGGAACGCAGCAAGCCTGGCTAGATCCTGGCGATAACTGTGCAGAATCGGAGACCAGCTGCTGTGAACGCCGCCGGCAAGATTGAGAGTGCCCACCATCAATAAACCTATCCGTTGCCGACAGCGGCAGCTTGCTCATGAAGACGATCGACGAGTGCAGCAACTACCGGCACGGGAGCAACCGGATAGACAACACCGATAGTGCGGCCAAGTTGGGGGTCACCGGTTGGGCAGTAGCGCACACCGGCGCGCGGTTCTGCGGCTAAGCGCGGCACCATAGTCACGGCGAACCCGGTGGAAACAAAGCCCAGGGCAACATGGAAGTCATCGGTGCGAAGTACCGGTCGCGGTGAAAAGCCATGCACCGCTGTGGCCAAGAGCAGACTCCGGTCGGTCATCAGGTCAGATTGCTGCGACAAAATCCAGCCGTCCTCGGCAAAATCAGCGAGATCGGCAACACCTTGAGATCCACCTGGGTGGTCATGGGGCATCGCGAGAAGATACGGATCCCACAGCAGCGAGTCAGCCCGCCAACCGTCCGGAATCGGTAGGGGCTCGGTGCCATCGTTGTAGACCAGGGCAATGTTCAAGGCCCCTTGGGCTAGGTCGGCGAGGAGTTCAACCGTTTCCGCTTCGTGCAATTCCACCGGCACGTTCATGTGCCGCTGCACATCAGCCACCGCCGCCGGCAGAAGTACGCCGCCAGCGCTGGAAAAGGTGCCGATGCGCAAGGTGGGGATACCCCAGGTGGCCATGGTGCGTGCCTCCTGCACAGCAGAGGCCACCCGGTCCAAGATGACATCGGCTTGATCAACGAAGACCCGGCCAATATCGGTCAGCACAGCACCGCGCGGCCCGCGACGAACCAACACGGTGGTCAAGGTCTGCTCGAGGGCGCTGAGGTGATGGGCGATGGTGGGTTGGGAGACGCCCAGGGCCCGACCGGCCGCGGCCAAGGAACCGGTCTCAGAGATCGCGCGCAACACCCCCAATTGCCGCAGGTCCAATCCGGCATCAAAGACACGATCTCGGACGTCGTGAGTACGCGCGGTCATGCGGTCTCCTTTGGGCACCACCCAAGATTATCGTTGAAGTGCGCCTTTGGCTATATATTGTGTATTGCGCTGAGTGGAGGACTCTGGGGCTTCTATTGCACACTCAACGCACGAGAGAATGACAAGGTGAATGACGCGGGCGCCAACACTTCCAGCACCTCATCCCTTGATCACTCCCGCGCTCCGTTCGCCGAAGCACTCGCCGAGCTAGCCAAGGCGTCCCACGCCGGTGAATTTGTCCGCGCTTCCGTACCCGGACACCTAGCCGATCCTGACTCAGGCGTCGCACGTTTTTTCGGCAGCGATTTGACTCATCTCGACATTGCTCCCCTGACCGACGGGCTTGATGCCGATCCCGCTGGCGGGGCCACCCCCCTCGATGAGGCACGTCAACTTGCCGCTGACGCATGGGGCGGACAGCGCACCTGGTTTCTCACCGGAGGCGCCAGCCAGGGCAATCTCGCTGCCTGCCTAGCGCTGCGCAGTGCCAGTTCTGCCCTTGCCCCCAATTCTGATTCCGCCAGCGTCGATGTGGTAGTCCAGCGCAGCGTGCATTCCTCGGTCATGGATGGCATGGCCCTGGCCGGCCTACACCCCATCGCCGTAATGCCGGCCGTAGACGCTGATCGCGGCATGGCTCATGGGCTCACCCCTGAACTGCTCGATGAGGCCCTACACAACGATCCCGGCGCGATCGGCGTCTACGTGGTGAGCCCGTCCTATTTTGGTGCCGTTAGTGACATTGCCGGCCTCGCTCGCGTTGCCCACGCACACGGGGTGCCGCTCGTGGTTGATGAGGCGTGGGGTGCCCATCTTGGCTTCCATCCCGATTTACCGCTCAATGCGCTACGGCTGGGGGCTGATCTGGTGATCTGTAGTACCCACAAACTTGGCGGCAGCCTCGGCCAGTCAGCGATGGTGCATCTGGGCCGCGGGCCATGGGCAGAACTGCTCGGTGACCACGTCGATCGCACCCTGCGCATGATCACCTCAACCAGTGAATCTGGCCTCTTGATCGCCTCGCTAGACCTGGCCCGTCGTGATCTGATGACCAGTCCAGAACAGATTGCCGACAGTGTGCAGGCGGTCAACGAGATCCGTGCTGCGCTACGTCAGGACCCACGCTTTGGCATCGTCACCGACGACTTCGTTAACTCAGCGGAAGTCTTCGCTATTGACCCGATGCGCGTGGTGATCGACACGCGAGGTACCGGTTTGACCGGACACGAAGTGCGCCATCGGCTCTTCCATCACCACGGCATGCAAGTGGAAATGTCCACCGATGCTGTCATCGTCGGACTCATCGGCGCGGGGCGACGCGTGGACGGCGACCGTCTCGTGAAGGGCCTGCGCGACATGCCCCATGGCAATGCGCAATTGGTTGCGCTGAACCGCTTGCCCTCCCCCGGGGACCGGCTAATGCCATTGCGGCAAGCCATCTTTGCTGAATCCGAACTGGTCTCAGCAACCGCGGCGGTCGGTCGAATTAGCGCTGATTCGATGGCGGCCTATCCACCGGGAGTCCCCAATGTGCTGCCTGGGGAAGTGGTCACTGCCGACAACATTGCGTTCCTGCAGGCAGCCGCCGCTGCACCTCACGGATACGTACGAGGTGCCCACGATCCAGCCGTTGATCAGGTTCGCGTCCTAGCGACCCGGCTCTGACCCGTCGACTTCATTGGGCGGTTTCTGCGACATATCGGCCAAGAACTGCTCTACGGCCGCTGCGATCTCCTCACCCGATGGCACATGACCATCGGGTGCAACTTCACGGGTGGTGGCATCGGCCTGCGCGCGCATCGCAGACATCTGGTCGTACTGCTGCTCTAGCGCGGCTAGCACCGAAACGAATTCAGAGGAGTCGGCCACCTGCGAAGAAATCTCGCCTTCGATCTTGACCGCACCCGGCAGCAACTCCTCTGTATCCACGACGAGCCCGGTGGCCTCGCCCAGGGACTCCAGCAGCGCTATCGTTGCCCGCGGATAGTCCACCGCGGCCACGTAGTGGGGAACATGGGCGGCAATTCCGAGGGCAGACCGGCCCGCATCAGCCAGTGTGAGTTCTAGCAGACCACCGATATGTCCGGGCACATCGATATTGCCCAGCATGGCCGGTTGGCGATCCAGCAGTTCACGGTCGGTGCCGTGCCAGGTGACGCCGGTGGGCCGAGTGTGCGGGGTCGGCCACGGAATGCCGGCCAAACTCACCGTGAGATCGATATCCAAGGCATCAATGAGGTGGATGACGGCGGCGACGAAACGCTGCCACTGCACATCTGGTTCTGGTCCGGTCAGCAACCAAAAGAGTCGACCGGCATCATCGTTGAGTTCATAGAGGGCAATCTGGGGAAGTTCGATGGCAGCAAAGTGATCGACCACGAAAGTCATGCGGGGGCGCCGGGCACGATAGTCGAAAACCTCATCGGCATCAATCGTTGCCAGGAGTCGGGGTTCGCCCGCCATGAGTCGGGCGGCGGCTGAGCCCTGCACCTGGCCGGCATCGACGAAACCGGTCATCGCATGCACAAGTACACGCGAGGATGTGTCGCCCTTGCGCGCGCTGGGCTGGTCGTGCCACTGAATCAACTCAACCGGATCTCGCACCGTGTCCTCCTGAACGCATCAAACTACCTGAACGGTCCACCAGCTTGGCTCGGCATGAACCACTGGAACTGCTCATTTCAGATAACGCCACAGCGCGGGCAGTTATTCCCGGCGGCTGACTGTCTTGGCTAGCTCGCGGTTAGGACGAGGATTCTTCGTCGACATCGGTGCGCCCCCCGTGTGTGCGCTGCCGGGCGCGCTTGGTCGGATCGGCTGAATCGGTGGGCTTGGCCGCCGTCTTCGCCGCCGGTTTGGCCGCCGTCTTCGCGGCGGCAGAATTGGTTGTCTTGGGTCGTAGGTCAGCCGGTGTAGGGCGCGCCGGCTCACCTTCAGCTGCACCTTCAGCCGCATTTGTCTCGGCTGCGGCGTGTGCGGCGCGACTTGCTGCTTCGGCTGCTTCATCAGCAGCTTCACCAACGCGATCGGCAACCTGCTTAGCCACGGCGCCACCGGCATCCGCCGCCTGAGCAACCGAAGACGCGGCCGAAGCGGCCGTTTGGGTCAGGGCATCAGCAGCCGGCGTTGCCGCGGTCACCGAGTCGGCCAGGCCGTAGGAAGCGTCAGAAACGGAACGAGCAGCGTCATCAGCCACCTTTGCTGCCTGCTGCCACGCAGCACCCACGCTCGCCGCTGTGCCCTGCGCCACCGCCCCGAATTGATCGGCCCAGGCATCAGCTCTTTGTTCCACTTCGTCAGCATTTTGCCGGCGACGCCAAGCAAGAACCCCTGCAGTGGCACCGGCTATGGCTACCGCCGTGACTACATATTTTTTCATCGCTCGTTCCACCTCTCACCCAACCCGGACAACTCCTGCAATCATGACCGTAGCAAGTACCTAGCCAGATGGCTTGCCCTTCAGCCAGCTCAGGAAGAGAACTCGGGGCGCCGGCCCCGCTAAGAACGCCGACTGCTCATCAGGATTCAGGCTTAAGGCGTGCTCACACACCCGACACCAGGCCTGCCCCACCGCCTGGGTCAACGAGGCGGCAACGGTGCCGGAGATGACCGAGCCGACGACCGCGCCACCGGGCACAAATTTCAACAGCGTGCCCGCCAGATAGCGCCCCGCCATGGTCGCTCCTCCGGTCAGGGCCACCGATGCTGCTGCCGCAAGGGCGCGAGACCTATCCGGCGGCAGACCATAAACGGCCGTGATTCGGGCAATCATCGCTACCTGAGTGGGCACGAGTAGGCCAGCATCAGCGAAGGGGATCGGTGCGGCTCCCACACCGCCAGACACCGCCACCGCCTGTCTAATCACACGTCGGGCTGCCTGTCTTTTACGCTCCCAATCTAACTTCTGGACAGCGGTCAGTGCAGCGGTCGCAACGTCGGGCACCACCTGGTATGTCGCGTTGAGAAGCGCGTCCATCCCGAAAACGTCCGCGCCGGTAAAAGCATCTGCCAAAGCATTGGTGTACATCGTGTGATTCACCAGCGGCAGTTGCAAGGAATCGATGAAGCCACCGAACTCCAGCGCTTCCGGATGCACCTGGCCGTTCTTGGTGGGCACCTGAGTGAGTACCAAGATCACGGGTAGCCCAAGGTCAGCGAGTCCACGCACAAAAGCCTGTTGCGGCAACTCAAATCGGCGATCAGACCAACGAACCGTGTACCACACCGCGTGAATGTGTTCAGAAGTTGGGCGTACCCGCCGATCCTCCACTAGTTGACGCAGGCCGGCCAGAATCACGTCACCGGCAGTGCCGGTTTCAAAACCCTCCGAGTCGTACAGGCCGAGCAAACCGCCCGGATGCGCGTAGTAGTCCAAACCCCGTGTCACCGACCGCCCAACCCCCGTCGCAGCCACCGAGTCTGCAAAAATGGCGTTGATCAGTGTTGATTTTCCTGCACCAGTTTTGCCGAACACCGCCAAATTGAAACGCCCTAGCGAGGCAAAGGCGGCCTGGAGCTTTTCCGCGAACAGGGCCGATACGTCGCCCTGGGTGAGATCTATGTTTCTCGATCCTGTGCCACCGTCTGAAGTCATACACCCACGGTACGGCGCGCCGGGGCCGCCCATCGCCAGATCATCATGGGGCTTTGCCCTTCCTTTCGGGTTACCGTAGAGGGGTGTCCACCATGACCAGGGTTATCGCGGCCGCCACCGCTATTGCCATGGTGGCAGCCACGGTCGTGGGCGGGGCGTTCTTAGCCTTTGGCGGCCTCGACCGGGTCCGTGATGCCCAGGTCATTGATGTGCCACCGGAGTATCGGGCGGTGATTGTCGACGCTGCTCAACGTTGCCGGGCGGTACCGGCTGAGGTCCTCGCCGCCCAGGTAGCCTCAGAAAGCGCATGGAATCCACAGGCCATCAGCCCCGCCGGGGCCCAGGGAATCGCACAATTCATGCCCCAAACGTGGGATCAGTACGGCATCGACGCCGATGGCGATGGCGAGGCGACAGTGTGGAACCCCATTGATGCCATTCACTCAGCCGCCGCCCTGAACTGCGTGAACCTGCGCCTCGTTCAAGATGTACCCGGCGATGAGCTCATCAACACCCTGGCTGCCTACAACGCCGGGTTCAACAACGTGCTGCGGTATCAGGGCGTCCCGCCGTTTCCCGAAACGCAGGACTACATCGAACGTATTTTGCGGCGCGCTGAGTCCGTTGATCTCACGCCCATTGACCAGGTCGCCTAATTGCAGCGTGCTCGTTGCTGATCGCTCAGGACTGGGTGCGAGTGACCCCCGCCATATCAGAATTTGTGCGCGCTGAAGCCACCAGCGCCGGCAGCACGTCGGTTAATTCTGCCGGCAGCCAGCGACCATCTTTGGACACGACAGGGCCCTTAACCCAGGGCTCAGCCACGCCAATCTCTCCCCCGCCCACCGTGAATACGCGCCCGGTGACCGCAGCGGACTCAGGGCTTCCCAGCCACACCACCAGCGGAGAGATATTGGCTGGGTCGAACACGTCAAAGTCACCGGCCGTACCGGTGTCACCGGCGGTGTCTTTCAACAGACCCACCAGGTTTTCGGTCATGCGGGTGCGGGCGATGGGGGCAATCGCGTTTACTGTCACGCCCAGCCGCGCCAACTCATCGGCCAAAATCACGGTAAACGTAGCGATTCCGGCCTTCGCGGCGCCGTAGTTTGCCTGACCGATGTTGCCGAAAATGCCAGACGGTGACGATGTGTTGATGATGCGTGCGTCATTGGACTCACCAGCCTTGGCGCGGGCTCGCCAGTAGTCAGCCGCGTGGCGGCTGACAGCAAAGGTGCCACGCAAGTGGACGGCGAAAACGCTGTCCCACTCCTGGGGAGTCATATTGACGAACATCCGATCGCGCAAGATACCGGCGTTGTTCACCACAACGTCGAGGCCGCCGAACGTATCGAGTGCCAGCTGAATGAGTCGCGCCGCACCATCCCAATCAGAAATATCGTCGGTTGACGCGATCGCCTTTTGGCCCATCGCCTCAATTTCGGCGACTACCTGCTGGGCCGGTGAATCGTCACTTCCACTTCCATCGGTGGAGCCGCCAAGATCATTGACCACCACCTGCGCACCTTCGGCGGCAAACGCTAATGCGTGCTCACGTCCGATTCCTCGACCAGCACCGGTAATGACAACCACTCGACCTGCACACAGTCCCGACATCGCGTGTCCCTTCTCTCCCATTAGATAGCCCGACCCTGGCACGTGGTCGCCGCTGTCATGTCTTCTGGCAGGGTAGTCAGCATTGTGAGCATCGAACCCACGGCCCCGCCCCGACTACTGTTCGTCTGCACCGGAAACGCAACTCGATCAGTAATTGGTGCAGCCCTCGTCGCGCGGGAGTACCCGCAGTGGCCGGTGGCGTCGGCGGGAACGTTCGCAATACCCGGCCTCACCTCCAGTGTGCGCACCCTCGCGGCCCTCACGGCCGTATCCGTCACGGCCACCGGACATCGCAGCACCACGTTGACCGATGAACACTGCGCGGAAGCCGATGTCGTCATCACCTTCGAGTGCGACCATGTACGTTTTATTCGCAAGCGTTTTCCCGCTGCTGCCGAACGAACTCTCACCCTGCCTTGCCTGGCTCGGCTCGCCTCAAAATCCACCGGCGACATCACCTGGTCTCTCCCGACAGATCTGGCTGAGCAACCGCTGCAACCGTGGATGCAAATCAATGACCCAGCAGGTGGACAGGTTGAGGATTTCATCGCGTGTGCGCGCGAAATCGAAACTGAACTGGTTCCTCTCCTACCGCTGCTCGCCCGGTTGCGGCGCGCGCCCGTGTGATTCGTGGATGCCTGCGATCTGTGGCCGATGCGCTCGAGTACCTAGGAAGGAACCGCGCCGCTCGCACGGGCTGCTGCCTGCGTTGCCGACTGAACTCCCCAGCTTTCCAAAAAGTCTGCACCTGCCGTCACGGGCGCACCTCCGGCGACACCGGGTGTGCGCGAAAACCGTGGCGCAGCGCCGGCGTGCACCAAGCCATCGGTATCAATCAGGGTCGCTCGCGCAGCCAGTTGAGGGTGGTGGAGTGCTTCTTCCATCGTGAGCACTACCTCCGCGCAAGCATCGGTACCCATCAGTTGATTCGCCCACTCGGCGCGGGAGCGCTGAGCGATGGTCCTGGCAAAAACCGTTCGCAATTCCGGCCATCTGGGCATATCAAACTGCCCGGGAAGTTGATCATCAGCAAGCCCGGAAACCTCAAGCCACTGCTGGTAAAACGCAGGTTCGAGACAGGCAAGGGCAAGCCAGCCATCGTCTGAGGTGCGGTACACGTCGTAAAAGGGAGCACCGGAGTCCAAGAGATTTACTCCGCGTTCCATCGACCACATGCCCTGATTACGCATCGAGTGAAACATCGACATCAGCAGCGCGGCGCCATCGATCATGGCGGCGTCGACCACCTGACCGCGTCCGGTTCGTTGCGCCTCCCACAGCGCCGAGAGCACGCCGACGAGTAACAACATTGCTCCACCGCCGTAGTCGGCCACGAGATTGAGTGGTGGCGTGGGTGGCTGATCGAGTCGACCCACATGGGCCAGAACACCAGCAGCTGCCAAGTAGGTCAAATCATGGCCGGCAACTGTGGCGTAGGGCCCTTCCTGACCCCAACCGGTCATGCGGCCGTACACCAGACGGGGTTGCTGCTCGAGGCATTCGGTGGGACCTAAACTGCGACGTTCCATCACACCGGGACGAAATCCTTCGACGAGCAAATCCGCATTGGCTATCAAGTCCAAGATCAGTTGACGCCCCTGCGGTAGCGACATATCCACGGTGAGACTCCGGCGACCGCGCCGGGTGATGTCGTGTTCGGGTGACCCCACACTCAGTCCGGGTCTGGGTGATTCGATGCGCACGCCGGTGGCGCCCAGATCAGCAAGCATCATGCAGGCAAAAGGCGCCGGCCCAATCCCTGCCATCTCAACGAATTTCAGGCCCCGCAGTGGCCCGTGACCGGGTTCAGTCCCGGCCAGAATGTGACCTGTGGCTTCCGCCATGACTCCTGCGCACCCACTTTCTTTTCACGGGCATCACCTAACGAATAATCGCGATGACCTGGGGGTTGTCCACAAGAAGTCTCCCATCGCTGGACCACAGTTGCCGATGCTCGGTGCTATACCCGGCGTAACTACCCATGGATCGACTGGTGTGCAAAATCGGCTCTCCCGGATCCAGACTTGCTGGGTCGACGAGCAATGATGCGGTGAAGTTGATCGTCGCCATCGGCCGCACGTGATCGAGTCGCACTACAGCCAATGGCCACAGAGCATCGACCAACCCCAGCAGGGCTGCTTCGTCCATCGTTCCCTGCGGGTAGGAGACCCAGCAAGCAATGTCGTCATCGGTACCGCTGTAGGGAAATCCAGAAATCGGGCGATAGCGCAGGTGCGCGGCAAACTCCGGCCCTAGGGGCGCGGCCACCGGAACGAGATCTGTGTCGGCCCAGGGGGCGACAGCAGGCATCTGTGCGTCCCGATCGGGCCGGCTGAGCTCCTCATCCACGCCGAGTGCCCGCGCATCGCCGAGCACCACCACGGCTTGCACGGCAACCCCTGCCGCGGCCGGATCAATCAGGCGTACCTGCCACGTGGCGGTTGCCGAACCTCGACGTAACTCGGTGATCTCTACTTCGACGATGCCGCTGGGAATCGGGGCCAGGATTTGCGCGGTAACGGCACGCACCGCCCGCGGGCCTGGTTCTACCGATAAGGCTGCACGCACCACGGCCGTCACGACAAGTCCGCCCCAAGCACCCCTCCCCTGCCGCCAGCCGCGCGGCACATTCCACTGTGCGCGCCATCGGGTGCGGTCCTCACGTGATGCGGGCTCAAGCCCGACGATTGCGACAGTGGTTTCCAGAGCCAGCATGGACCCGAGATTAGAGGTTTACCCGCGCAACCTCGACAAAGCGGGCACACTAGCGACACAGAGACAAATGTTGAGCGCAGTGCACGATCGCAGCGGCCACCACACGAGTCGGGCATTTCACAGCTTCAGGGAGACCCATGTCAGCCGATTTAGCCTCAACGCCGGACTACCGCTCCGGCCGCGTGGTGGCGCTCGCCGGAACCGCAGCACTGGGCGGATTCCTCTTCGGCTACGACTCAGCGGTCATCAATGGCGCTGCCGATGCGATCAAGACAACGTACGGCCTGAACTCCCTGGAGTTGGGTTTCGTGGTGTCCATTGCTCTGATCGGGTCCGCGATCGGCGCCTGGTTCGCTGGGTCGCTGGCGGAGCGATTCGGTCGGCGCCCGGTCATGCTGATGGCCGCAGCACTCTTCCTCATCGCAGCGATTGGTCAAGCGTTCCCCATCGGTGCCGCCGACCTCACCGTGTGGCGCTTCCTGGGTGGTGCGGGTATCGGTGTGGCCAGCGTCATGGCACCCATGTATATCGCCGAGATCGCGCCCGCCCCGATGCGCGGGCGCATGGGATCACTGCAGCAGCTAGCCATCGTGGTTGGCATCTTTGCCACCGGACTGGTCAACTACGCCATCCTCAATGCAGCCGGTGGATCATCAACCAATGACTGGCTGTTCGGGCTAGCCGCGTGGCAGTGGATGTTTTTGACCATGATCATTCCGGCCGTGATCTATGGCACCCTGGCCGCTCGCCTACCCGAGTCCCCGCGCTATCTCATGTCAAAGGGTCTGGATAAGGAAGCCACCGCTGTTTTGCAGACCATCTACACCGACAACGTCGAACCGCTGATTCATCAAATTCGCGAATCGCTCCAGGGTGACCATGCACCGCGTATCTCCGATATTCGCGGGCGCACTTTCGGCCTCATGCCCATCGTCTGGATCGGGATCCTGCTCAGTGTGTTCCAGCAATTCGTTGGTATCAACGCTGTCTTTTACTACTCCAACACGATCTGGCAGGCCGTTGGATTTTCCGAAAGCCAAGCCTTTGAAACGTCACTCATCACCACCGTGGTTAACGTCGCTTTCACCCTCCTAGCCATCGCTCTCATCGATCGTGTCGGACGCAAGCCCCTGCTGCTCGTGGGGTCCGTTGGCATGGTCGTGATGCTGGCTGTTTTGACGTTCGTCTTCGGTACCGCCGACGTTAACTCTGCTGGCGAACCAGTTCTCGGTGACGGCATTGACGTGGTGGCGGTCATCGCATTCAACCTCTACGTCGCCTTCTTCGCTGCGACCTGGGGCCCGGTCGTTTGGGTGCTCCTCGGCGAAATGTTCCCCAACCGCATTCGGGCGGCCGCGCTGGCACTGGCTGCAGCAGCACAGTGGGTTGCCAACTTCCTGGTCTCTACCGCCTTCCCGCCCTTGGCATCAATCAGCCTCGGGTTGGCCTACGGACTGTTCACCATCTTCGCCATCCTCTCGATCCCCTTCGTCGCCAAGTTCATCACCGAAACGAAGGGACGCTCCCTGGAGTCCATCGGGTCAGACATGACGGCCTCGAAGAAATAGCCGATAGCGCATAAATACCCCGGGGGGTATAGTCTGGATGTGCGGAAAAAAGGTAAACCTTCTGCACAGCACTCGCCAGACCATCAACCATTACCCACCCGGGAGCAGCCATGGACAGCATCACCGTCGCACAACTGAAAATTGCTATCGACGCTGACGCGGTCGTTATCGATGTTCGCGAGGGCTATGAATTTGCCGATGGCCACATTCCCGGGGCCATGCACATCCCGATGGCAACCGTTCCGTTGCGGCTCGCAGAATTCTCCACCGCCACAACGCCCTATGTCGTGTGTCAAAGCGGCGGACGATCCTGGCAAGTGTGCGCATTTTTGGAGCGCAATGGCATCACCGCGATCAATGTTGATGGCGGTACGGGCGCATGGCAGGCCAGTGGATATCCGGTTGAGGTCAACGCGCCCACCTCCTAGTTCACCGTTCCATCCCCTGCGCACAGGGCCCTTAGCGCTCTTCTCCTCGTCGGCGCCGAACTCCCGCTACTTCTGCCATCGGTCTTGGTCAGTCGCGTCGGGTTTCTCACCCAGCAACCGATGGCAGACGAATAGGGCAAGATGTGAGCATGGATTTCTCCATTCCCGCTGAACTCACCGAACTACGCGGCGCATTCGCTGATTTCCTCGAACGCGAGGTGCGCCCACTCGAGCAGGAATACACCCGGGAGTACTGGGGTCCCAGCCTGGATCCCGAGGCAGCCACGCCACTCATCAGCCAGGTGCGTCGCCGTAGCGCCGACGCGGGTTTCTACGCCCCCTATCTACCCGAGGCCGCAGGTGGGCATGGCTTAAGCGTGCTGGGCACAACGCTTTTGGTCGAAGACGCTGCGGCCAGCGGAATGCGCCTGGCGATGGTGGCTGTGGCGCCACCCAATCCTGCTGGCCCGTCCACATTGCTCCTCAAACTCCCCGCGCATCTGTGGTCGACCTATGTTCTCCCCGTCGCCACCGGCCACCAGACAATGTGCTTTGCCCTCAGCGAGCCGGAGGCGGGAAGCGACGCACAGTCAATTCGGACGCAGGCGGTGCTGGACGGTGACGAATGGGTCATCAACGGCACCAAGCACTACATCACCAACGGTGCCGATGCCAACTTCGCCATCGTCTTTGCCGTGACCGACGCGCAGAAACGAGCCGCCGGTGGCATCACCGCCTTCGTCGTTCCACGAGAGCAATATCGCGTGGGTCAAATCCAGTACAACATGTCCGATTCCCATCCGGCAGAGTTGTTTTTTGACAACGCGCGCGTGCCGGCCGACCACGTCATCGGCGAAGTGGGCATGGGTTTCTTGGAAGCCATGTCATTTCTCAACGCCGGCCGCGCCTACATCGGCGCCCAAGCACTTGGTCTGGCCGAGTTCTGTTTGACGTCCGCCGCCGAACACACGCGCTCACGCACGGCTTTTGGTAAGCCGCTAGCCAAGTTCCAGGGTGTCTCATTTCCCCTGGCGCGCAGCAAGGTCGACATTGAGGCAATGCGCTGGCTTGTTTACCATCTCGCCTGGCGGGTGGACACGCATCAAGATGCCCTGGCCATCATGGGCGATGCCTCGATCACCAAATACGCCACCACCGAATGGGCCTATGAGGTGGCCGATCGGGCGCTGCAGGCATACGGCGGCATGGGCTTGATGCGCGAAGGACCAATCGAACGCGTCCTGCGACACCTGCGCATGCTGCGGGTTGTTGAGGGCGCCAGCGAGGTTCAACTTCTCGTCATTGCGCGCACACTTGGCCTCTGACCGCTAGCTTTTCCCGTTGCCCATGGGATAGTCCATATCGGCACCCCCACCAAGGTGAGCAACCTCAATCCAGGCTACCTCTGCGCGATACTCAGAAAGAAAACCACGAGCTCCTGTATCCGCGTGCGCGGATTCGCAGACCGCCGGCCACCATTCCCGACCAATCACGACCGGATGACCCTGCTGACCGTCATAGGTGGCTACACAAATTCGCTGCGAACCTGCACGCACCTCAACGATCGCCTCGGTCGTTAAGTCAATGAGATCAACAAGAGTGATGACCACGCGATCAGCTACTGAGTCGTGCGTGAGCGCCTGCAGGCCGACCCGCAGCGACGAAGACATGCCACTTTCCCAATCGCGATTTTCCACTACGTGAGCGCGATCAACAGGGCCAACCCAGGCACCCAACACCACCCAGACGTCGCTGCATCCCGCCGCCCAAAGATGATGGACGGCACGATCGATGAGCCGTTGACCATCTATTTCGACAATTGCCTTCGGCCCACCGAAACGCCGACCGGCACCTGCGGCGAGTACGAGACCGGCGTCGCCGGTGTGATTCACCGCGAAGCACCGCGATGGATCGGTCCGTCGGTCACCGCCAATGAAGCACCACTGCCACCCCATCGTTGTTGAATAATCTCAGCCAGGATCGAAATCGCCGTTTCCTCTGGCGTTCGAGCACCTAGGTCCAGGCCAATGGGAGAATGCAGCCGCTGGAGTTGTTCTGGGGTAACGCCGGCTTCCACGAGGCGCTCCAAACGGTCCTCGTGGGTCCGTCGAGAACCCATGGCACCGATATAGCCAGCCGGTGTGTCCAGTGCGACTTTCAGGGCCGGCACATCGAACTTCGGATCATGGGTGAGCACGCAGATAGCGGTGCGCTCATCAACCAGTTGACCTGCGAGCCATCGATGCGGCCAGTCCACGACAACTTCATCAGCCTCGGGAAAGCGACGCGCGGTCGCAAACACTTCGCGGGCGTCGCAGACCGTAACTCGAAAACCCAAGGTCTTGCCAACCCTGCACAGGGCGGCAGAAAAGTCGATCGCCCCAAAAATATATAGCCGAGGTGCTGGCGCCATCACATTGACGAAGACATCTATGCCATCACCGAGACGTTCACCCAGTGGGCCATAGTGAACAAGATCTGATCGCCCGGATGCAAGCATTCCCAATGCGTCTGGGCCGACCGTCTCATCAAGACGCCGTGTTCCCAGATGTCCATCGGTTCTGGCACCTCCAGTCAGGCCAGGACGAACAATGAGGTGGCGGCCTACTTGATCGGAGTGCACTGATCGCACGATGGTGGCTACGGCAACCGGCTCGTCATTGGTGATCGCATCGACCAGGATCGACAACTCCGGCCAGTTCTGCGGCGTGATGCGTTCCACGAAAATGTCAAGAATGCCACCACAGGTGAGACCAACCGCGAAAGCATCGCCGTCGGACACACCGTAGGTTTCCAGCACGGGGATCCCGGTGTGTAATATTTCAGTGCCGAGTTCAAAGAGTGCGCCTTCAACGCAGCCGCCGCTGACCGAACCGATCGCTTCCGCCGAAGCGGTCACGATCATGGACGCCCCGGCTGGCCGAGGTGCTGATCGCCAGGTGTGCACCACCGTGGCCAAGGCTACCGGCTGCCCAGACCCCACGAAAGCGGACAGATCAGCGATGATTTCGCGCATGTCACCACCTTCTCACCTGAGCCGACCCATGCGGCCATCTTTTGCAACTGCCCTCACTTGGGCAACGAAACCCCGACCGCCGCCGGCTCAACAAAGAGCCCCGACCACACCCCCTAGGTTCAAACGACGGCTACTAGTCTAAGGCTGTGACCCCCTCACCCAAGGATGCTGCCACCGGATTCGGCGCCAATGAATGGCTCGTCGACGAGCTATATCAGGCGTATCTGACCGACAAATCCAGCGTTGATGAGGCGTGGTGGGACTTTTTCGCCGACTACAAGCCCTCAGACGGATCCGCTGTGCGAACCCACTCGGTGGTGCCGGCGGTCGAAGCGGCGCCGCAGGCAGCTGCTGCTCCTACCCCTGCTCCTACCCCTGCTCCTACCGCGGTGTCCCCTACTCCTCCCGCGGTGTCCCCTCCCGTGCCCGCACCGGCAGCAGTCGCCACGCCCCCGGCGCCCGAATCCACCCACGTCGAACGTCTGCGCGGCCCAGCCGCCCGTGTCGTGGCCAACATGGAAGCAAGCCTCACCGTTCCCACCGCCACCAGCGTGCGCGATGTGCCGGCCAAACTTCTCATCGACAACCGGACTGTGATCAATAACCACCTGGCTCGCGGCCGCGGTGGCAAGGTGTCGTTCACCCATCTCATTGGCTACGCGATTGTGCTCGCCGCCAAGCAGGTGCCGGCCATGAATTTCTCCTTCACCGAACTCGACGGCAAGCCAGCCATCGCATTACATGAGCAGATCAACCTGGGCTTAGCGATTGACGTCGCCAAAGCTGATGGCAGCCGCACCCTGCTCGTGCCCAATATCAAAGACGCCCAGAGCATGGACTTTGCCGCTTTCTGGGGGTCCTATGAAGATGTTGTGCGGCGTGCTCGCCAGGGCTCCCTTGAGGTTTCTGACTTCCAGGGAACGTCCATCAGTTTGACCAACCCCGGAACGATCGGGACCTCACACTCGGTTCCCCGGTTGATGCCAGAGCAAGGCACCATAGTCGGCGTTGGGGCCATGGAATATCCGGCCGAGTGGCAGGGCGCCTCCGAGGAAGCCCGTGTGCGTAATGCGGTGAGCAAGATCATGACCTTGACCTCCACTTACGACCATCGCATCATCCAGGGAGCCCAGTCGGGTGAGTTCCTGAAAAGAATTCATGAGTTACTTCTCGGCGGTGACAATTTCTACGAAAAGGTCTTCCGCTCACTGCGCATTCCGTACGAGCCGATTCAATGGTCGGCAGATATTTCTGCATCACACGAAACCGATCTGGACAAGACCGTGCGCGTCCAGGAAGTCATTCACGCATACCGGGTGCGCGGCCACCTCATGGCCGATATCAATCCACTCGAATACGAACAAAGAGCCCATCCCGACCTCGACGTACTGACCCATGGACTCACCCTGTGGGATCTGGATCGAGAGTTCGCCACCGGGGGTTTCGCCGGTCGGCCCCTGATGAAACTGCGGGAGATACTCGGGGTTCTGCGCGACTCATACACGCGGACCATCGGCATCGAATATATGCACATCCAAGATCCTGAGCAGCGCGCCTGGATCCAAGAACGCGTCGAAGTTCCCCACGTAAAACCCACGCACGATGAGCAACTCACCATCCTGCGCAAGCTCAACGAGGGTGAAGCATTCGAGACGTTTCTGCAGACCAAATACGTTGGCCAGAAACGCTTCTCCCTGGAAGGCTCCGAAGCCCTCATTCCCCTGATCGACACGATCCTGTCGGATGCGGCTGATGAGAACATCATCGAAGTTGCCATCGGGATGCCCCACCGCGGTCGCCTCAACGTCTTGGCCAATATCGCCGGCAAGTCCTACGGCCAGATCTTCGCCGAATTTGAGGGAAATTACGGTGAAGAATCAGTGCAGGGCTCTGGCGACGTGAAGTACCACCTCGGCACGTCGGGCACATACACGAATCCACAGGGGCTCCAGACGAACGTGTACCTGGCCGCTAATCCCTCCCACCTCGAAGCGGTCAATCCAGTGCTCGAGGGCGTTGTTCGAGCAAAGCAAGACCAACTCCCCCGCGATCGCTCCTTTGACATCCTGCCGATGCTGCTCCACGGTGATGCAGCCTTCGCGGGTCAAGGTGTCGTGGTCGAGACTTTGCACCTGTCTCAGTTACAGGGTTACCGAACCGGTGGCACCGTACACATTGTGGTCAACAACCAGGTGGGCTTCACCACCTCACCGAAATACAGTCGGTCTTCGGTGTACGCAACCGATGCCGCGCGCATGATCCAGTCGCCAGTTTTTCACGTGAACGGCGACGACCCCGAGGCAGTTACTCGCGTGGCCCAACTCGCATTCGCGTTCCGGCAGGCATTTCACAAAGATGTCGTCATCGACATGGTCTGCTACCGACGTCGTGGCCATAATGAGGCTGATGACCCGTCACTGACACAGCCCATGATGTACAACCTGATTGACGCCAAGCGCAGCGTTCGCAAAAACTACACTGAAGCTCTCATCGGTCGCGGCGACATCACGGTTGAAGAAGCCGAGGAAGCCCTGCGGCACTTCCAAGAACAACTCGAGGGCGTGTTCCAGCAGACCCGCGCAGCGGCGGCTGGCACCGAAGAAGAGTTCAGCGAATCGGCAACCACTGTCGTGCGCGAAGGACAAAAGAACCTGGTTCCCCAAGGTCCAGCCGCGGTCGTTGACACCTCGATCTCCCAGGAACAGGTCGATGAGGTCGTGAAGTCCCAACTGGAAATGCCAGCAGGATTCACCCTGCACCCGCGACTCGCACCGCAATTGCAGAGGCGCGGCCAAATGGTCGCGGATGGCACGATCGACTGGGGCATGGCTGAGGCGCTGGCGGTGGGATCACTGCTGTCAGAAGGTCGCTCGGTTCGACTCGTCGGCCAAGACTCACGCCGTGGCACATTCGGGCATCGTCACATGGTGATCGTTGATCGAGAAAATGGTTGGCAGTACAAGCCTTTGAAACGTATGTACCGCGACGGCGCCAAGTTGTGGGTCTATGACTCCCTCCTCAGCGAGTTTGCCGCCGTTGGCTTCGAATACGGCTACTCCGTTGCCCGCCCGGATGCACTCGTGATCTGGGAAGCCCAATTCGGCGACTTCGTTAACGGCGCGCAGACCATCATCGACGAGTTCATTTCTGCCGGTGAGCAAAAATGGAATCAGCGATCGTCGCTCACGATGCTGCTGCCGCACGGATACGAAGGCCAAGGACCCGATCATTCCTCGGCACGGGTGGAGCGTTTTCTGCAATTGTGCGCCCAGGACAACATGACCGTCTCAATGCCATCTACCCCGGCGTCTTACTTCCATCTGCTGCGTTGGCAAATGCATTCCCGCCTGACTCGACCGCTCGTTATCTTCACGCCAAAGTCGCTGCTACGAGCCAAGTTTGCTAGTTCTAAATTAGAGGATTTCACCACCGGTAGCTTCCGGGCGATTTTGCGGGACAACACCGTGGCACCCGAGGGTGTGAAAAAGGTGTTGTTGTGCAGCGGCAAGGTGTATTACGACCTGGTGGCTGAACGTGAGAAGACCGGCGCCACTGACACTGCCATCGTTCGCCTCGAGCGCTTCTACCCACTCCCCTTCCGCAGCCTGCCCGGTGTCATTGATGCCTACCCCAACGACGTCGACGTCCGGTGGGTGCAAGAGGAGCCGGCAAATCAAGGCGCCTGGTCATTCATGGCACTATCGCTGCCGTCGATCATGGGCCGCCCGATCAGTGTGGTGTGTCGTCCGGCTTCGTCGTCACCGGCCGTCGGCAGCCATCACCGACACGAAGAGGAGCAGCGCGCTGTCGTTGCTGCCGCGTTCGCCGACTAGCCATGTATTTCACTGATCGAGGTATTGAAGAATTGCTCAACCGCCAGGGCGGTGAGCAGATCAGCATCGACTGGCTCGCCGCGCGCCTACAGGAATTCGTCGACCTGAACCCTGACTTTGAAGTTCCTATCGAACGATTAGCTACCTGGCTGGCGCGGTTCGAAGACGACGAGGACTAGCGCGTCAGTACCAGCTTTCCGACTACGTCACCTTCGGCCAGCATCGCAAAAGCAGACCCGGCATCGGCCATATCGAACTCACCGGCGATCGTCGGGCGTACGCCGGTGGCCGCCAGCAGGTCCATCAAAGCAATGAGTTCTTCGCGGGTGCCCATCGTCGATCCGATGACAGACAACTGCAGGAAGAACACTCGAGCCAAATCAGCCGGGGGCATGGCCCCGCTTGTGGATCCCGACACAATGATCCGACCACCCGGACGTAGAGACTTCAACGAGTGGCTCCAGGTGGCCTCACCCACGGTTTCGATCACGGCATCGACACGTTCGGGTAGACGTGCTCCTGTTTCAAAGACCGCATCGGCACCTAATTCGAGCGCGGCTGCACGCTTGGCCTCATCGCGCGAGGTCGCCCACACACGCAAACCCATCGCTTTGCCAAGGGCGATCGCTGCCGTAGCAACACCACCACCAGCGCCTTGCACCAAGACAGTTTCACCGGCCACGAGGTGACCACGTGTGGTCAGCATGCGGTAGGCGGTCAGCCACGCGGTCGGCAAGCACGCGGCCTCCGCGAAGGTCAGATCCGCAGGCTTTGGCACGACATTGCGAGCGGGTACCCACACATATTGGGCGAACGTGCCCGGATACACCTCGCTCAGCAGTGAGCGCTTGGGGTCGAGGGTTTCATCACCGCCACCGGCCGCAGGATCGCCGATCACCGCGTGCACCAGCACCTCGGAGCCATCAGGTGCAATGCCGGCTGCGTCACAACCCAGGGTCATCGGCAGGCGATCGGCGGTGATCCCCACGCCGCGCAACGTCCACAGGTCATGATGGTTGAGGCTGGCTGCCTTGACCTCGACCCGAACCCAGTCTGCCGGCACCTCAGGTTCGGTCACATCACCAACAACAAGACCTGTTAGTGGATCATTAGGGTCAATCGACTGGGCGTAGACAGCGAACACGCTTAACTCCTCCGGATAGCTTCAGATAGCGGAAGCCTAGCCACCCCGTCAGCAATTGCTGCCACGGCTACGGCGCGCGGCACCTCCGCCGAGACCCGTCGATCAAAGACACTCGGGATGATGTAGTCCGCACTGAGGTCCGCGCCCACAACATCGGCGACTGCTTGGGCTGCAGCCAGTTTCATTCCGCTGGTGATGCTTGTCGCACGGACGTCGAGGGCGCCGCGGAAGATTCCTGGAAAGGCCAAGACATTGTTGATCTGATTAGGGAAATCACTGCGACCGGTAGCGACGACCGCTGCGGTGCGGTGGGCGACATCGGGATGAATCTCAGGATCGGGATTGGCTAGGGCAAACACGATTGATTGTGGCGCCATGGTCGCAACCGCGTTGTCATCGACGCGGCCGGCAGATAACCCGATGAATACATCAGCACCCCGCAAGGCCTCCGCCAGTGTTCCGGTGAGGTCAGCTCGGTTCGTACGTGCCGCTAGTTGTGCCTTCACCTCGGTCAGGTCTTCTCGGTCGGGGCCAAGGATTCCCCGCGAATCCGCAACGGCAATATCTCCGATGCCAGCGTCGAGCAACATGTCCGTGACCGCGACACCTGCTGCTCCCGCACCGGACACGACGACGCGGAGGTCCGCCAGCGTTCTGTGTGTGACCTTGGCTGCGTTCAGCAGGGCAGCCAACACCACAACCGCGGTTCCGTGTTGATCGTCGTGGAAAACCGGAATATCGAGGGCAGCATCAAGGCGTTGTTCGATCTCAAAGCACCTTGGGGCGGATATGTCTTCGAGGTTAATCCCGCCATAAGCGGGCGCGATGCGCACCACGGTGTCGATGATTTCATCAACATCTTTGGTGTCCAGGCAGATCGGCACCGCGTCAACGCCACCGAATTCTTTGAACAGCAGGGCCTTGCCTTCCATCACCGGAAGAGAGCCCAGCGGGCCAATGTCGCCGAGACCCAACACTGCGGTGCCGTCGGTGACGATCAGCACGGTGTTTGATTTCCAGGTGAAGTCGAAGGCCAGATCGGGGTCGTCTGCGATAGCGGTGCATACGCGAGCGACACCCGGGGTGTACGCCAGGGACAACCCGGCGCGGTCGCGGACTCGAACTGTCGGTCTAACCTCAATCTTGCCGCCGCGATGCAGCGGAAACGCCGGATCAGTGTCAAAGGGCGAGGCGAGTGGGCCAACGTCGACGGGTTCGGTCATGCCCGTCAGTCAAACACATGGCGGCGTAGTCGGGGTCGGTATCGCCACCACAGTGGCCCAAAGATCAATTCGCGCTCCACCGGCCCAAAGTCTCGCGAATCACGGCTCGCCTCCGCGTTGTCGCCGGTGACCCACCACCCGGTGCCACTGCGCCGAATAATCCGCTTAACCAGCCATCGCTCCAACAGTTCCGGATCGCGCAGCAGCACAATGTCACCGATCCGCGGCGTTCCCGATCGGGCCACCCACCATTCGCCCGGGCAAAGCGTCGGCAGCATGGAGGGGCCACTGATGGCGACGCGTCGGATCGGAAGCTGCCAGCGCATACGCCCGATCATGCCCCAATACCGATCGGCGTCTAGTCTGGAGGCACGCGCCTCGCGTGACTACAACCAACGGAGGAACCATGCTGTTGACCACCTTGACGAACCTGGCCCACCGGGCCATCGCTCCGCGCACGATCGCCCACGCGCACTGCGACCTTCCCTGCGGCGTGTATGACCCCGCTCAGGCTCGCCTTGAAGCCGAGTCGGTGAAGGCCTGCATGGAGAAGCACAACGCATCTGATGATCATGACTTCAAAGCTCGCGCGATCTCCATCAAGGAAGAGCGCTCACACCTGGTCAAAGAGCACCTGTGGGTGTTGTGGACCGACTACTTCAAGCCGCCACACTTCGCCGCCTACCCCGATTTGAACACCCTGTTCAATGACGCCACCAAGTTGGCCGGTGCCGGCGGCACCAAGGGCACCACCGATGTTGCTGTCGCCGATCAATTGCTCGCCAAGATCGATGAGATCTCCGAAATTTTCTGGGCAACCAAAAAGGCTTAGCACACCGACAAAGACCCCCTTCGCGCGCTTTCGGATGCAGGGAGGGGGTCTTTGCGTGCGCCTGCGCCGTTACGCGAGGGCAACGGCGATGCCCGCCACGGCAATGAGGAGGCCGGCCACAAGGAGGAACGGGTACGTGCGGTCCTTCCAGAGGATTCGAGCCCGCGCAACGAGGTATCGGAAAGGGATCGCCTCAGACTTCATCGCCGCACTGACCGCCATATAGGTACCTATCCCAATCATGACGAGTCCCCAGATCAGCATCACGTCATCGTATAAGCGGTCCACCCGCGACGTATATGAATCGTGGAGTGTGCTGGCCTTTGATCTCCCCATGCGAGCAGGTGAGCTCGCTTGTATTGGATCTTTTGGGCCACCAAGAAAGCCTGATCACTAACGAGGGTTGTCCTGTCGGACTTGCAAGACGGAGAGCCAGCCCGCACGGTTGCACCCTCCAAATTCGTCGACCGGACACCTGGACGTGGCTGACATCTCAGAATGGTTCTCTGCACATCTCGACAAGTGAACACTCCCAATCCCATTCATCGTGGATGTCTTCACAAGAAATTCGAACTTGCCCACTACACAGCCCTCAACCGAGATCTGCAACCCGTATCGGAGCGGCACAAAACCTGGAGCTCTTCACATTAACGATCACATCAGCGGCACGATCCTCGGTGGTGGGTGACTCACCCAGTGTTTGTTTTTGTGGTGGTTGGTGATGTGGAGGCCGAGGTTGGCGTTGCCTTCAATGTTCCATTGGCCGTGGTGGATGAGTCGGTGGTGGTAGTAACACAGGCCGGCGAGGTTGGGCATGGTGGTGTCACCGCCGTGGGAGGCGAAAATGATGTGGTGGACCTCGTCGATGCGTTGACGACAGTGGGGGAACCGGCAGTGGGTGTCTCTGCTGATGACTGCTTTGCGGATGTGGGCCGGCACCGCCCGAACCGTCGGTAGGGTCGCGATGATCTGGCCGTCACGGTTGATGATCAACGGTGAGATCACCCCGTCGCAGGCGAGGCGTTGAGCACTCGCGGCGGTGATGGCCGCATGGGGGACCCCGAATCGTTCCAACACCCCCATCGCATGGTGTTGAGGATCCTGCAGGAGTGAATCCAGGGGCACGGTTACCGAGATGACGGGGCGGGCACCATTGACCTGCGGGAGGATATAACTGCCCGCGTCATCGTGGGCGCTGATCGCGGCGGCGAGGATGCGGTGCAGGGCGTGCACGTTTCGGTGACTGAGGGCCTGGTAAATATCAGGCTCACCCGGTGACTGCTGGTCCCACACCTCCCCGGAGGGTTGATCGTGATTGGGGTGCTGATCAGCCTTCACCGCCCGCCGGGCGGCCTCCAGGGCGTTGAGAAACAGGACCCCGATCTCGGGGGGCAGGAGCCCATCGACGCGGACGGCACCGTGCAAGGTGGTGGACGCATGCAGATGGTAGTCCGATTGCCGGTCGTGATCATCCGCATCAACTGCTGCCGGATCCAGCCGGTGACACAGTTGCGTGAGTTCGCGGTGGAACCGGGCCGGATCAGCATGCACCGCCAGACCCACGATTCGTTCCTCCGCGTCGAGGAGTACGTCCCGTAGGCGTGGATAGGTGCGATGCACCTGGGCTAATACCCGCATGTGTTCCACTCCGACCACGCCGTCGGTGAGAGCTGCACCCATGACGGGGAACGCGGCCAGTGACCTGCCCAAGTCTGCGATGCGGCGGACGGTGCGGTGATGCTCATTCACTCGACTCGACACCCACGCTTCCGCTGACCGGGCACCATCCGACGCCCACGCAGCCAAGCACGCTCCGCCAGTCCTGAAATCTGCTTGAGGATCTTGACGGGACTCGCCGCAAGACTAATTGGAAACTCGACAATCTCGATCGCTGTATTCCTGATCCTGCGAACCTTCGGTTCGGTTCCGCCCGCGTAAGCAAGCCACGCCCTTCGAACCGACAGCGCAGTGCAATAGGCGAGCATCTGTTAGGTGAGCAATGACAGCGGCTCGGTCTCGTGCCTGCCGGCATTCATTGCGATGAACATCGCACCCTGAGGGAATCGCTCAGCAACAAGACAGTACGGACGAGTTGCGTTGAGATCAACTCCGCTCTTCACTTAAGGCAAAACTTCACGATGAGCCTTAACCCGTGGCTCCCTCACTGGCAACCCGGCCCTCACAGGGTCGAACAGCACCCTTCTTACGATTGTCTGTCATGTCACTCTTCGCTCGACCTGCCTGTGCTTCGATGACTCGCGCAAGCCGCCCTTCCGCATTCTCCGCACATGCTTTGCACCTATAACGCGGGAGTCCGTCGAAGAGGTCGTAACGAATCGATCCAGGGCTGACGCCCTCGCGCTTGAATATTCTGGCGGAACGCAATCCCCCCTCTTGATGCTCCTGCACTCGGTCTTCGACTTCCTGTTTCGTGTGTCCCACATAGAAGCTGTACGGCACGTGCCCCCGGGGGTCGTCAATCTCAACGACATACAACCGGTAGACAGCTGGCCCCATTGACGCGGGTTCAGAACGGGCAAGATTGTGGATTCCCTTGAGTCCGCGAGAACTCCACAACGAGGTCGGAACCAGCATCTCCTTCGGCTCAAACATCCCATCCACCTTCCATCGCTCGCGGCGTCAGGCCACCGCCCTGTGAGCATCCCGACACGCCCATGCTCGCGAGTGACTATAAGTCACTCGCGCGTATTCCAGGGTTGGAAAAGACTTGACAAGCATGCCTAGTATTCGGCCGCTCTCATTCACCGGAACTCGCCAAAAAGCTCTGAGACCACATTGGTCGTTCACGTCAAGGGACTCAGGACGGGCGAAAAGGAGGACGGAAATGCATGCAAGCATGATGAATCTTCGATGGGTACTCGAGGTCGAGCATCCACGCTGGGACGCTCCACTCATTCTGGGCCCCTGGGAAGATCGCGATAAGGACACCGCAGTCATGATGGAAGCCCAGATGAGAGGGGCCATTCGGACGGCCAACCAAAAGATCGGCCCGAACGACACTGCCCGTCATTTCACGATGCGGATGCGCCAGGTCGATATTCCCTGGGTGGAATCCCCGCGCCGCGAGGTGACGATTTTCCCTAATGACGTGCTCTATGAGCTGTACCTGAAGAAGACCGTCGTCAAGCTGCCCAGGAGGCGATCACAGTGACTCCGAGCCCCAAAATCAGTTCACAGCAGGCTCGCCGCGCCATCACGATTGATTTCGAAGGCAACATGCAGAGAGCTCCCTCGCTGATCGGGATTCACGTGGACGGAACGGTCCGTCACTTCATCCTCGAACCTCAACTAGGGCCACTGACTTCGCTGACGAATCGCAACTACGTCGTGGAAAGGAGCGACCTTGAGTCCGTTCTCGCGGACCTGGATCGCATGTCAAGGTCCGAGGACCGGATCATTTCCGGCTTCACCGAACACGAGAAGGTTATCGTCGAAACGTACTGTGAGAATCCGGTCCTCGTTGACTGGTTCTCATCGGTCTATGTCAATGCCAAGAAGCCCATCGGCACTTGGGCCAACCGGCGAGCCCATGCGGGTGAGATCGACAAGGTCACGGATCGCTCGCTCCAGACCTACATGGGTTTAATCGGAATGAAGTACAAGCCAGGGTGCGGCATCAACATCGTCGGGACCTCACTCACCAAGCTGCGGACCCAGTTTCAGCAAGGCCGGGAAGTCGGCGCTCTGTCAAGTGGCGCAAAGAGGCGCTGGTGGCGAATCCTCTCCCACAACACGACCGACCTCACCGCCACTCATGCTCTCCTCAAAGCAGCGGTCTCACCCAAATGAGGCTTGAGTGAGGCATCATGATCGTCCGAAAACTAGAGGTGAACCGGGGAAATTTCTAAGCCCGACTCGTCGTCGGGCTGCAGTGAACTTCTTGGTGACCCGTTTCCCTGTCTCCCAGCGCCGGGTATGCCGACTTCTTGAGCAACCTCGCTCCACGCAACGTCTCAGCCCCACGGCCCCTTCAGATTTCGAGCAAGCCCTGCGGGCACGGTTGCGTGAATTGGCCAAACCGCGTCCTCGGTTTGGGTATCGCCGGTTGCATGCGCTTTTGGTGCGGGAACGGTTCGGGGTCAATCACCAGCGGGTGCAACGCTTATGTCGCGGTGAGGCCCTTCGGGTGAGGGTGAAGAAACGTCACCGTGCACGCCTAGGGCACTCCACGTACCCGCAGGACAAGAAATGTAGCTCGCTGAACTACATTCGCGCGCGGTGACCTCGATCAAGTCGTATG
>JABAYF010000009.1 GCA_018609125.1 Candidatus Nanopelagicales bacterium | reverse complement strand
GGCCCGGGTGGCTATTCAACCCACGCCGACTGGATGAACGGATGGGACCCGGCCATCATGGACATCCTGGTCGACAACTGCATCAATAAGTCTCTCGAATGCGGCGTTGGCAATCTTGGCGATGGGACCCGCCTCACCCCGATCCTCGACGACGGAGCCGCTCAGGATGAGCCGGAACTATATGCACCCGATCTGTTCGTCTGGAACTCCCAAAAGATCCGCGTTGTACCGGGCCGCATCAATTCTGCACGCCTGGTGATTCATGATGCTCGCGTATCGCGCTTTGATCGCGTGGGTCGCATGGTCGAATCAACGGATCCGCGCGAGGCTCTCGAGGACTTCGGCTGGGCCCGGGGTTCTGACCGTCTCGCTACACCACATCCCAGTGTGGTGATTTCTTTAGGGGGGCAAGACTCCATGCTGGCCACGGTGCGCAAGGCACGCATCGTCAACGACCGGGTCATCTTGACGATCCGCGCGATTGACCGGTCTGTCGTCAAAGCCAAGGGTCCAGGTGTAATCATGCTCGAGGCCCAGGACTAAACCACGCCCGCCCAGGCGCTCTAGCAGCGCCGAACGGAATTAATCCGAAGTGCTAGTCGGTGATTCCTTTGGCGCGGCGACCCATCGCCTTTGCTGCCTCACGTTTGCTTTCGCGTTCGGCGATGGCGTGGCGCTTGTCGTGAGATTTGCGCCCCGTTGCCAACGCGATTTCGACCTTGGCGTAGCCGTCCTTGAAATACAGGCTGATCGGCACGAGAGTGAAGCCCTTCACCTGGGTGCGGTGGATGAGTTTCTTTATTTCTTCTGCGCGCAGCAGTAGCTTGCGGGCACGCCGAGGCTCATGATTGGTCCAGGTGCCCATGGAGTACTCCGGAATGTGCACCCCGCGCAGCCACACCTCGCCGTTATCGATGGTGGCGTATCCATCGGTGAGCGTGGCCCGGCCCGCACGCAACGACTTCACTTCAGTACCGGTGAGCACAATGCCAGCTTCAAGGCTGGAGTCAATGGAATAGTCGTGTCGTGCCCGACGGTTCTGCGCAATCAACTTACGCCCGATTTCGCGGGGCACGGTTAGACCCGCAAATATTTGCGCAGGGTGAAAAATGCTGCCAATGATGACAGGCCAATGCCGACAATAAACAGAATGGGAACAACTGCCGTCACTGAATCCCAGCCAATGAACGCGGTGAATTGGAATGCGGGTGCAAGCACATTGTCAATGATCAGCACCTTCACCAAAATCAACCCACCGGTCGCAATCACTGCTCCCACGGCCGCAGCAATCGCCGCTTCGAGAAGGAACGGCAATTGAATATAGAAATTGGATGCGCCCACCAAGCGCATGATTCCGGTTTCTCTTCGCCGGCTAAACGCAGCAACCCGCATGGTGTTAACGATGAGCAAAACCGTGACCACCAGCATGGCCATCGCGATGACCAGCGCAATAACCTGCAGCCCACCAAGTAACTGGAAGAATCGATCCAAGAATGCCCGTTGATCATTGACCTGTTCCACACCTGGCCTGCCCACAAATGCTGATGCCACGATGTCGTACTGGGTGGGATCAGAAAGACTCACCCGAAAGGATTCCGGCAGCGCATCGGGGGTGACGTTGTCAACGATGGGCGAATTCGCGTACTGCTCCACGAAACGGGCGTAGGCCTCTTCCTGGGATTCAAAGAAGATGTCCTGCACCAATGGCCGCAGGGATTCTAGGTCGGCGCGGATCTGCTCGCGCTGGGCATCGGTGACAGCACCGTTCGAACAGGACGGTGTATCTGAATTCTCATTGCAGAGAAAAAGTGACACCTCCACCTTGTCGTACCAAAAGTCCTTCATGGTGTCGACCTGAGCGCGCACGAGCAGTGACACGCCGAACAGAGCGAGGGAAACACCCACGGTGATCACGACCGCCAGGGTCATCGTGAGGTTGCGGCGCAGGCCGTTGCCCACCTCACTGGCAACAAAAGTTGTGCGCATACCGCCCTACCTCGCGTATCCGTAGACACCGCGGGACTGATCGCGCACAAGGTGCCCGCGCTCAAGTTCAATCACCCGTCGGCGCATCTGATCCACAATCGCCGCATCGTGCGTGGCCATGACCACGGTGGTGCCCGTGCGGTTGATGCGATCAAGCAGTTTCATGATGCCCACTGACGTTGAAGGGTCGAGGTTTCCGGTGGGTTCATCAGCAATGAGGATCGCTGGCTTATTCACAAACGCCCGCGCAATCGCTACGCGCTGCTGCTCTCCACCACTGAGTTCATCAGGCATGCGCCCCTCCTTGCCTTCCAACCCGACCAGCTCCAACACCTCAGGCACGATGCGCTTGATCTGACTTTGTGGGCGACCAATCACCTCCAGGGCGAACGCCACGTTGGCCGATACCGTTTTGTTCGGCAGCAGCCGGAAATCTTGAAAGACCGTGCCAATTTGACGACGCAGGCTAGGAACCTTCCAGTTCGACAACCGGGTGAGGTCCTTGCCGGCCACCCACACCTTGCCCTGGGTAGGCCGCTCCTCTTTCAAGGTAAGGCGAAGAAAAGTGGATTTGCCCGAGCCTGACGAACCCACCAAGAACACGAACTCGCCCTTTTCGATCTCCAAGGAGATGTCTTCCAGGGCGGGACGGGTCTGGCTGGGGTAAATCTTGGTTACCTGCTCGAACAGAATCACCTGCTGAGTGTAAGCGACCGACCACTGGGATCTGGCCTACGGCTCGATAAGCAGCGGGATTCGCCCCGGCATTGCGATAATACTGCGCTCACCCAGGGGGTTGGCCAACTCCACGTCGACCCAGGTGCGATCCCCGGCGATACCCACTCCGGCGCACTCATCGCTGCTGCGCGGTGCCGCCCGATATGCGGTCATTTCGACCACCCGAGGCCGCTCCAAAACCCGCACCCGCACTTCATCGCCGGTACACAGCCCCGAGTCGGGTAAGGCGACCGCCACCTGAAGTACCTCAGGGTCATCCGTGGCCCGCCAGTTCAGGGCGGTCAGTGGCGTTTCGACCACGCCCAGGCTGCGCAGCGGGCCGATACCGGCGGCGATACCCCCAACCACGACCAAGAGGACCACCGAAACGACGCCCACGCCACTCCACAGCCACAGCGCCGAACCCCGCCGACGCCGGGGAGCGTCATACTCACGCATCCCCGGAATCAGCGGCCCCCGACGTGACATGAACGGATCAGGCCTCAGCGTCAGGCTGGTTCGGTGCCGGCGATTTCAACGGGTGGCGTGTCTGGCAGGTCAGCCTTGGGTGTGGCGGTGAACGTATAGTCAGGGCCGTTCTCACCCTCGGCTACATCAACCACCACGATGCTGCCCGGCGGGAGTTCACCAAAGAGCATCTTCTCACTGAGCGGATCTTCAATCTCGCGCTGCAGTGTGCGGCGAAGCGGACGAGCACCCATGGTCGGGTCGTACCCGTGATCTGCCAGCAAATCCTTTGCTGCCCGGGTAAGTTCAAGATCGACATCGCGTTCCTTCAACCGCTCGTCAAGGTCAGCGACCATCAAATCAACGATGGAGGTGATCTCATTGCGGGTGAGCTGGTGGAACACGATGGTGTCGTCGATGCGGTTCAAGAACTCCGGGCGGAAGTGCTGCTTGAGTTCTTGCTGCACCTTGTTTTTCATCGCCTCATAAGCGTTCGAGCCATCGTCTTCGGGCGCAAAGCCCATCATGACGCCCTTGGACACATCGCGGCTACCGAGGTTGGTGGTCATGATGATGACGGTGTTCTTAAAGTCCACCGCGCGTCCCTGGGCGTCGGTGAGGCGACCCTCTTCGAGAACCTGGAGTAGTGAATTGAAGATGTCAGGGTGGGCTTTCTCGACCTCGTCGAACAAGACAACGCTAAAGGGCTTGCGGCGTACCTTTTCGGTGAGCTGTCCGCCCTCTTCGTAGCCGACGTATCCGGGAGGTGAGCCGAACAGACGCGACGCGGTGTGCTTCTCGGCATACTCGCTCATGTCCAAAGCAATGAGAGCGTCCTCATCGCCAAAGAGGAACTCGGCAAGGGTTTTGGAGAGTTCGGTTTTGCCAACGCCTGAGGGGCCGGCAAAAATGAATGAACCGGAGGGGCGTTTGGGATCTTTCAAACCCGCGCGGGTACGTCGAATCGACTTCGACAGGGCCTTGATGGCCTGCTCTTGACCGATGACGCGTTTGTGCAGTTCCTCTTCCATGCGCAACAGGCGGGAGATGTCGTCTTCGGTCATGTCGGTGACCGGAATCCCGGTCATGAGCGCTAGGACCTCCGCGATGAGCCTCTCATCGACCTCGGCCACGACGTCCATGTCGCCGGCCTTCCACTCCCGTTCCCGCTGGGCTTTCTGCGCCAGCAGTGTCTTCTCATCATCGCGAAGGGAGGCGGCCTTTTCAAAATCCTGCTCGTCAATTGCAGACTCTTTATCGCGGCGCACATTGGCGATGCGGTCGTCGAACTCGCGCAGGTCCGGCGGGGCCGTCATGCGGCGAATTCGCAACCGAGAACCGGCCTCATCGATGAGGTCGATCGCCTTATCGGGCAACTGCCGATCAGCGATGTAGCGGTCGGAAAGACGAGCGGCTGCTTGCAGTGCACCGTCGGTGATGGACACGCGGTGGTGGGATTCGTAACGATCCCGCAGACCCTTCAGGATCTCCACAGTGTCGGGAACATCCGGAGCCATTACCTGGATGGGAGCAAATCGACGCTCGAGCGCGGCGTCCTTTTCGATGTGCTTGCGGTATTCGTCCAGGGTGGTGGCACCGATGGTCTGTAGTTCGCCACGAGCCAGCATGGGCTTGAGGATGCTCGCCGCGTCGATGGCACCCTCCGCGGCTCCGGCACCTACGAGAGTGTGCATCTCGTCGATAAACAAGATGATGTCGCCACGGGTACGGATTTCCTTCAGCACCTTCTTCAGGCGCTCCTCAAAGTCACCGCGGTAGCGGCTTCCGGCCACAAGCGCACCCAAATCCAAGGTGTACACCTGCTTGTCTTTCAAGGTTTCGGGTACCTCACCGCGGACGATGTCTTGGGCTAGGCCCTCCACCACGGCCGTTTTACCCACACCGGGTTCACCGATCAGGACCGGGTTGTTCTTGGTGCGCCGTGACAGCACCTGCATGACGCGTTCGATTTCTTTCTCTCGACCGATCACCGGATCAAGTTTGCTTTCGCGGGCGGCCTGAGTGAGGTTGCGACCGAATTGGTCGAGGACCAGTGACGTGGAGGGGGTACCTTCTGCGGGCCCGCCAGCGGTGGCTGGCTCTTTACCCTGGTAGCCGCTGAGCAGTTGAATGACCTGCTGGCGAACTCGGTTGAGGTCGGCCCCTAGTTTGACCAGCACCTGGGCAGCTACACCCTCACCCTCGCGGATGAGACCGAGCAGGATGTGCTCGGTGCCGATGTAGTTATGGCCCAGTTGCAAAGCTTCGCGCAGGGAGAGTTCGAGTACCTTTTTGGCGCGAGGAGTGAACGGAATATGACCGCTGGGTGCCTGCTGGCCCTGCCCGATGATCTCCTCGACCTGCTGGCGGACAGCCTCAAGGGAAATGCCCAGGCTTTCCAGCGCCTTGGCAGCCACGCCTTCACCCTCGTGGATGAGGCCGAGCAGGATGTGCTCGGTGCCAATGTAGTTGTGGTTGAGCATGCGGGCTTCTTCTTGGGCCAGCACGACAACGCGCCGTGCTCGGTCGGTAAACCTCTCGAACATCTTTATCTCCCTACCGTTGCAGCGTCGTGGCCGTATTCGTCGGTTCATGAGTACGACGCATGTGCAGCCCGCGCTCGTTCCCGCTACCGATGTTAGTACCGCACGGGCCAGGTGGCGAGGGGGCGCCAGATTGTGACCTCAAATCTCCCTCGTATTGCCCGCCTTTCGCATAACGCCTCACGAACCGGGGTTATTCCCGGCCGCGGGTGAGCCTGGGGCCCTAACGGCGTACCGCCGCCTTCACCCCGGCTACCAGCCAGGCCGCATAGTCGTTTTGGCCCTGGCGGGTGCGCATGAGGCGAGCCTCTTCGGCATTGCGCATGTTTCCCACCTCAACGAGCACGGCTGGCACATCGGAGAAGTTCAGTGTGGTCACGTCATTCCACACCAGGGTTTGGCCGCTGATGTAGGTCGATCGGGTTGCCCCTGCCTTCGCCATGCCCTCAATCAGCCGCTTTCCGTAGCGCTGGGATTTGGCCGCAATATCGTCGGTCCAGCCTGGCACCAGACCTGGAACGATGACGAAGAACCCTTTGCCCGAAGCCGGACCGCCATCGGCGTGCACGGAGAGCAGCATGTCTGCACGCACCTTGGCACCGAACTGACCGCGCTTCCACACGCAGGGCCCCCACCGTTGGTAGGAGTTCGTGGTGCGCGTCATTTTTACTGTCGCCCCCTGCCGCTCCAGTCTCTTCTTCACCCGCCTGGTCACCTTGTAGACGAACGTTGCTTCAGGGAATCCGGAGTTCGTTGCCGTACCCGTGGTGTTGCAGCCCTTGGTGATCGTTCCGTTGAAGCGGGTCTGCGCCAATTTCGATGCGAACGCCGGGTTTGAATTTCCTAATTGATGGCCCGGATCTAGCGCAATAGTGATGCCGCGTAACGGCTTTTTTGCCCGCAACTGTTCGGCCACCACGGGGTCAGCCTGCGCGATAGGCCCTAGCGAGGCGACCAGCATTGCCGACGCGACCACACCTGCGGCGATGCCAGCAGTTCGACGTGCGCTTCCCATCATGGCCACACTCTATAGCCGACGCAGCATCCGAAAGTTGCCCAACGTATTGGGTTTTACCCGCTCGAGGTCAAGAAACTCCGCGACACCCTGGTCATAACTTTGCAGTAACTGCTCGAACACTTCGTGGGTGACCGGTGCGCTGTCGATTACTTCGAAATCGTGGCCACCGAAGAATTTCGTCTCAAAGGTGAGACAGAACACTCGTCGCACACCGATGTTGCGGGCACGTTCAATAAGCGTGGTAAGCATGGCCGAACCCACCCCCTGACCCATCAGAGTCGGCTCCACCGCGAGGCTTCGAACCTCGGCGAGATCTTCCCACATCACGTGCAGCGCACCACATCCCACAATGCGCCCACCAGATTCGGCAACGACGAACTCCTGCACGCTTTCAAATAAGGTGACCTGCGCCTTGGCCATGAGACGTCCGTCGTCGGTGTAGGAACTAATCAGGGAACGTATGGCGGAAACATCTGGGGTCCGAGCGGTCCGAACAATGATGGCGTGCTCGTTGGCCTCAAATTGCGCATTCACTGGGTCGCCTCGGGTTTGACCAACGGAAAGAGAATCGTCTCGCGGATGCCCAGACCGGTGAGCGACATGAGTAGCCGATCAATGCCCAGCCCGACACCACCGCTGGGTGGCATGCCGATTTCCAATGCGCGCAAAAAATCTTCGTCAAGTGGCATTGCCTCGGCATCACCGCCGGCACCCAGTTGGGCTTGCTCGGTCAACCGTTGACGTTGAATCACCGGGTCTACCAACTCTGAATATCCGGTGGCCTGTTCATAACCGTTGACGTATAAATCCCACTTTTCCACCACACCCGGCCTGTCCCGGTGCGCGCGGACGAGAGGTGATGTGTCGACGGGGTAGTTGAAGACGAAGGTTGGGCCGGTCAGCGTAGGAATCACATAATATTCGAAGAGTTCTTCCACAAGTTTTCCGCAAACCCATTGGGGAGCAACATCAATGTCGGTGTCTGAACACCAAGAAAGTAGTTGATCGCGAGGTGTCTCCGGCGTGATGTGCTGGCCCAGTGCCGCCGATGTTGCCTCATACAGGTCAATCTCGGCCCAGGTACCCGAGAGGTCGTGTTCGCTGCCATCAGTGTGAGTCACCACGAGCCCGCCGGTCGTGGTCAACGCGGCCTGCTGAATCAACTCGCGCGTGATCGTCGCCATCACCCGATAGTCAGCGTAAGCCTGATAGAACTCCAGCATCGCGAACTCCGGTGAGTGAGTGGAATCGGCACCCTCATTGCGAAAATTTCGATTGATCTCAAAGACGCGCTCCAGCCCGCCCACCACAGCCCGCTTCAGAAAGAGTTCCGGTGCGATGCGCAAATAAAGCTCTAGATCGAAAGCATTGGAACGGGTAACGAAGGGTCGCGCAGAGGCTCCCCCGTGCATGGTCTGCAGCATCGGGGTTTCGATCTCCAGGTAGTCCCGGTCGGTCAGGCCGCGCCTGAGACTGGCAATCATGTCAATTCGGGTACGTGCAATGTGCCGGGCCTCCGGACGCACGATGAGGTCGACATAGCGTTGGCGCACGCGAGTTTCTTCGGTCAGGGGCTTATGTGCCACAGGTAGCGGGCGCAGGGACTTTGCGGCCATTCGCCACTCCTCGGCCATGACCGAAAGTTCACCACGCTTGGAGGTGATGACCTCACCGCGCACGAACACCTGGTCGCCGATATCGACCAGGTGTTTCCACGACTGAAGTTCTTCTTCACCCACCGATGCCACCGAGATCATGACCTGAAGTTCTTCTCCCGTGCCGGCTCGAATCGTGGCGAAACACAGCTTGCCGGTATTGCGCTGGAAAATGATTCGACCACTCACCCCTACCTGCTCCCCCGTCTGGGAGTCGATAGCAAGATCGGGATAAGCCTGACGAATCTGTCCGATGGTGTGGGTGATCGGCAGAGCCACCGGGTACGCCTCGCGCCCAGAGTCGATCAGTTGCTGCCGCTTCTGGCGACGGATCAGCATTTGCTCCGGAAGGTCGTCGACATCGCTCACAATAGGTAAGGCTATCGGCCAACACATGCGTGCAAGCGCTAGGCGTTCTTCGCGTACACCAAACGCAGACCGACCAGGGTGAGGTCTGGGTCATGATGGGTGATGCACTCCGACTCCGCCACGACCACCGGCGCAAGGCCACCGGTTGCTACCACAGCGGTGACGGGGCCGATTTCGCCAATGATGCGACGCACGAGACCATCCACCTGCCCGGCGAAGCCATAGAGTGCGCCGGCCTGCAATGCCTCAACGGTGTTCTTGCCAATCACCGAGCGAGGTCGAACAAGTTCAACCTTGCGCAGTTGAGCAGCCCGCTGTGCCAGAGCATCGATGGAGATTTCGATTCCGGGGGCCAGCGCTCCCCCGAGAAACTCACCCTTTGCGCTAACAACATCGAGGTTGGTGGAGGTGCCAAAGTCAACAACGATGCACGGGCCGCCATAGGCATGGTGGGCCGCGATGGTGTTGACGATGCGATCCGCACCGACTTCTTTGGGATTATCGGTCAGAACCGGCACGCCGGTCTTGGTGCCCGGTTCGATGATGATCGTGGGCACGTTGTCGTGGTAGCGATGGAACATGCCGCGCATTTCATGGAGCACTGAAGGAACTGTCGAACACAGCACTACCCCGGTGATGGTGGGTGACCCGTCCAGCAAACCCCGGAAGGTCAGGGCCATTTCATCGGCCGTGGCGCGCGGATCGGTCTTGATTCGCCACGACTCGGTGAGTACATCACCATCAAACAGACCGATCACGGTGTTGGTATTACCCACATCAATGGCTAGCAGGGTCATGCGATCTCCTCAAGATCTGCACCGATATCGAGCACCGGCGCCGAATGCGTGAGCGCCCCAACAGCGAGAAAGTCCACGCCTGTCTGGGCAAATGCACGCGCCGTCTCCAAGGTAAGCCCACCGGAGGCCTCCAGCCGTGCGCGGCCCTTGGTTCGCCGAACAGCCTCGACTGTGTCAGAAATGGTGAAGTTGTCCAACAGCACCAGATCCGCCCCTGCATCCAAGACCTCGTTGAGTTGATCGAGGGAATCCACCTCGACTTCGATGGGGATTCCCGGAAATGCGCCCCGCACCGAGTTGAACGCTGTGGCAACCCCCCCGGCAGAGACCACGTGGTTGTCCTTTACTAATGCTGCATCGGACAGTGACATCCGATGGTTCACCCCGCCCCCACATCGCACCGCATACTTCTGCAACGCCCGCAGCCCCGGCATCGTCTTTCGTGTATCGCGAACGCGTGCACCGGTACCTTCGATGGCCCGCGCCCACTCGGCCGTGGCAGTGGCGATACCGGACAGATGACCGAGCAGATTTAGGGCGGTGCGTTCAGCGAGAAGCAGGTCTCGCGTTGACCCGACGGCGGAGAGGATGACATCGCCTGACACCACCGATGCGCAATCGGACCGCGCAAAGGTGAGATCCAAACGGTCCTTGGCAGATTCAATGAAGACCAGACCGGCCACACCTACCCCGGCCACTACTCCACTAGCGCGAGCAACCAGGTGCAGGCGGGATCTTTGTCCGCGCGGCACCGTTGCCTCACTCGTGACATCGACACCGCCATCGAGATCCTCGGCGATAGCCATGCGGACCAGGGCACGCATGGCGTCGGGGTCAAGACCAGAATCAGTCAGCATCTTGATTACTTCTGCACTATTGCTGCTGACCTCCTCGGCGATCATGGAGGTCACCGTCTCACGAGCGGTCATCCATTGACCGTCGGGGGTGAGATTGCTGAGCAATCGCACCTGAAAATGCGCGTCATCGCGGATCGGATAATCCTCACGCCAATGCGACCCGCGGGTTTCTAATCTGATGTAGGCATGCTCAACCAGTGCGGTGGACACCTGCAACAAATTGGTTGTTTCCCAATCCTGCGTGCAAGGTTCACCGTGAGAGTCTGCTGCGATCGCTGCCAATTGCTCTTCAGCCACAGCCAGGGTTGCCGCACTGCGAAGCACGCCTGCGTTCACCGACATGATGTGCTGCATTGCAGGTCGCTCGTGCGTGGAAACCAAGTCAACGACCACCTCGTCCGGAACGACAGGTGCTGATATATCCATGCGTCGGGCAAGCATCTGCGCGATGCGCTCAGCGAAAACGAGACCTTCCAGAAGTGAATTGGATGCCAAGCGATTTGCCCCGTGAACTCCGGTGCAGGCAACCTCGCCACAGGCGTACAGCCCCGGAATTGTGGTGCGGCCATTGCGGTCTGTACCCACGCCGCCGGATACATAGTGAGAGGCCGGTGCCACCGGAATCAGTTCGTTAACCGGATCAATCCCATGGTCGATGCAGGAGGCATAGATTGACGGAAACCGCTGCTGCCATTTGGCAGATCCAAACGCACGGGCATCCAACCACAGGTGCGGCACGCCGCTATCCAACATACGCCGCATGATGGCTCGTGACACGATGTCGCGGGGCGCTAGATCTGCCAGCGGATGCTCGCCGGCCATAAAGCTCTCCCCTTGCGCATCACGCAGTATTGCGCCCTCGCCGCGCACCGCTTCTGAGACCAATGGCTGCTGGCCCTGCGCTTGCTCGCCGAGCCACATAACAGTGGGGTGAAACTGCACGAACTCCACATCAGCGATGCGAGCGCCCGCACGGATGGCCAGCGCAAGCCCGTCGCCCGTGGCCACCGATGGATTCGTTGTCTGCGCATACACCTGGCCGA
Source organism: Candidatus Nanopelagicales bacterium (assembly GCA_018609125.1). Classification (GTDB taxonomy): domain Bacteria; phylum Actinomycetota; class Actinomycetes; order S36-B12; family S36-B12; genus M55B157. Next base: position 22,899 of record JABAYF010000009.1, on the reverse strand, counting down.
AGCCGCCGGTGGCCAACACCACTGAGGGAGCCAGCACGGCACCTACTCCATCGATCGCACCCTCGCCCATAATGTGCAAGGACAAACCCTGCGCTGCACCGTCTTTATCGCGCAGAAGGTCCAATGCCAGGGCATTCTCGAATAACTCAATACCGTTATCGGCCAGTACCGCAGCCACGAGGGCCCGGCTGATCTCTACCCCGGTGGCATCACCGCCGGCGTGGGTAATGCGATCTCGCAGATGACCGCCCTCGCGCGTCAAGACCAAAGCCCCATCGGCATCGGTGTCGAATTGAGCGCCCAAGGAAATGAGCCCACGCACTGCATCTGGCCCTTCATTCACCAACAGGCGAACGGCTTCTTCGTCGCACAGGCCGGCTCCGGCCACCAGGGTGTCCAGCATGTGATCATCGGGCGAATCGTCCTCGGCCAAAGCTGCAGCTATTCCACCCTGTGCCCACCGAGTAGAGCCCTCATCGACGCGTCCCTTCGTGACCAGGAGCACTCGCAGACCGGCGCGGCGGGCATGCAGTGCGCAGGTAAGGCCCGCGATGCCAGATCCCACGATGACTACATCAGCATTCACCTGCCAGGTGGGTTGCGCGGCACGCAGTCGGCTCACGCATGCTCTCCAAGGTTTACCGCGGTGTTGTCGATCAACCGCACACCCTCCACCGGGACAGCAACGAGGAGCCGAGCCTCTCCGGTGTTGGGATCAGCAGACAGATCAGCACCGCGCACCTCGACATAGTCGGGCGCCAGATCTGCCTTGTGCAACACCTGCGTCACCGAGCGCACAATCGCGTCGGTCCCTCGATGGGCGACCTGCACTCCAGCCTGCAGCGCCCGCGGCACTGCAGCTGCCTGGGATCGACCGGACTTGGAAAGAAATTTATTGCGACTGCTGCACGCTAAACCGTCATCGTCGCGAACGGTTGGGACACCCACCACATGAAGTGGCCAGTCCAGGGCATGCACCATGTCTCGAATGAGAACTAGCTGCTGATAGTCCTTTTCACCAAAGAGTGCGATATTGGGTTCAGTGAGGTGAAATAGCTTGGCCACGATCGTGAGCATCCCGTCGAAGTGTCCGGGGCGTTGCACACCTTCCAAGATATCGCCTAGGACTCCGGCCGTTATCGCGATTGTTGAGACACTAGTTTCGGCCGAGGGATACATCTGTTCAACATCGGGCGCAAACACGACATCGACCTCATGTTCTTCGCACAGTTGCAGGTCACGCTTGAACGTTCGGGGATAGGAGTCAAAATCTTCGGTCGGGCCGAACTGGCGCGGATTAACAAAGATGGTGACCACCACGCGACCGGATGTTCCCGCATAGCCGCGCGCAACGTCCATCAGCTGGGTGTGTCCGGCATGCAGGGCACCCATGGTCATGACCACGACGGTTGGCCCTGCGGCTGCTTCAAGGGCGCGCATCTCTTCCGGTGACGTACAGATTTCCATCTGGTCAGTCTTCCGCGCTGTAAAAAGTGCTGATGACACGGTCTACCCGGCCTCGCCCCACCGAATCGAGGAGTTCGACTAGCTGGGCACGCTCAGCGGTAGCAGCGGCAAGGGCTGCATAGGTTTTAGCGATCGAAAGATCCTGCTGGGCGATGACCTCAAGATGGGCAGACACGGTGTCTACGTCGCCGCGAGCCACCGGGCCGGTCAACGCAGCATCGCCGAGCCTCAACGCATTGTCTAACGACGACCGCAGGAGTGGCCCGGTGAGTGCTTCAGGTTCGCTCACACCCGCCGCACGGAGCAGTTGCATCGTTTGCCCAACCACGGTGATCAAGTGATTAGCGCCATGCGTGAGGGCTGCGTGGTAGAGGGAGCGAGCGCCCTCGTCAACAACGATGGGGGCACCGCCCATTTCAATCACCAGTGCGCTAGCTACGGCAATCATGATCGGATCAGCCGTCACAGCAAACGGGCAATCCTCGAGTCGGTCCAGGTCCAGACTCGTCCCGGTGAAAGTCATGACGGGATGAACCGCGAGCGGCAGTGCACCCTGTGCTCGCACCGATGCCAGCACTTGGAGTCCATGGCGGCCCGAGACATGCAACACGTACTGACCAATGTGCAGATCTGACTGAATTTCTTCCACCACAGCGCCGATCGCGTCGTCGGCAACAGCAATAATGAGAAGATCGCAATCGGCCGCTACCTCATTCATCGGCAGGAGTGGAACACCGGGCAGAAGTGCCTCGGCACGCACGCGCGATATGTCGCTTCGACCATGGACGCCAACAACGTGGTGCCCGGCACGGCGCAGTGCCGCACCGAGCACGGCACCGACGCGACCAACCCCGATAACGCCTACGCGCAGTCGCGGCGGGACGCCCACCTCTGCGGCCATTTGCTCAGCCTAGATGCCCACCTCCGGCTAGGACACACCGATGCCTAGGGCCTGCGCAGTCCTACGTCGTGTCGAAGCCACCAAAAATCGCCGCGACCGCTCCGTTGCCGCAGTGTCAGCGCAGCTGTTGCCCGCTGAAAGTCAGCGGCGTAACGATGCGGGTCCAATTGCGCCTGATGTGGGAGCGGCCAGCGAGGTTCATCTAGGACGCAGCGCTGCTGCATCAACTGCGAGGGTGACGCAGCCGCGGCGCACGAATCTAGAGCCACCCGCGCGGTGATGTTGGCAGATCCATCGGGCACCGGACGCACGACTATGCCGTCGCGGTAGGCCACCAGGGTGCCGTCATCGAAATCCCCCGCGCATCTTTGCTCTCGTGTGTGCGCGTAGTCGATGGCTACAGCGGTACCGACATTCAGACTTGCGCACACAGTCGCCCAGGCCACATCACGGGACAGCCCAATCTCGCCACGGTAACGCACCGGCCACCACCATTGATGCAGCCATTGCATCTGGGGTGAATCTTCGTCCAACTTCGGGCCTAAAGATTCCACCCCGGTTACCGAATCTACCCACACTTCACGTACAACGTCGGCGTCGTCACGCTGCACTATGGGGCAGGGCACATCATCGAGCCACTCATGCGCGATGACCATGCCGCAAATTCCTTCGGGTGCCATCAGACGCAACACATCCGGTGCGATGCCGGTCCACCACTCGATGTGTGCCGGGAGATCGAACGGACGTGGACGAAGATCTATACCCACCCACCTCACGTGATCGATTGGGTGCTCATCAGCGGCATTAATCCGGTACATCTGGCGAAGTAGCTGGCCAGAATCTGCCCCGAGATCAACCACGGTGATACCAGCCGATCCAGGCATGCGGGCAGTAGTTTCGCGCAGCATCTTCATCAGCGCTGCCGCGATTCGGTCAGCGTGGGCGATGGCTGTATCAAAGTGATCGGTCGGGGAATTCCTTCGATAGAACTCATTCACCTGCGCCTGCGCCCACGCCTCGTGCCACGGTCGTGCGCTATTCGCAGTCGCCGCCACCGCTAGACCGCCCGGGCAGCCAACAGCATGCACGCGATCTCACGGTTAACAAGAGGTCGCGCTTGAGCAAGATCCATGTGCCAGGAGGTGATGTTGATCGGGCCGGGAGCAATGTGAAATTCCACGCTGGCAAGCCCTAGACGCCGCTGCCACAGGCCCTCGCTCATGCCCACCGACTGCACCCGATCGTGAGAGGCGAAGGCCATGCGGCGGGTGATGCGTCCGGATCGGGTCACAATGTATTTCGCCGTTTCAGCAAAAGCAAGGAACTTCCACTGCACCGGCGCTCGCCAACGAGCACCTGGTGGTGCACACACCCAGGCAATGTCGTCGAGGTTGAGTCCCGGCATGACCTCCGCCAGAACAGACATGGCTTGGGCACGCGGGGCAACAGGCAGCAGCACAGTTCGACCCACTTCACTGCCCTCGCTCTGGGTACCGGCAACGGTCAGTTGCACTCGCACCCAATCGAAACGTCGCCAGAGCAGCGGCGCGATGAACTCCGCCGCCTGAACTCGTCCGGCCGGTACGGTTCGACTCTGCGTTTGCAGCAGCCCTGATCGTAATCGCAAACCCTGTCGACTCCGAGTGACGGTGAAATCGGAGTAGGTCAAAAACTCCCGCACGATAGCGAAGAGCGGAACACCGCCGGTGATGAGCGCGAGAACGAGGGCTGCCCAGCCTTGAAATGCCACGGTCATCGCGACGAAAAGTGCAGTGAAGATGAAGAGCGCCACCGTGGATGTGCGCAGCAGCAGTGAGATCAGCAGGCGACCGGTGGGCACCGTGGCCAACAGGTCGCCGGTGGCAAGTGGCGCCAGCGCCGGACCCACCTCATCGGCAGACGCTACCGATTCCTGCTGGGCATGGCGTGACAAAATCTCTTCCTGTAATTTCGTCGCCTCATCGCGGCGCAGGAACCGCAGTACTACGCGCGAATCTCCCGAACCTGCAACCTCGACCCGCAGTTCGACGAACCCAAAGAGTCGCGGAATAAGTGGAGCCACCGCATCAACGCTTTGCAGACGAGAGAGTTGAAGGCGACGCACCTGGCGTTGCAGCAGTCCAGAATTAACGCGTAGGTCACCATCGGCATCGAAGTAATAGGTGAGCCGCCACCAGGCCACCGCACTGATCGCCGCAACCACGAGAGCAGCTGCGATAGCGATGAAACCGGCAATAAGGAACCCGGGCAGTGGCACCCTGCTACTGAAATCAACACCCACCACCAAGACACCGATGTACAGCGGTGGGATCACTCGAACCGCGGTGAGAAGCGGGGTAAACGGGTGGGTGCGCTGGGGCACTGTTGCCAGCGAGTGAAGGCTGGCATTTCCTTCGGCTAACACCTCACTACATCCCCGCCGAACGTTCCTCGCCCCGTGCTGCAAGGCGATCTCGCAACGCGGCCGCCTGCTCCGGTGGCAGCCCAGGAATCGCCGCATCGGTGGTGGCGGCAGCAGTGTGCAGTTGCACGGTGGCAATTCCGAGCCACCGGTCCAGCGGACCTGAGGTGAGATCAACGATCTGCATGCGGCCATAAGGCACGACGACCAATCGGCGGATCAAAATGCCACTGACCACCTGGAGATCCTCGTCGCGCTCGACGTAACCATAGGAACGTACTCGACGGCCGATAATCCACCAGGCCCAGCCGTAAATCAACACGGCGATAACTCCGGCACCAATGGGGTACCACAGTGGAATTGCCGGAATGAACACAGCCACCACGATGGCAGCAACGACAAAAAGGTAACCGAAACTCAAGGTGATGCGCCGAGCGGTGATGAGCCGGGGAGATAACGGTACCCAGTGCTCGGTGGGCGATTGGAAGGCTGCGTCGAGCGCCGCTGAACGCGAGGGTACCGAGGCAGAATCCACGCACCCACTGTGCCACAGCCGGGCACCTGGCAGGCTGGGCCGGTGCCAGACTCTGGAAACCTCGAAGCCCTGGTCGCCACCGGAATGGCCGCCGGTGACCTCCACGTTGACCTTGGCGATATTCATCCCGCCGGACACGGAGCTTTTCGACTGCATTGCACGTTTGCCGGAAACCCGCCCATTATTTCTGCGGCCACGCCCATTCCCGGGCTCCTGCACCGAGGCACAGAGAAGTTGCTGGAATCTCGGGACTATCGCTCCGGGCTTATGCTGGCCAACCGGCACGATTGGCATAGCGCGGTCACTTCAGAGGTGACCATGGCCCTCGCAGCCGAGGCACTACTGGGCATGAAGGTGCCCGAGCGCGCGACCTGGTTGCGCACCGTGCTGTGCGAAATGAGCCGGGCGATGGCGGCGCTATCGCATCTCATGGGCGCGGCCACGCTGCCCGGAGTGGGTGTGCCCGCAGCTCACGTGGCTGGGGCGCAGGCACGTGAGGCGTGGCAATTCGCGCTGGAACGCATGAGCGGTGGCCGAGTGCATCCGATGATTACTCGCATCGGCGGGCTCGCCCATGATGCGCCACCTAACTGGACTGCTGACGTACGTCGCGCTATCGATCTGACCGCCGAAGAGCTACCAATTTTGATGCGCATCGTGGAATCTACGGCGCACCAGGTAGCGCTTGACGCAGGCAGCACCGATACGACACCCATCGCGCGGCTGACCTATGACGATGCCGTCGCCTACGGTGTGGGCGGGCCCGTAGCTCGCGCTAGTGGCCTTGACCTTGATCTGCGCCGGGACGCTCCACTTCTGGCCTACCCGCTTCTACAAGACGTCGTCACCATTGCCGTGGACACCGCCGGCGATGCCATGACCCGCTACCGAATTCTGGGCGAACAGGTCGGTCTCGACCTGCATCTGCTGAACGCTTGCCTTGATCGCCTTCCCGATGGTGAAGTGAATGTGCAACTGCCCAAGGTTGTGCGAGCTCCGGAGGGTATCTCTTATGCGCGACTTGAATCAGCGACCGGAGTTAATGGCGTACTCCTGGTGAGCACCGGTGAGACCACGCCGTGGCGGGTGCGCTTACGTACCGCGTCCTATGCCAATGTGCAGTCAATGACGGCGGCGATGCCTGGGACACCACTGGGCGCACTTCCACTCGCCCTCGGATCCTTCATGTATGTGGTGGGCGATCTTGACCACTAAAACGAACTAGCCCTTACCGTGTTCACGCAGGTATGTAGCAAACCGGGCCCGCAGCAGTGCTTCGGTATCGGCATCAAGTTGAGGATCCTTAGCGAACATCTCATGGGCTGCCCGCGCGGTCTCGATGATGGTGCCACCGGTGGAACCAAGATCGCCACCTTCACCCTCGATCGCATGCATGCCGGGCATGTGCGAGAAAACGCTGGCGAAGAAACTCAGGTCAAGTCGATGCTCAGCCACGCGAAAGGCCCGATGGCGGAGTTCGTCGAACGGGAGGTCTTCTAGCACTTCGCTCATGGGTGCGACCCTAGCGCTGGTCGTCGCGGATGCGGCACAGCGACTCCAGCCACACCCCGGCGATCGTCATGGACACTGCCGCGCCCATCGCGACCAAGGCGGCGGTGAGGGAGTCGGCACCGGTTGGCGTGGCTACTGAACCGAGCAGGGCCAGGCTGATGCCGAGATAGAAGCCACCGATGAGGGCGCCGGTGCGCGAGGCAGCCATGGCCAGCGCGGCCGTGCGAGCGGCAATGATCGGCGGCATGCGATTGGCGGCCTGATGGGCAGCCGCAGTCACGTCGTCGGTGCGGATACGAATCGAATCACTTCCAGATTGCGCGGCACCGGGCAATCGCGACCGACTCAGCACCGCCCACATCACAATGCCCAGGGCCAGCACCCACAGCGCGATACTTGCCATGAGGGGCACGCCGAGGATACGTCCGGCAACCGCATCAACGGTGAGCACCAGAGTCCATCCGGCACCCAACCCCACCATGGCCAAGACGATGAGCCAGACGATGCTGGTGCGCCTCAACATCACTGCGGCGCAATCGTGAGCACTAATTTCGTGGCGACCACACCGGACTGATCCACGTCGGCGAGGTCGATCCCGGAGTCCACATCGGCCCACGGCACAAGCACAAATGCTCGCTCCATTGCCCGCGGATGTGGCAGCGTCAACTCAACAGAGTCGCTGACAAGATCATCAAAGGTGATGATGTCGATGTCTAACGTGCGCGGACCCCATCGCACCGTACGTGTTCGGTGCCACAGATTTTCAATACTCTGTGTCAAAGCCAGCAGCGCATGGGGGGCTAGTGATGTGTTCGCAATCACCACGGCGTTGAGATAGTCATCCTGCTCAGGGCCACCCACCGCGGTGGTGGAGTAAACGGCTGACACACGCTCGATCTCCACATCGTCGTTGTCGGCAAGTGCAGACACCGCACCCCGCAGCGCAGCATGCGCATCGCCGAGGTTGGCACCCAGCGCGAGGACGACTCGATGACCTTTCATTCGGTCTCATCATCATCGACAGCTTCGCCAGGATTCAACTTTTGCGCACGCGAAATGCGCAAGACCACATCGGCGAAAGGCACCATGATCGGTGCATGCGGCTTGTGTACAGCCACCTCAACTCGCTGCACCGCACGATGCTCTAAGCACGCCTCTGCGATGTGTTCAGCCAGGGTTTCGATCAGCAAAAAAGGTTCCCCCACAATGAGGTTGTGTACCTCGTTGGCGACCACGCCGTAGTCAACCGTGGCATCGAGATCGTCATGCGCGGCAGCTCGAGCGATGTCCACATGAAGTCGCACATCAACTAAGAACTCCTGACCGTCCCTTGTCTCGTGCGCCAATACACCGTGATGGCCAAAGCCCCCGACTCCCACGAGCTCGATGACGTCAAGGTCATTAACTCGACCCATGCGCTTCTCCGTTTCGCCATGCGGTAGCCGCGGCAACGCAATCACGGCTTCCGCTTACATCATGGACACGAACTCCCCAAACACCCTGCGCCGCTGCTAGAGCGGTAATGGCATCGGTGGCATAGTCGCGCTGCTGCACGGGGCGTGGCTCACCCGCGGCATTGGCAAGTAGAGCACCGATAAATCGTTTACGAGATGCACCCAGTGCCACCGGATGGCCCAATTGAATCAGCCTATCTATGTGATGTAGCAACGCCCAGTTGTGTTCTGCTTCCTTAGAAAAACCGATACCCGGGTCGATGACAACGCGAGACAAATCAATGCCGGCAGTCTTCACCGCAGCTAGTCGCTGCTGCAGTTCAGCGATCACTTCCGCTACCACATCGGTGTACACGGCCAACTCACTCATCACCGCACTCGGGCCACGCCAGTGCATAACGATGAAGGGAACATCCACGGTCGCCAGCCACGGCAGCATCGTCGGATCAGCCGCCCCGCCGCTGACGTCGTTGACCATGCAGGCACCCGCGTTGAGTGCGACGGCGGCAACCTCGGCTCGCATCGTGTCAATGCTCACCGGCACACCGGCGGCAACAAGTCCGGCAACAACCGGCTCGATACGGGCGCACTCGCTACCCATATCCACCCGCATAGCACCGGGCCGCGTTGATTCCCCGCCAACATCGACAATATCTGCGCCGTTTCGATGCAGGGCAATGCCGTGCGCGACTGCGGCGGCCGGATCTAGCCAGAGTCCACCATCAGCAAAGGAGTCTGGGGTGACATTGACTATGCCCAACACCAAGGTGCGTTGAAGTCGAGCGAGTGTGGGTGGCAACCCGCGTGGATGCAGCACTGAGGTCACCTAATGAGGAGAGACATTGCTTCGGAGCGCGTCGCTGGATTCGCCAATAGTCCGCGCACCGCGCTCGTGATTGTCTTGGCGCCAGGTTTGCGCACGCCGCGCATGGACATGCACAGGTGTTCACATTCGATGACCACGATGACACCGCGCGGCTGCAGAACGCGCTGGAGTGCATTGGCAATCAAAGTGGTGAGCCGCTCTTGCACCTGCGGACGTTTGGCGTAAACATCCACAAGGCGAGCAAGCTTTGACAGACCGGTGATACGGCCATCATCGCCGGGAATATAGCCCACATGTGCGACGCCGTGAAATGGCACCAGGTGGTGTTCGCAGGTGCTGTACACCTCGATATTGCGCACCAGCACCAGTTCGTCGTGTCCCTCGTCAAAGGTTGTGGTGAGAACGTCTTCACCGACCATGTGCAAACCCGAGAAGCTTTCGGCCAGGGCGCGCGCGACACGCGCCGGAGTCTTCAGCAGACCCTCTCGTTCTGGATCTTCACCGATCGCGATGAGTAACTCGCGGACGGCCTTTTCAGCCCGGGCATGATCGTATTCAGCGATTGCAGGTGGCTCATGACCACCACGGATCGAGTCAATATCACTATTGGCTTGCAAGCGCTGTGTACGGCTGCCCGTACCGGTAGCACTCGCGGGGCTCGGACTATTCGGCGTGTCCATGTGCGGATCCATTCGCGCGTTCAGATTCTGATGGCGTGGTTGGGCTGCGGTGTCCGTTCGTGGACGGAAAACTGATGGGGCCGCGTTCGTCGGGATGGCGCAGTGACGAACCGGTCCAGGCAGGGCGCGGGGTGCGCAATCGCAGATCGACAAACACGGCCTCCACCTCGGCCTTGTCGAGTGTCTCTTTCTCCAGCAGTTCTAATACGAGCCGATCGAGCACATCGCGATTGGTGACCAAAATGTCATAGGCCTCCTGATGCGCAGTTTCGATGAGACTGCGCACCTCTTCGTCAATGGCAGCGGCAACGTCTTCGGAGTAGTCGCGCACATGACCCATGTCGCGGCCGAGAAACACCTCGCCCTGCTCTTGGCCGTAGCGAATCGCACCGAGGCGTTCGGTCATTCCGTACTGGGTCACCATGGCACGCGCTACGGAGGTGGCCTTCTCAATGTCATTGGATGCACCGGTGGTGGGATCATGAAAAATCAGTTCTTCCGCTGCGCGACCACCAAGCATGTACGCCAATTGGTTAAGCATCTGAGACCTGGTGGTGGAGTACTTCTCTTGGTCAGGCAACACCATGGTGTAGCCGAGTGCTCGGCCGCGGGGCATGATCGTGATCTTGTGTACCGGGTCGCCGCCGGGTAGCGCTGCGGCCACGAGCGCATGACCACCTTCGTGATAGGCGGTGATTGCTCTTTCCTCATCGTCCATCACGCGGGTGCGTTTTTGTGGCCCGGCGATGACGCGATCGATCGCTTCATCGAGCGCCTCATCATCGACGAGTTGGCCACCAGAACGTGCGGTCAGCAGGGCCGCCTCGTTGAGCACATTCGCTAGGTCGGCACCGGTAAATCCTGGCGTGCGGCGGGCGACGGAGAGAAGGTCTACCTCGTCGGCAAAAGGTTTGCCCTGAGCATGCACCTGCAAAATCGCCAGGCGGCCATCGAGGTCGGGTCGCTCAACGGCAATCTGTCGGTCGAATCGCCCGGGGCGCAACAGAGCAGGATCCAAAATATCAGGACGGTTGGTGGCCGCAATCAAGATGACGCCGCTGGATACGTCGAATCCATCCATCTCAACCAGCATCTGGTTGAGGGTTTGTTCGCGCTCATCATGCCCACCGCCGAGGCCAGCGCCGCGGTGGCGGCCGACCGCGTCGATTTCGTCAATGAAGATGATCGCCGGGGCACTGTCCTTGGCCTGTTCGAAAAGATCACGAACTCGGCTTGCACCCACACCGACGAACATTTCCACGAAGTCAGAGCCGGAGATGGAGAAAAACGGTACGCCTGCTTCGCCAGCTACCGCGCGGGCGAGGAGGGTCTTACCGGTGCCCGGGGGTCCGTAAAGCAACACACCCTTGGGGATTTTGGCGCCGACCGCTTGAAACTTTGCCGGCTCGGCCAGGAATTCCTTGATCTCCTGCAGCTCTTCGACAGCCTCATCAGCACCGGCCACATCAGCGAAGGTGCTCTGCGGCATATCTTTATTGACCGGCTTCGCCTTGGCCTTGCCAAAATTCATCAATCGGGAGCCGCCGCCTTGCATCTGAGTCATGAAGAAGAAGAGCAGCAAGATGATGAGAGCAAAGGGCAGCAGGGTAAACAACAGACTCAGCAAAATATTGTCCTGGGGCACCACGATGTTGTAGCCCTCAGGAAGTTGCCCGCCATCTACCTTGGTTTGGAGCAGATTCGCTAACTCCACGCCCTGGCCGGTAACGAACTGGCTGCGCACTTCACTGCCGTTGCGCAGGGTGAGTTCGAGTACTTGATCGCGGTCGATGATCGTGGCTGCGGAGACCTGGTTGCTTTGGATGTCCGACACGGCCTGGCTCGTGCTGATCTCAGCGGGCCCGCCAAGGCTGGCGACAATGCTCGTCCCGAGCAGGACGAGGAGGATGACCATGCTGACCCAAAAGATGGGGCCACGGAAAAGACGCTTGACATTCATTGTGGATATGACGGTACACCGGGGGTAGGAGTTCCGCGTGGGGTCTCCTACCGGCCGTACACCGACGGACGCAGGACTCCCACCTGTCGCATGTTGCGATACTGCTCGGCGTAGTCCAAGCCGTATCCCACGACGAACTCATTGGGAATGTCAAAGCCGACATATTTTGGTTCTAACTCCACCTGCACGGCCTCAGGCTTGCGCAGGAACGTGAACACCTCCACCGAAGCCGGTCCGCGGGAGCGCAGGTTCTCCATCAGCCAGGACAGGGTGAGGCCGGTGTCGAGAATGTCTTCCACGATAAGCACGTCTTTATCGGTCAGGTCAATGTCTACGTCTTTCAGGATCCGCACGACACCGGATGACTTGGTGCCGGAGCCGTAGGAGGAGATTGCCATCCAGTCCATGGTCACGTGACTGTTCAGATGGCGAATGAAATCTGCCATCACCACCACGGCACCCTTCAACACGCCCACGAGGAGGAGATCTCGCCCTGCGTAATCGCGATCAACCTCTGCGGCCACCTCGGCCAGTCGTGCATGGATGCTGTCTTCATCCAGCAAGACCTCAGAAATATCGGCGCTGAGGTGGTCACTATTCACAGGTGGGCTCCCGAGCTTGGAGTGAGGGCGACAGTCGCAGCCTTGCATAGGCTCTTTCGGCACTGACACCGCCGGGTAGGGCGATGGCTCCCTGGCCTCGCCAATCGATAATGAAGGCTTCCATGCGCTCCACATGGTTAAGGGTGAGGGCTGCAGGCGGGCTACCAGCAGTAATCGCTGCTCGACGTAGCAGGCGGGTGCGAACTGCGCGCGGCTGCACTTCCAACGCTTGAATGTCCATGGTGACTGTGCCGCAATCGATGTGAGCGGCCGCCTCCCACACTTGCTGTGAAAAGTGGTCGAGCGCATCGGCATCGTCGCGCAGCATGCGTGCACTGCGGCTAAGACCCATCACGATGTCGTCGCCGAGGTGTGTGGTCATGGCGGGTAGTACGTGCTCGCGCACGCGAACCCGTGCGAAACTTGGGTCAATATTGTGCGGGTCCCGCCATACGCTGACGGTGCTCACGCTGGCGTGCACGATCGCGCGCGGCACATCCAGCAGTGGCCGACGCCAGATGCCTTCGCGGGGTGCCATCGCGGCCAGAGTTCTCGCCCCCGAGCCGCGCATGAGTCGCAGCAGTACCGTCTCGGCCTGGTCATCGCGTGTGTGTCCAAGCAAGATGGCGGCTGCATTGAGTTCGTCAGCGGCGGCGATCAGTGCTTCTCGTCGGGCGGTTCGCGCTGCCGCCTCGGGGCCGCCGTGTCCGGGACCACTCCCCACCACCACCTGACGCGTCAGCACCGGCTTAAGTCCCCACTGAACGCACTGTTCGGCCGCCTTGCGTGCCACGGCTGCCGAACCGACCTGCAGCTGGTGATCCACCACCACAACCCCGGCCCGCAGCGGGAGTTGCGAGCAGGCATAGGCCAGTGCTAAAGAGTCGGGGCCGCCAGAGCAGGCGATGAGCACCCGATCTGTGGCGGACAGATCGCCCAGCGCCTGTCGCACCGCCAACTGCACCTGCTCGGTCGCACTGGTTGTCACGGTTGAACGCGCCGTACCCATCGTGCTGGATCTGCGATCTCATGGGGACGTGGCAAAGTCTCCGGCCCGGTCCACACGGCATTGAACCCGCTCATACCCACCTGGTCGACCACAGCGCGCACAAATGCCGCTCCCTCGGTGTACTGACGCAGTTTCGCGTCCACGCCCAGCATCTTGCGCAGCGCCCCCTCACGGCGACTGGGATTGCTTCGGCGTTTATCGAAACGCTCACGCAACACGTTCACACTGGGCACCACCCGGGGCCCGACCTCGTCCATGACCACATCGGCGTGGCCCTCCAGCAACGACATCAGCGCGGTCAAATGGGACAAAATCTCGCGCTGCCGCGGGGTGTGAACCAGGTCAATCAAGGTCGGTTTATCTGGTTGCCGTAGGGCGCCGACGAGGGCCGCAATCACCCGGCGCAGCGTCTGCCACCCAGATGTGTCCGTTTCAGCCAAATATTCGTGCACGGTTTCGGTGAAATGATCACTCAGCCACGGCACCGCGGTGAACTGCACCCGATGTGTTTCTTCATGCAGACACACCCAGAGCCGAAAGTCTTTCGCGGGTACGTCGAGTTGGCGTTCCACCGAGACGATGTTGGGCGCCACCAGCAACAGTCGACCAGAGGGCTGGCCGGGAACGGCAAATGCTTCGTACTGGCCCAGTACCTTGCTCGACAACCAGCCCAGCACGACGCCCAATTGCAATGCGGTTGCTTTCGCACCAGCCTCACGCACCAGCACGGTGGGTTCCTGGCGCTGCAACAGTTCGGTGAGCGGGCTCATGGCCACCTGCATCTGGGCGATATTCGCCCGAATCCACTCTGGCCGGCCCACCACAACCGCGTGATGGGCGTCCAGGGGTGCCATCAGACCGGTCACCTCGGCCACCGGTTCAACCGCCCGACGGCTTGCTCGACGAATCTGAGCCACGATTGCTCGAGCGCTACCCTCGCTGACATGCGGTCCGTCAGCGGCAAAGCGGCGCCCAGCCGCGACCGCGAACTCCCAGTCGATCACCGTAGTCACGACTTCAGCCTATGCCGCTGGCTACGAGCTGACTCGACACCCGCATTGGGCCAGCACGGTGGCGGCTTGATCGAGCACGCTGCGCGACTGGTCAATATCGCCGGCACCATCGGCGATGAAGGCAAACACCAGCAGGCGGCCATCTCGATCCACGACGGTGCCCACCAACGAAGAGACCCCGGTGAGGGTGCCGGTTTTCGCTCGAACCACGCCAGCACCAGCAACGGTGTCCGCGGTGAAGAAACGATTAGCCAAGGTTCCGGTAACCCCCGCCACGGGTAAACCACTGGGGATTGGCCAGGCCCACCACATGGCGGGATTGCGCACCATGGACGACAGCACCTGGGTGAAGGTGCGCGCCGGAACGCTATTCACGGTGGACAGGCCACTGGCGTCATACAGGGTCACATCGGATGCAGAAATATCAAGATCGCTTAGCGCCGCATCAACTGCTTGGGCCGAGGTCGCGAAACTTCCCACACCGCTGCGGGTTGCTCCAGCCAAATGTCCAAGCACCTCGGCCATGGTGTTATCAGAGTCGGTCAACATGCGCTGGGTCATCGTGGCGAGTGGTACAGAGCTCGTGGAGGCAACGACCGCGGCCCCCGCAGCCACGCCCTGCTGTGGTGCATCCACCTGGAGGCCGCGTTGCTGCAGTTGTTCGGCGAAGGCGGCCGCAGCGGTCAACGCAGGATCGGCAACGAACGTCACACCATCGGGTGCCCGGGAACCATCGACGGAGAGCGCAGACGGTGGCGCCACCACACCGGTGGCGGGATAAACCGGGGACCAGCCCTCAGCAATGACCGGACCGCCGAATAAGGACGCGTCGTAGCGCAATTGCACCGCGGCATTGGCACCCGGGCCGTTACTTGCCGCCAACACCCCATCAGCCAAGGCCGCCAGCGACGAACCTTCCCCCTGGGTTGTAGCCAAGGTCGGGTCACCGGCACCCACCAGGGTCAGCGTCATGCTCGCCGGGTCGTAGTGCACGTTGGTGGTGATCCGCGCGAGTGGGCCTAAGGCATCAAGCACGCTCACCGCTGTCAGGATTTTCACCACCGAGGCCGGTGTTCGCGGCGTCAAACTGTCGCGCTCGTACAGCACATTGCCGGTCGCCGGATCAAACACCGAGGCACCCAGAGAATTCGACACCGAGCCATCTGCAAACATGGCATCAAGCAATTGCGCAACCACGGCCGGCTCAGGTGAGGTACCGGTGGGATCGGTGGTTGATGCAGCCGGCAGAACGGGCCCGGCCGGGCCCTGGGGTGCTACGTCGGTGCGTGCCGGTCCAGCCGGTGCAACGAGGGCGAAGGCAACCAGGGCTGAACTCAACGCCCCAGCCCACATGAGCCGTCCACGACCCCGATTCTTGCCAGTCCCGGAACCACCAGCACCGGGTCGGCTAGGGTTCATGGCAACGAGGAATGTCACTACCTAGACACCTCCTTCGCCCCGACGCACGTGCAGAACACTAGGTCACGGCCTAGTCCAAGGAGGACCAGTGACACCCCTGGAATTTGACGTCACCGTCGAAATCCCGACCGGTAGCCGCAACAAGTATGAGATGGACCACGAAAGTGGCCGCATCCGCCTCGACCGAATGCTGTTCACCGCCACCCGCTATCCCCACGACTACGGGTACATCGACGACACCCTCGGCCTCGACGGCGACCCCCTTGATGCCCTTGTTCTCGTCCAGGAAGCAACCTTCCCCGGTGTCGTAGTGCGCTGTCGCACCGTGGGCATGTTCCGCATGACCGATGAGGCAGGCGGCGACGACAAGGTCCTATGCGTGCCCGTGGGAGACCCTCGACTAGAGCATGTCCGAGACATCTATCACGTGGCAGAATTTGATCGACTTGAAATTCAGCACTTTTTCGAGGTCTACAAAGACCTCGAGCCCGGAAAGTCAGTAGAGGGCGCGAACTGGGTCGGCCGCGAGGACGCGGAGGCTGAAATTCATCGCTCGTGGGCGCGTCATAACGAGAAGCCGCACCCCTAAGTCCATGACCGTTGGCAATCATGCGCCCGGATCCGGTGATGGCTGGGTAAAACTCGACGACGGGCGGGTCTTTTGGGGCCGTTTTGGAGCCGCCGGAATCTTACTGCGCCACACTGATTCCGACGGCGTTGAATGGTTCTTACTGGCCAAGCGTGCAGCCTGGGTGCATCGGGGCAATGGCGAATGGTCGGTGCCCGGTGGCGCTATCGACTCCCATGAAGACCCGGTCACGGCTGCGCTCCGTGAATTCGACGAAGAAATCGGTGGGGTGCCCAACGGCTTCGCCCTCGTAGGGGTGTTAGAAGATGCAGTTGCACCCGGCGATTGGAGTTACCACACCTGCTGCGCCGACGTTGCCGAGCAACCTCACTACGAGGCCACCCTGTCGCCTGAAAACGATGAGGCCCGGTGGTGGCGACGCGATGACCTGCCTCACATTCCACTCTTCGCGCCCTTCGCCGAACTACTTCCCCGGCTACTCGCGCTGTACGACAACCCCTCATCGGTCTAGGTTCGGCGGCGACTGCTCCAGACAAGGAGTGCATACGTCAGCCAGAAGATGACGCCAACGCCCAGGTAGACCCAGCGCAGGATGGTCCACGGGCCGGGCAGGGTGAGGGTGAGCACCACCATGAGGCCACCGGCGACCAACATGACCACGGCGCTGCCGAGCACGGGATGATCGGGAGCGCGGCGCACCAACCACATCTGACCGCTGAGCCCAATGAGTGCTGCACCCAGCATTTGCAGAGTCCAATTGGTGTCGGCGAGTGCCTCGAGGCCTAGTTGTTCGGCCAGCAGGGACGGTGCGATCAGCAATGCGATACCGGAGACGATAAAGAGCAGTGCACCGAGACCAAGCACGATGCGAATGAAGCGGGCAGCACCTGACACACCGGACAGGTGTGAGAGGTCTTGCTCGGTCATGGGTCGACGCTACTGGGCTGCCAACAAAAATCGGCGCTGCCACACGGGTGCAATCTGTGCGTTGCTACGACGTCGCAGCAAGCTCAATTTCAGCGAAAAACGACCGCACGAGATGATCGATTAATACATCACGGGCGACACGTTGGGGGTTCCACGCCAAAACAGTTTCTTCCATCCCAACCAACCACCCTCGAACAACGAGGCGGGTGAGTTCAGTTTCCGGTGTCGATACATCACTGATGCCGGCTGCTGACAGCCACCGCGGCACCAACGAATCACGTACGCGCGCCATCGCATCAACAACGCGAACGTCACCGCCACCGGCACCTCGCACCAACGAGGTGTAGCCCACTCGGTTGCGCTCCACGAGCCGGATAAATCCCTCGATGAGGACGCGTACACGCTGCTCAGGAGTGTCACTGCCGGTGACTCGAACGGGTTTGAGCATGCGCGCACCCGCAGCTTCCACGACGGCGGCATAGAAGTCGCCCTTGGTGGGAAAATAGTGGAAAAGAAGGGAACGAGAGATGCCAGCGGCAGCGGCCACCTCATCGAGAGCCAGCTCGTGGATCGGCTGGTTTTGCAGTAGTTGCCAGCCGATCTGCACGAGTTGACGACGGCGATCGCACCCGCTCATGCGGGAGCGGGTGACGACCGCGTTAGGAGTAGCGGCCACCTGATTCAGCCAGGGCCACCACGGATGCGGGTGGGGTGAATCGATCGCCGTAGACAGTGGCAAGTTCACGCGCTCTAGCCACGAATCCGACCGGTCCACTGACCGTGCCATCGGGTGCTACGTAGCCGTTCACGTACTGCAGCACACCACCGGTCCACGGCGGGAAACCAATACCGAAAATCGAGCCAATATTGGCCTCGGGGACCGACCGAAGAACACCTTCATCAAGGCATTTTATGCTCTCGATAGCTTCGGCGAAGAGCATTCGCTCCTTCATATCGATGAAGGGCATCGTCATGTTGTCGCCGCCGAAGTGTTCACCGAGGGCATCCCACAGGCCCAGCCGCTTGCCGTCGGCGTACTCATAAAAACCCGCACCCGCTGCTCGGCCGCCACGCTCGAACTCCACCACCATCTTGTCAATGGCGGGAAACGACGGGTGCTCGGCAAAATCTTGCCCAGCTTCCTTGGCCGCGACGCGACCTTCTTCGCGGATGCGCCGACCCAGGGTGAGGCTGACCTCGTCGAACAGTGCCAACGGGCCGGTGGGGTACCCGGCCTGCAAACCCGCCTGTTCGATGGAGGGTGCCGGCGCGCCCTCGGCGAGCATGGCCACCGCTTCGCCCATGAAGGTACCGATCACGCGGGAGGTGAAGAAACCACGAGAATCGTTCACCACGATCGGGGTCTTTTTGATTTGCGCGGCGAAATCCAGCGCCTTAGCGATGGCGGCGTCGGAGGTCTTTGCACCCACCACGATTTCCAATAGCGGCATTTTGTCCACCGGTGAGAAGAAGTGCAGCCCAATGAAATCTTCCTGGCGCTTTACCCCATCGGCCAACCCGGTGATGGGCAGCGTGGAAGTATTGGAGCCGAGCAGTGCATCAGCGGCCACAACAGGTTCGATCCGGCCGAAGACCTCGGTCTTCAATTCCTGGCTTTCAAACACCGCCTCGACAACAAGATCGGCGCCCTCACCGTCTTCGACGGTGTCGGATGGGTGAATTCTGGCCAAAATGTCATTGCGCGCCTGCTCGGTCATGCGTCCGCGGGACACAGCCTTATCGAGGAGGTTCTGGGAGTAGGCCTTACCCTTTTCGGCCGCCGCGAGGGTGGTATCGACGAGCACGACCTCAATGTTGTTACGGGCGCACACGTAAGCGATACCGGCGCCCATCATGCCCGCGCCCATTACCAGAGCCTTGACCGCGGTGTAGCGCGGGAAGCCATCGGGACGAGCTCCACCCTTGGTGATGTGTTGCAGGTCAAAGAAAAACGCTTGCGTCATGTTCTTGGCTGTTTGACCGATAGCCAGGCTCACGAAGTAGCGGCCCTCAATCTTTTCAGCGGTTGCGAAATCAACCTGTGCGCCCTCAACCGCAGCCGACATGATGGCCAAAGGTGCGGGCATGGGTGCGCCCTTGATCTGCTTGCGCAGGTTTGCCGGGAACGCCGGCAGCATCATCGCAAGCTTGGGTTGTGACGGTGTGCCGCCGGGCATTTTGTAGCCGGGGGCATCCCAGGGCTGCACTGCTTCGGGGTTAGCCGCGATCCAGGTCTTGGCATTGGCCATCATGACCGCCGGATCAGCAACGACCTCGCTAATGAGACCTACCTCTGCCGCCTTTGCCGGCTTGCGGCGCTGGCCTTGCAGCAGCACCTCCATGAGCGCCTTTTGCAATCCGAACATGCGCACGGTACGGACGACGCCACCGGCACCCGGCAGCAGGCCTAGAGACACCTCAGGTAAACCGATTTCGCTTCCGCGAGCGTCGACCGCAATGCGATGGTGGCAGGCGAGCGCAATTTCTAGACCGCCACCGAGTGCGGCACCATTGATCGCGGCAACAACGGGCTTACCGCACGTTTCTAGGCGCCGCAGTGCCTTTTTGATGCGAGCGGTTTCTAATTCGAGTCGCTGCGCGTCGGCGGGTGTGGCTTGAATAACGAGGTTGAGATCAGCACCGGCGAAGAAAGTCTTCTTCGCGCTGGTGATGACAACTCCGGTGATGTCCTCCTTCTCCGCCTCGATCCGATCCAGTGTTTGCTCTAGAGAAGAGATGAACACGTCGTTCATGGTGTTCGCGCTGGCACCGGGCTCGTCCATCGTGAGGGTGACGACACCGTCTGTTCCGCGATCCCAGGTAATCATGTTGTTCATTGCGTGAAGTCTCCTCAGATCCGCTCAATAATGGTGGCCAGGCCCATACCGCCGCCGATGCACAGGGTGATGAGGCCGTAGCGGCCGCCGGTGCGCTCAAGTTCGTCAAGCACGGTGCCGGTGATCATCGTGCCGGTGGCGCCGAGGGGGTGACCCATGGCGATCGCACCACCGTTGACGTTGACCTGTTCGATATCGAGATTGAAGTCCTTCATCCACTTCAACACCACCGCAGCGAATGCTTCGTTGAGTTCCCAGACATCGATGTCCTTGGGCGTAAGGCCCGCTGCAGCAAGAACTTTGTGCGTAGCCGGCGTGGGGCCGGTGAGCATAATGGTCGGGTCATCGCCACTCACCGCGGTGGCCACAACGCGCCCGCGCGGGGTGAGTCCAGCGATGCGGCCGGCCTCTTCACTACCCACCAGGACCAGTGCGGCACCATCCACAATGCCCGAAGAGTTACCTGCTGTGTGCACATGGTCGATGCGCTCCACCCAGTGAAACTTCTGCAACGCGACCGCGTCGAAGCCACCCATGTCGCCCATGGCCGCAAACGCGGGGGACAGCTTAGACAGGGATTCCATGGTGGTTTCAGCGCGCATGTGTTCGTCGTGATCAAGAATGATGACGCCATTGCTGTCACGGACAGGCACTAACGACTTGGTGAAGTGTCCACCGCTCCAGGCTGCCGCAGCGCGCTCTTGCGACCGCACTGAATACGCATCGACATCGTCGCGAGTGAAGCCTTCAATGGTGGCAATGAGATCAGCACTGATGCCCTGGGGCACAAAGTAGGAGTCGTACGCGGTTTCTGGATCCATCGCCCATGGCCCGCCATCACTTCCGATGGGAACACGACTCATCGACTCCACCCCACCGGCAACGACGAGGGAATCCCAGCCGGCCCGTACCTTTTGGGCGGCAATGTTGATCGACTCAAGCCCTGAGGCGCAGAAACGGTTGATCTGCGTACCGGCCACGGTAGGGGGAAGGCCTGCGGCGATTGCGGCCGTCTTGGCAATGTCAGCACCCTGGTCGCCCACCGGGGTAACGCAGCCGAGCACGACGTCGTCGATGTTTGCCGGATCCAGACCTGGGTGGCGGGCCTGGAGTTCATTGAGGAGCCCGGTCACGAGGCTCACCGGCTTCACCCCATGCAGGGATCCGTTAGCTTTGCCGCGACCTCGCGGGGTGCGGATGGCTTCATAAATATAGGCCTCGGTCATGTCGGACTCCTTTGCTGGCGGGCCTGGTCGGCGCTCACTTATTGAGCAAGTGTCAACTCCTAGGCTACTCATGGGTAACCGGTGTTTCAAGGGGGGTCACTGCTAATTTCACGCCATGGCCAATTCTCGATGGAAACAGTCGCGACAACTGACCGATCAATCATGGAAAATCGTGGGTGAGAATCGCTACCTGCTCACCTTTCCGGTTTTGGGCTTCATTTTCGCGCTGATTCCCCTGGTTGTCTTTTGGGTTCCGGCTGCTATCGCGCTGGCAGCCGGTACTGCTGCCTTGGCCATCGTGTTGGCGGTGCTGGGTGTCATCGTTACGCCGCTGGCACTCACCTTCACCGCGGGTGCTCTCGTTGCTGCCACAGATGCCCAGCTGGCTGGTCGCCCCAGCGGGGTGGGCTACGGCCTCGGCACTGCCCTGGGTCGCTTCTTCCCACTGATGGGTTGGGCCATCGTTGCGTTATTCGTCAATGGCGTAGCTTCACTGGTTCGCGGCGACAGCAGCGGTGCCGCCGGCGTGGTCCGTAATATTGCGGCGGCCGGAATTCTGGTGGTTTGGCGCATCGTGAACTTTTTCACTCTGCCCTACATCATGCTTGATTCTGCCGGCCCAATTCACGCAATCAACCTCTCGCGTAAATTGGTGCAGAAGCGTTGGGGCCTCCAGGTTTTCGGCGGCGTGCGCATTGGTGGACGCATCGCACTGTTCACCTTTCTTCCCGCGCTCGTTTTCATCGTGCTTGGCGTTTATCTCATGTCATCCAATGTTGATGCGGCCGGCATCGCCATCGCGGTCGTGGGTGTCATCATTTTCATTATCGGATCACTCCTGCTGTCGATGATGCGTGGCGTGTTCAGCGTGGTGCTGTTCCGCTACGCCCATGACGATCAGGCGCTGGGCGGTTTTGCCAGCAACGATCTCGCTGCGGCCATTCAAACGCGCAAGTGACCCAAGGAGCCCCTTTCCGCATCGGTCTCCTTGGTGGTGAGTGCACCGGAAAAACGACACTGGCTCAGCAACTCGCCAATGCCATTCCTGCGTTCATCGGTGAGGAATACCTGCGCGAGTTCGTGACCACCTTTGGTCGAGTGCCCTCACTGGCTGACCAAGAGGGCATATTTTTGACCCAGCAAGCCACCATGAACACGGTGCTGCGGGCAGCTGCCCACGTGCAGACACCGGCAATCGTGGCCGACCCGCTGCCGGTGATGACAGCGGTGTATTCACTCCTGTACTTCGACAACCACGATCTCCTCGTCGATGGACTTGCCGATGCAGCCACCTATGACCTCATCGTGTGGTGTCGCCCTGACGTGGGCTGGGCATCGGATCGAGGTCAACGCGATGGTCAGGCCTATGCATTGGCCGCCGATGGTGCCATCGGCACCCACGTCTGGCCAAAGTTGTCCGAGGGGAACCGGCTTGATCTCGCCGGTGACCCCGGCAACCGACTGGATCGGGTGCTGTCGGCTTTGCCGACCTAGACCACGCGAACGCCTGCCTCCCACACTCCGTCGGTCAGTGGCACCCC
>JABAYF010000029.1 GCA_018609125.1 Candidatus Nanopelagicales bacterium | reverse complement strand
GCAGCGGCGTGGATGCGGCAGGCTGATGTCCGCCGAATTGGTGAAGTGCTTGGCCGGTACCCTTCGACACATGACTGAGGATGCCGGACTGCCCATGGAGTTTGCCTATCTTGGTCTCACGTTCGACGATGTGCTGCTGCTGCCGGCAGAGTCAGACGTGGTGCCCAGTGAAGTTGACACCACGACGCGCCTCAGCCGTAACCTGTCAATAAAGATGCCCCTGGTGTCGAGCGCGATGGACACGGTCACCGAATCCCGCATGGCGATCGCCATGGCCCGCCAAGGTGGGGTGGGCATTTTGCACCGCAACCTGTCGATCACTGATCAGGTCGAGCAGGTCGATGTGGTGAAGCGATCTGAAGCGGGCATGGTCAGTCGACCGGTCGTCTGCGCACCGAGTGCAACCGTGGGTGAGGTCGATGAGCTGTGTGGTCGCTACCGAATCAGCGGAGTTCCGGTCGTCAACGAACAGGGTCTGCTGCTGGGCATCGTGACAAACAGGGACTTGCGATTCGAAGATGACCGAACCCGCCAGGTGGGTGAGCTGATGACCTCCATGCCGTTGGTCACCGCTCCGGTGGGGGTGGATCCCGCTGATGCACTGGCACTATTGGCGAAGAACAAAATCGAAAAATTGCCGCTCGTGCACGCCGACGGGCGTCTCGGCGGACTGTTCACGGTGAAAGACTTTGTGAAAGCCGATAAGTACCCACATGCCACCAAAGATGATCATGGCCGACTTGTTGTGGGTGCTGCGGTCGGCGTGGGTGAAGACGCCTACCGTCGGGCCCATGAACTTATCGAGGCTGGTGTTGACCTGCTCGTCGTGGACACCGCGCACGGCCATTCGCGGGCGGTGACTGACACCGTAGCCCTGCTCAAGAAGTCCGTTGGTGTAGACATCATTGCTGGCAATGTGGCCACCACCGGTGGCGCGCAGGCTCTCATAGATGCAGGTGCTGATGGCATTAAGGTTGGCGTTGGTCCGGGGTCTATTTGCACAACCCGGGTGGTCGCAGGTGTGGGCGTCCCGCAGGTGTCAGCGATTCATGCCGCCGCGAAAGCTGCTCGGCCCGTGGGTATTCCGGTCATCGGGGATGGCGGCCTTCAGTTCTCCGGAGACATCGCCAAGGCCCTCGTGGCCGGGGCAGACTCGGTCATGGTGGGTAGCTTATTGGCCGGCTGCGAAGAAGCTCCCGGCGATGTTGTTTTTGTCAACGGCAAGCAGTTCAAGGCGTATCGAGGCATGGGATCACTCGGTGCGATGCAGTCTCGAGGTCAGGGGCGGTCCTACTCAAAGGATCGCTATTTCCAAGACGATGTCCTCAGCGATGACAAGCTTGTCCCCGAAGGTATCGAAGGAATGGTGGCCTATCGCGGGCCGTTATCGGTTGTGGCACACCAACTCATCGGTGGCTTGCGCGCATCTATGGGTTATTCCGGAGCGCAGACCATCGAACAGTTGCATGCCAAAGGCCGGTTCGTGCGCATCACTGCTGCCGGCCTAAAAGAGAGCCATCCCCACGACGTCACGATGACGGTCGAAGCACCCAACTACCATTCGCGCGGCTAAGAAGAGGACCTATCGTGACAAGCATTGAAATTGGTCGAGGTAAGCGTGCGCGTACCGCATATTCTTTCGACGACATCGCAGTGGCACCGAGTCGACGCACGCGCAACGCTGATGAGGTCTCCACCGACTGGCGCATCGACGCATATCGCTTCTCCACGCCCATTCTGGCCGCACCCATGGACTCCGTTGTCTCGCCGGCAAGTGCTGCTGAACTCAGTCGCCTCGGCGCTCTTGCGGTGTTGAACCTTGAGGGCTTGTGGACCCGCTACGCCGACCCGCAACCGGTGCTGGAACGGATTCGACAACTGCCCACCCAGGATGTGGTTCGTGGTCTGCAGGAGGCCTATGCCACCGCTCCGGTGGATCCGGAACTCATCGGACAGCGGGTGCAGGAATTGCGTGAATCTGGTGGGACCATTGCCGTTGCGGTGTCCCCGCCTCACGCAGCCGAACTCGCACCGCACGCCGTCGCCGCCGGTATTGAATTGCTAGTTATTCGCGGCACCACGGTGTCCGCTGAGCACGTGTCTGAGCACGGTGAACCACTCAATCTCAAGACCTTTATCTACGATCTAGATGTCCCCGTCATCGTGGGCGGCTGCTCGACCTACCAGGCAGCTCTGCACTTGATGCGCACCGGTGCTGCCGGAGTCCTGGTGGGATTTGGTGGAGGAGCAGCACACACCACCTCTGATGTGTTGGGCATCCGGGTGCCGATGGCGACAGCGGTAGCGGAAGTGGCCGAGGCGCGTCGTGACTACCTCGATGAGTCCCAGGGCCGGTACGTGCATGTGATCGCTGACGGTTCGGTTGGCTCGAGCGGTTCGCTGGTCAAAGCATTGGCTTGCGGTGCTGATGCGGTCATGATCGGCTCAGTATTTGCTCGGGCCACCGATTCACCCGGTTGCGGTTGGCACTGGGGCGCTGAAGCCTGGCACGGTTCCCTGCCTCGGGGCCAGCGAAAGGATCTGGGCACCGTGGGCACGTTGGAGCAGATTATGCACGGGCCGTCCCATACTTCTGACGGCTCCGCCAATTTGGTGGGTGCTCTTCGCAAGGCAATGGCCACAACCGGATACAGCGATCTGAAGGAATTTCAGCGAGTTGAGGTCATCACCAGTCCGTAGACGTGGACAATGCTGAGTTGCGTCGAGTTCTCGCTGAAGTGTGCCGGGTGCTCAGCGACAATCTGCCCTGAAGCATAGATTAAGCCCATGTCGGAGTCTCCTCACCGCGTGCGCACAGACGGCGCCCTCAACCCGGACCAACGGGCTGGGGCCCTGCGTGAACTGCGAGCGACGACGGCAGCGCAACCACTGGACCTGTTGATCGTGGGCGGGGGAGTGGTCGGCAACGGTGCGGCCCTTGATGCCGCCGCTCGTGGTTTGCGGGTCGGGCTGATTGAAATGCAGGACCTTGCGGCGGGCACGTCGTCTCGGTCGTCTCGACTGGCCCACGGCGGGCTGCGTTACCTAGAGCAGCGGGAGTTCTCCCTGGTCCATGAGGCGCTCACCGAGCGCGGCCTATTGCTCGACCGGCTTGCGCCCCACCTCGTGCGCCCGGTTCCTTTTCTGTTTCCCGTGGCCAAGCATTGGCAACGTCCCTACGTTGCATCAGGAATTCGGCTCTATGACCTGCTGAGCCGGGTAGGTGCATACGGGGGAAGCATGCCGCGGCCGAAAAGTCTGACTCGGGACCAGGCCAAAGCCTTGGCTCCCGATTTAGATTCTGATCACATCGCCGGTGCGGTGCGGTTTCATGACGCGCAGATTGATGACGCTCGCCACACCGTTGCGCTGGCCCGCACCGCGGCGTCCTTTGGTGCGCAGGTGGCTACCCGCGTCATGGCGACCGGTCTGCTCTACGAAGAAGATCAGGTGATCGGCGTTATTGCCCGCGACACTTTTGATCCGGAAGGACCATCCCTTAACATTTACGCCCGCTGCGTGGTGGGAGCGGCGGGTGTGTGGACAGATGACCTGATTCATCAGGCCGATGCTCATGCCCCCGGTCGAGTTCAACAGAGCAAGGGTGTTCACCTTGTGGTGCCAGCCTCCGCCATCCGGTCGACAACAGCAATTATTGCTCGCACGGCGGCCAGCGTGCTTTTCCTGCTTCCCTGGGGCAAGTATTGGCTCATCGGCACGACTGATACACCTTGGGGTGCAGGCACTGAGGAGGATGGCGACCCGGCAGAACCCGTGGCCACGAGCACTGACATTGATTACCTGCTTGAGCAAGCGAATCATTGGCTAGCTCGTCCGATCACGCGTAACGACGTGGTGGCAACCTACGCGGGATTGCGCCCACTGCTTGCCGGCGATGGCGAATCTGACGAAACCACCACGCTATCCCGTGAACATTCTGTTTTTCGACCGAGGCCAGGGCTCATCCTCATTGCCGGAGGTAAATACACAACCTATCGCGTGATGGCTTGCGACGTGGTGGACGCAGCCGTTGACTACATTAGCTCCCATGCGCCAACGCCTTTGGTGCCACTGCGCGCGATAGCCGAGTCGACGACACAGGATATTCCGCTCTCCGGTGCTGATGGCTACGCCGAGGAGTGGGCGCATCGTGCGCAGATCGCTGCGGAGCGGGGAATGACCGTGGAGGCTATTGAAGGTCTCCTGCGCCGTCACGGTGACCGGATGAGTGAGGTATTTGCCGTTATTGACCTCGACCCGACGATGGCGGAACCGTTAAACGACGGTATGCCCTACCTTCGAGCCGAAGTGGTCGTGGCCGTAACGAAAAGTGGAGCCCTCAGTCTGGACGATGTACTCACGCGCCGACTGCGTGTAACGCTGGAGACCAAAGATCACGGGGTTGCCGCCTCTGTTGCCGCAGCCCCGATTATGGCCAAACTCTTGCAATGGAGCCCGGCTCAGCAGGAGGAATCAGTGCGGGAATTTGCGCGAAACACGCTCGCGGCGCGACTGCACGAAACGAGTACGCCATGACCTCGACACGTACGGCTCTGACGTTGCAGGACATGGGTTGGACAGCAGCGACCGCGGCAGAGTTAACGGATCAGTTCAACGGTGGTGAAGCGGGGTACCGCGAGGTGAAGGCACCTTTCACCAACAGTTATTTGTACGCCCTGCCCCTGTCGAGCGATCATGCAGTGGACGAAGCTGTAGCCCGGGCGCGAAGCAGTCAACTTCGTTGGGCAGCAACAAAAATTACCGAACGCATCGACGTCATGCTGCGCTTTCATGACCTACTCCTTCGCCATCGCGAGGACGTGCTGGACATTATTCAATTTGAGACAGGTAAAGCTCGTCGCGATGCGCTGGAAGAACTGCTGGACGTGTGTGTCGTCACGCAGTACTACGCCCGAACCGCGAAACGACTACTGGCTGACAGGGCTCATCGAGGGGCAATTCCAGTGCTGACCTCGGTGCGGGAGGTTCATCATCCGATCGGGGTGGTAGGAGTGATTGCCCCGTGGAACTACCCGCTGAGTCTGGCGCTGTCCGATGCGGTTCCAGCGATGTTGGCCGGGAATGCGGTGGTGGTGAAACCTGACGTTCAAACCTCCTTGACCGCCGGTTGGTGTCGGCGGCTACTGCGTGAAGCCGGTCTACCCGCCAACGTCTATCAACTCGTGACCGGCGATGGGCCAACGGTGGGTGCGCGGCTGATCGACCAGGTAGACCATGTCATGTTTACTGGTTCGTCAGCGACCGGTCGCATAGTTGCCGCACGGTGTGGCGAGCGCTTGATCAGCGCCACGATGGAGTTGGGCGGCAAGAACGCACTCATCGTGCGAGCCGATGCCCAGGTGGGTCGAGCCGTGCGCATTGCCGAGCGCGCGGTCTTCGCTAACTCAGGTCAGTTATGTATTGCGATGGAACGTATTTATGTGGATCGGAAACTGTTCGAACCATTCGTTGAGCAACTGAGAAATCGAGTAGCAGCGTTAAAGATTGGCACCCGTCCGGGCTGGGGCAGTGATCTAGGGCCGTTGATCAACGACACCCATCTGGATCGTGTTTCGGGGCAGGTGGAGCAAGCTTTAGCCGCTGGTGCGACGGTGGTGTCCGGTGGCCGGCGACGACCCGAAATTGGGCCGCTTGTGTACCTTCCCACGCTGCTGACCGACGTCACAGTCGGGATGGACCTGTGCGGCCAGGAGACTTTCGGGCCGGTGGCCTCGATCTACGTCACGAGCGACGATGATCACGCGATTCAGCTTGCCAACGACACCGAGTACGGACTCAATGCATCAATCGTGACCGCCGATGTTGGTCGGGGAAAGGCACTGGCCCGTCGGCTCAACTCCGGATCGGTCAACATTAACGACGGTTATGCCGCGGCCTGGGGGTCGGTGGCTGCGCCCCTCGGTGGGCGGGGAGCATCGGGTTTGGGGGCGCGTCACGGTATTGCGGGGTTGCTCAATTACACCGAATCACAAACCATTGCTACTCAGCGAATCTGGGGATTTTCCGCCCCTGCCGGGATCTCTGACCGTCGGTGGGCTGATTTGCTCGCGCGATCGGTGCGAATCATGCGACCCTTAGGGCATCGATCGAAGGGAGCATCATGAGTGGGTACGACTACGACGTGTTGATCGTGGGGTCGGGCTTTGGCGGGTCAGTCGCTGCGCTGCGACTGGTGGAAAAGGGTTACCGGGTGGGTGTCATCGAAGCCGGTCGTCGCTTTGACGAGACCAATTACCCCAAAACGTCCTGGCGGTTGAAGTCTTTTCTCTGGGCACCCAAACTCGGCTGCACCGGCCTGCAACGAATCCATGTGCTCAAGGATGTGGTTGTCCTGGCGGGCGCGGGGGTAGGCGGGGGTTCCCTGGTTTATGCCAACACCCTGTATGTGCCCCCGGAGCGGTTCTTCCGCGACCCCCAATGGGCAGATATCACCGATTGGGCGCAGGAGTTAGCGCCCTATTACGATCAGGCAGCTCGCATGTTGGGCGTGGCAGACAACCCCACCATGACGCCAAGCGATCTGGTGATGAAGGCCATTGCTGACGATATGGGAGTGGGCCACACATTCCGAATGACACCGGTGGGTGTCTTTTTCGGTGAAGGTCCCGGAGTTGAATCTGCTGATCCCTACTTCGGCGGCGTCGGTCCCACCCGACGCGGCTGCATCGAGTGTGGCGAATGCATGACGGGGTGTCGGCACAACGCGAAGAACACGCTGCCCAAGAACTACCTCGGTCTGGCTGAAGCTGCTGGAGCGGTTGTTCATCCGCTGACCACCGTGCGCGGCATTGAGCCGCGAGAGGGTGGGGGATACACGGTAGACACGGTGCGTACCGGTTCTTGGTCAAAGCGCGGACGTACATTCAGCGCGGAGCATGTCATCATGGCGGCAGGAACCTACAACACGCAGAAGTTGTTGCACCGCATGAAAGATCAGGGCAGCCTCCCGCGTCTCTCCCGAACCCTCGGCCGATTATCGCGCACGAACTCCGAGTCGATTCTTGGCGCTGTTGCGCGAACTGCCGACACTGATTACACCCAGGGCGTTGCTATTACCTCCAGTTTTTACCCGGATGAAAACACCCACGTTGAGCCGGTTCGCTACGGCAAGGGATCTAACTCCATGGGGCTGCTGCAGTCGGTGTTGACCGTGCCACGTGATGGTGAACCGCGGTGGCGCACGTGGACGAAAGAATTGTGGCATCAGCGGGGAGAAGCAGCCGCGCTGCTCAATGTGCGTCGCTGGAGTGAGCGTGCCGTGATCTCACTGGTGATGCAGCCGGTCGACAACTCCCTCACCCTCACTGGCAAACGCGGTCGGCTGGGACGTTGGCGTCTGACCACCAAGCAGGATGAATCTAACCCGGCACCCACCTACATTCCAGCCTCGGCTGAGGTTGTCCACCGCATTGCACAAAAGATCGATGGCGTCGCCGGCAGTAATGCTTTTGACAATCTCGATGCTGTTCTCACCGCGCACTTTGTGGGCGGTTGCGCGATCGGCGCCGATACAGACAGCGGCGTCGTCGATGCTTACCATCGGGCCTTTGGCCATCCTGGGCTGCACATCGTGGACGGTTCGGCGATCACGGCCAACCTCGGCGTGAATCCATCGTTGACGATCACCGCACAGGCTGAGCGGGCCATGGCACTGTGGCCCAATAAGGGTGAAACAGACCAGCGCCCAGAGGTCGGGGCGCCGTATCAACGCGTGACTGCGGTGATGCCGAAGAACCCGGTCGTGCCCGAACATGCCCCTGCGGCGCTGCGACTACCGATCGTAGAAGTGCGCTAGCAACGCGCAGGGGTCAGATCGACTCAGATGCCGCCAGCGGTAAGAACCGCTCGCTTGGTGATCACTCGCGCCAGATGCTCGCGATAGTCGGCTGCGGCGTGTAAATCGCTCGTGGCTCGAGTGCCATCGGCGGCCGACGCTGCTGCGTCGCCTACCGCTTTCACCGTGGCGTCAGCGCCGCTGAGTGCGGTCTCCACCGACGATGCCCGGACCGGGCTTGGAGCCATATTGGTCAGACCGATGCGAGCGGCGGTGATGTTGCCATTGCTGCGATGGACAGCAGCGGCAACACCAACGATCGCCCACCCCTGTGCGGTGCGTTGAAACTTTTCATAGTGGTAGCCCCAGCCAGCACCTAGTTTGGGCAGAGTGACGGAAACCAGAATTTCGTCCTCCGCCATCGACGTGGTGAAGTAGTCGGTGAAAAAATCAGCCGCTGCGATATCGCGTGACCCATTCGGGCCGGTGACGCTCAGCACGCCATCAAGGGCGAGAGCAACGGCAGGGAGATCCCCGGCCGGATCGGCATGAGCTAGTGCGCCGCCGAGCGTGCCGCGATGACGGATGGCAGGATCTGCCACCGTCGCCGTGGCCATTGCCAACAGGGGAGAGTGTTCTTTCACGATGGGGCTATTCATCACATCGTGATGGGTAGTGCCTGCACCGATCACGATCGAATTTCCGTCATCTCGCACGCCCTGGAGGTCGGCAATCTCGCTGCAGTCGATGACGACGGAGGGTGCAGCCATGCGTAGGCGCAGGACAGGCATCAGCGACTGACCACCGGCGAGGATTTTTCCGTCCTCACCGCTTGCGACCAGTGCTGCTACCGCCTCGGGAATCGTGGTTGGTCGGACATAGTCAAACGCGATGGGAATCATGCGTTTCCACCTTTCGCTTCCTGCAGGGTCCGCCACACCCGCTGCGGGGATGCCGGCATCTGGACATCGGTAACGCCCATCGGTCGCAGCGCATCAACGATGGCATTGATAATTGCCGGGGTTGACGCGATCGTTCCCGCCTCACCCACGCCCTTGGTGCCCAGCGGGTTCGTGGTGGAGGGGGTTTCGGTGGTGGAGGTAGTGAACGACGGCAGATCAGCCGCGCTTGGCACGAGATAGTCAGCGAGGCTGGCGGTGAGAAGGTTGCCATCCTCGTCGTACTCGACCCCCTCATACATCGCCTGTGCGATGCCTTGAGCCAGACCGCCGTGGACCTGACCTTCCACGATCATGGGATTCACCTGAACGCCGACATCGTCTACGCAGACGTAGGTGCGCAGTGTTGTCTTTCCCGTTTCGGTATCAACCTCAACCGCGGCTAGGTGGGTTCCGTGCGGGTAGGAGAAGTCCTGCGGGTCAACGGTGGACTCCGCCTGCAGTGTCGGTTCAACGCCATCGGGCAGGTTGTGCGCGCTAAAGGCCTCAAAGGCGACTGCCGCAAGGGGTTGGGCTTTTTCTGCATCGCCCTTAACTCGGAACGCGCCACCGACATACTCCAGGTCGTCGACTGAACATTCAAGTTGGTGCGCGGCAATAACGCGCGCCTTCTCAATGAGTCGCTCGGCCGCCTTCTTGATGGCCTGGCCACCAACAGCAAGAGACCGGGAGCCGTACGTGTCCATGCCGTAGGGCGCCCGACCGGTGTCGGAGTGAATGACCTCAATGTCGTCCACGCCGACGCCGAGGATGTCAGCGGCGATCTGACTCCAGGCTGTTTCATGGCCCTGACCATGTGGTGACGTACCGGTGATCAGTTCGACCTTGCCGGTGGGGAGCATCCGAATCGTGCAGTGCTCCCAGCCGCCGGCGACGTATTTCAGCGCACCAAGCGTACGTGAGGGCGCCAGGCCACACATTTCGGTGAAGGTTGAGATACCAATGCCCAGTTGGACGGGGTCGCCGGAAGCGCGGCGCCGTTGCTGTTCGGCGCGGAGACTGTCGTAGTCGAACATCTCCATGGCCTTGTCCGTGGCTGCTTCATAATTACCGGTGTCGTACACGAGGCCAGCGATCGTGGCGTAGGGGAAGTCCTCATGGTTGATCCAGTTCTTCTTGCGCAACTCCATGGGGTCCATGTTCAACTCGGCTGCCAATTCGTCCATGATGCGCTCCATCGCGTAGGTGGACTCAGGCCGACCGGCGCCACGATAGGCATCCGTTGGCGTCTTATTCGTAAAGACACCGATGCAGTTGAAGTCATAGGCATCCATCTTGTAAATGCCCGGGTACATGAACATGCCCAGGAGAGGAGTGCCCGGCGTAATGATCTGCAGGTAGGCACCCATGTCGGCAAGCAGGTTGACCTTCATACCTAGGAGCTTGCCGTTCTTGGTGGCGGCGATTTCAATATCTTGCACCTGGCCGCGACCGTGGTGGGTGGCCACCATGTTTTCGCTGCGTGTCTCGGTCCATTTTACCGGTCGGCCGAGCTGTCGAGCGATCTGCACGGCGAGAATTTCCTCGCGGTATATCTGCAGTTTGCCACCGAATCCGCCACCGACATCGGGAGCAATGATGCGCAGGGAGTTTTCGGGTAGACCGGTGACGAGAGCCAGCAGCACGCGCAGAATGTGCGGAATTTGGGTGGACGACCACACCGTCATCTCGTTGCTGACGCCCATGGGTGAGGCAACAACGGCGCGTGGCTCCATGAAGGCGGGGATGAGTCGCTGGTTGATGAACCGTCGCTTGACGACGACATCGGCTTTAGTTTTGGCCTCGTCGTAGGGGATACCGGTACCTGGCAGGTGGTAGGTGTAGCACTCATTGGTGCCGGGGGAGTCTGCACCGTCGTGGACCAGGGTGGCGCCAGGTTGCAGTGCACTTTCCAGATCGATGACGGCCGGGAGCTGGTCGTAGTCGATCTCGATGGCATCGAGTGCGTCATAGGCCGCATTGCGATCGGTGGCCAACACCACGGCGACACAGTCGCCCACATGGCGCACCTTGTCTACGGCCAGTGCCGGAAAGGCAGGGGCTTGCATGTCGTCGGTGACCGGCCATACGCATGGCACCGCTCCGTTGAGGTCGCCGAGTTCTTTGGCGCTGTAGGCGGCCACGACGTGGGGTTCAGATAGGGCAGGAGTGACATCGAGGTGGGTGATGCGGGCATGGGCCATGGGGCTGCGCAGGATCGCCATGTAAACCGTGCCGGGCAGTTGAATGTTGTCGGTCCAGTTTGTTTGGCCGTGCAGCAGGCGCGCGTCTTCTTTGCGGCGTAGCGGTCGGCCCATCGGAGAGAGTGTCTCCAGCTTATCGGGCAGTGTGTCGGTCATCGGGCTCCTCCCGTAAGTTCGGCTGGCTGGTCTTTGCCGGCCATGGTGTTGGCTGCATACTGAACTGACTTCACGATGTTGTGGTAGCCGGTGCACCGGCACAGATTGCCCTCGAGGCCTTCACGGATTTCCTGCTCGCTCGGGTCGGGATTGTTCTGAAGTAGGTCGATCGATGCCAAGACCATGCCGGGAGTGCAGTAGCCGCACTGCAGACCGTGGCATTCCTTAAACGCTGCCTGCACCGGGTGCCAGTTGTCTTCGCCCTCGGCGAGGCCCTGAATCGTGGTAACCGTGTGACCGTTGGCCTGGACAGCGAGAACGCTGCAGGACTTCACGCTTTGGCCATCCATGAGTACGGTGCACGCGCCACAGCTGGACGTGTCACAGCCCACCACCGTGCCTACCCGACCGATGGATTCACGCAACCAATGCACGAGCAGGGTGCGCGGCTCGACCTCGTCGTCATAGGTGAGGCCGTCAACTGTGACAGAGATGGGTATTTGGCTCATGTCTCTCCCCGGTGGGTTAGTGATCTATTTGACAATGACAACGGCAGTGACGTCCTCGAAGGTGATCTTTCTCATACGAGGACTCATGCCGACCGTAGGGCAAAGATGAGGGCATCGGGGGGTGTTTCGTCAGATTTGTCTCGATGCCAAAGTTCCACACGAAAAAGACCCAAAGCAAGTGTCTTGCACGAGGATCAGCGGCCAGGCTTCTCGGACTGCACGGCCGAGGAGTGACAGTTGAGGAGTGAAAGTTTTGGTTTCTTCCACCTAAATTCATCGGCGTCGGACTAGTGTTGCCTTCGACATCAACTCGGGAAAGGAACTCCCATGTCTGTGCCTCCCCCTCCGCCTCCTCCTCCTCCTCCGCCTCCGCCCGGCATGCCCCCGGGCGCCTATGGTGGGCAGCCCATGGCGGCCCAGCCACAAAACGGCATGGGTATCGCCGCACTCGTGCTCGGCATCCTGGGTCTTATCGGCTGCCTGTCGATCGTGGGCGGCATTTTGGCCATTGTCTTCGGCCGCATTGGCATGGCCAAGTCCGATCAGGGTTTAGCCACCAACGGCGGCATGGCCAAGGCCGGCTTCGTTCTTGGTGTCATCGCGGTGGCGGTCTGGGGCCTGTTCTTCCTGGTTTCCCTGGTTACCGGGAACTGGTCGATCAGCGGTTGATCGTTCCTACGTCTTCGTAGCTGCAGCGCCCATGCGAGGAAACGTCTCTCGCATCGTCCTCGTCCGGCGGGCATGGTCTCTTCCAGCGATAGGCTGACGCCATGCTCGCCCCATACTCCCAGCAACAGGTCGTCCTCGTCGTTGACTACGGCGCCCAGTACGCGCAACTCATTGCTCGGCGGGTGCGCGAGGCGGGCGTTTTCTCCGAAATCATTCCGCACACGACCACCGCCGCGCAGATTATTGCTGCCGCGCCAGCAGCGGTGGTCCTCTCGGGCGGACCGGCGAGTGTCTATGCCGACGCAGCGCCCAGCCTCGACGCCGCACTAGTCGCGGCGGGCATCCCAATTTTTGGCATTTGCTACGGATTTCAGGCCCTTGCCCAAGCCCTCGGCGGCACGGTAAGCAAAACCGGCGATCGAGAGTACGGACGAACCCAATTGAACGTGACAGATTCTGCGTCCGTGCTGTTTGTGCAATTGCCGCAGCAACTTTCGGTATGGATGTCCCACGGCGATGCGGTCACCCAAGCACCTCCGGGTTTCACCGTCAGTGCAACTTCTGCTGGGGCGCCGGTAGCGGCATTTGAAAACCAAGAACGACGCATCGCCGGGGTACAGTTTCACCCGGAAGTGATGCACTCTGAGCACGGGCAACGTGTTTTGGAGCACTTCCTGTTTGGCATTGCCGGTTGTGAACCCACGTGGTCGATGACCGGGGTAATCGATGAACAGGTTCAGCGCATCCGCTCTCAGGTCGGCGACGACATGGTGATTTGCGGGCTGTCCGGGGGTGTGGATTCATCCGTTGCGGCGGCCCTGGTTCAACGAGCCATCGGCACGCAGTTGACCTGCGTTTTCGTTGACCACGGATTGCTTCGCGCCGGCGAGGCCGAACAGGTGGAGCGAGACTTTGTCGCAGCCACCGACGTGCGCCTAGTGGTCGTGGACGCAGCTGATCGGTTCCTTTCCGCGCTGGCCGGGGTCGTTGACCCGGAAGAAAAACGAAAAATTATCGGACGAGAGTTCATTCGCGTGTTCGAGCAGGCTGCCCGCGAGATCGTTGAATCTGCCGACCACAGCGGGAAATCGGTGAAGTATCTGGTTCAGGGCACCCTGTATCCCGATGTGGTGGAGTCCGGCGGCGGTACCGGCACGGCCAACATCAAAAGTCACCACAACGTGGGCGGGCTGCCCGATGACCTGGAGTTCGACCTCATCGAGCCGCTGCGCACGCTATTTAAAGACGAGGTGCGCCAGGTAGGCCTGGAACTCGGTGTGCCCGCCGACATCGTCTGGCGACATCCTTTCCCCGGGCCAGGCCTTGCCATCCGGATAGTCGGAGCCATCGATGCTCACCGGTTGCAGATCTTGCGCGCCGCCGATGCCATCGTCCGGGCAGAACTCACCGCTGCCGGCGTCGATCGAGATGTCTGGCAGTGCCCGGTGGTGCTTCTCGCCGACGTGAGATCGGTCGGCGTGCAAGGAGACGGGCGCACCTACGGCCACCCCATCGTGCTGCGTCCAGTTTCTAGCGAGGATGCAATGACTGCGGATTGGTCGCGACTTCCCTACGACACCTTGGCCACCATCTCCACCCGCATCACCAACGAGGTGCTAGACGTCAACCGCGTCGTACTGGACATCACCAGTAAGCCCCCGGGCACCATTGAGTGGGAGTAACGCCGCTGCTGGTTAGGGTGTAGATCGTGGAGATTCTTTACAACGTCGTGCTCGTGCTGCACTTTATTGGCTTGGCCAGTTTGCTGGGCGGTTTCCTTGTGCAGATGGCGTCACCGCAGAAGGGGGTGAACCCGGCAATGCTGCACGGTGCGCTCACCCAATTGGTGACCGGCGTAATTCTGCAGGGACTTTTGGAGTCCGGTGCGGTGGAAGGTGGCGCGATCACCTGGAAACTTGCTACCAAACTGCTCATCACCGTGGCGGTCACCGTGTTGGCATTCCTCGGTCGACGCAAGACGGGCAACCAGGTTGGCTTTTGGGCTGCTATGGGTGGGCTCACCATGGTCAACGTGGTCCTCGCGGTGTTTTGGACCTAGGACCGGCCAAGCCGTGCGCTAGACGTACACCACCTGAAAGGACTCCGCGAGGCGTCCCTCAGGTAGACCGCCAAGGTGGGCCCCCGTGGTCAGCCACTGGGTGATGCGTTCGGCAAGATCGTCCATGTGCGCCGTTTGGCTGGCATGTTCGCGAAGAGCGGCGATCTTTAAATCGAAGTAGTCGCTGACGTCCACCGCCTGGTTGGGGGTGGGGCCACCCATGACCCACACTTCGGGAACAACCCAGTCGGCCAGATCTTCGTCCTGAAGTAACTCAGGGTGAGCGAAAGGGTTGCGGGCGTCAGGATAAATAGCGAACATGGCCGCTTCACCTGCGGCAAGGTGGTCGGGGTGTGAGGCAGGAATTCTTTTCCAATTCCGCTCCGGTGACTGGATCAGCATGCGTTCGGGACGTACCTGTCGGATTACCCGGGAGATGTCACGGCGCAGGCCCATGTCGACGGTGAGCGAGCCATCGCGATATCCCAGGAATCGCACGTCGCTAACCCCCAGGGTTGCTGCGGCCGCTACCTGCTCCGCGCGACGGATCCGGGGAATCTCACTGCGGGGCACGGCGGGGTCAAATCCTCCTGCGTCACCATCGGTAACGATGCAGTAGGTGACGTTGGTGCCCTGGGCTACCCAGTGGGCGATGGTGCCGGCGGCACCAAAGTCGACATCGTCTGGATGGGCGGTGACCACGAGGGCACGTTCGACGACGGGTGCGGGTTCGCTGTTGAGAAGGGTGTCAGGCATCGGGTCATTATGTCGGGTAGCCCGTAGCGCCCGATCACCACGCATGACGCACGTGAGTTCTGTGACGTATGTGACTGAAGTGATAGTTGGGAAAGCCCTGGGAATGGCCGCTGTGGTGTGGCGAAACACCCGGTAAGAGCGCTAATGTCTGGGTTGATGACTAATCGCGCTGAGCCTGGCTCAACTTCTGCACCGGCCAACCGTTTCTGGTTCGCGGGGGCCACACGCGCAAAATCAGCTCGTGTCGCCAGCGTGGTACTCGGGCTTGGCCTTAGCGCCGGTCTTCTCGTCGTGCCGGCCACCGGTGCACAAGCCAGCACCGGTGCGCCTGTCCCCGCTGCTCCCTTGGTCAGCGCCGCTGAAGAAGCCGCTCAGGATGGGCCATCAGGTGTGCCGCAAGACCCGGTCCTGGACAGCCCAGAGTCCACATCGGGGAAGCAGACTCCCGCGCCTGAAGCCAAGCCCACAAAGCCATCTGAACTTGGCGAGCCGACGAAGCCTGGCAAGCCGACGAAGCCTTCGAAGCCGAGCAAGTCCAGCGACGAAGCAACGGTGGGCACCGCGGAAAAGATCAACCCCGATATTGCTGTGCCACAGCCCGTTGTAGACCTGCCTTCAGCCGTGGATCCACTCGCGTCCTACCAGGGCCAGGGTATTTGTTCACCGCCCGCTCAACCCGGCACCGACAAGTTCGCCGACCTGATTCGCCAGACCTACCCTGAACTCGCCGGCAGCATCTGGATCCCTCGGGATTGCGACGTGGGTGGCCGCAGTGAGCACAAAGAGGGACGCGCGCTGGACTGGATGATCAACATTCGCGACCGTGAGCAGCGACAGACTGCCAGCGCTTTCCTCGACTGGCTGCTGGCCACCGACGACCAGGGCAACGAGTACGCCATGGCTCGGCGCCTCGGGGTTATGTATATCGGCTGGGGTGACCGTATTTGGGAGTCCTACCGCCAGGCTTGGAGTGAACTCAAGGGGTGTTTCTCAACGCCGGAATCTGGCTATGACACCTATTGCCACCGCGACCACATCCACATTTCGCTGTCCTGGGATGGCGCAGCGGGGCAGACAAGCTTCTGGGGTGGCAGTCCCACGCCTGCGCCCGCGTGCAGCTCATGGACTACCGCGTCCAGCACCGCGCTGCCGGTAGGCAACGGGCTGGATTTCGTTCCCACCAAACCGCGCCGCGTTCTCGATACCCGCAGTGGTGCGGGCCTGCCTGGCGGTACCAGTTGTCGATTATCTCAGTCTTCTGGAGGTGGTGCGGGAGCCCCGGTCGCGATTAATGTGGCATCACTGCCCCAAAGCCCCGGTGACTCTGTCCGAGCCGTGGTGGTGCGCACCACCACCCGCGGTTCTAACTCCCCGGCCGACTTAGCCGCGCGCACCAATGCGGAGTCACCGATCAACATGGTCTCGGTCAATTCCCCCACCCACACCACCACCATCGTCCCCGTGGGCAGTGACGGGACGATCGCTTTCACGACGACCTCGGGCGCGACCCATCTCAGCGTCGACGTGCTCGGCTACCTGGTGAAACCCGCCGGAGTCGGTGAGACGGGCGGTCGTCTCACCGAGACCTCCACAACTCCGCTCTATTCCACGGCGGCGACAAATGAACCGCTACAGCCGGGAGAAAAGCGTGTGGTCACCCTCGCCCAGCCGGTGGGGGTCAACGGTGTGTCCGTCGGCGGGTTGGCTGCGGTCACTCTTTCCAACGGGGAGCGTTCCGGTCGGTTGATTATCCGGGGCACGGGTGAGAAACGGACAAGCGCGACTCCGGTCATTAGCTACCGCCGCAATGACGTTGTCACGCAAACGACGCTGGTCTCCCTCGATGACCAGCGCCAGTTCACCGTGATCAATAAGAGCAACGGCGCGGTTGATCTCAGCATCGCATTCCAGGCCGATGCCCAGCGCGACAACGCTTCGGGGCAGTTACTCATTCCGGTTGCGCCCACCGAGGTTACCGGCAACCTCACCTCCCTCCGTCGTGCCCTGCGCTCAGCCCAGGGGGCGAGCGCGGTGATCTTGCAGGTTGATGCCACCACCACCGGCAAGGCCGCAGATGTGACGTTTTGGTCGCGCTCGCTGGGCACCACGCCAAGCCTGCAGGTGGGTCGAAAGTCCAGCCTTTCTGCCCTCATCGTTGTGCCACTCAATGCGAACGGGCAGATTCGACGCACCCTTGCCGGGGGAGACGTTGAGGTCACCGCCCGCATTGTGGCCCAGTTGCGTTAGACACCGAGGACGTGCTGACCCAGAGCATGGGTGGGGCACCGTACGATCAACCGATGCCCTCGCTGAACCCCGCGCAACTCCAGGCCGTGGAGCATCGGGACAGTCCACTGTTGATTGTGGCCGGTGCGGGTTCAGGTAAAACACGCGTGCTCACGCATCGGATTTCCCATCTCATCAACCACGATGGGGTTGTCCCCTCGCAAATCCTGGCGATCACCTTCACCAACAAGGCCGCTCGAGAGATGGCCGAGCGGGTCACGGCTGAGGTGGGTGGGGCCGCACGCGGCATGTGGGTGTCAACTTTCCACTCATCCTGCGTGCGTATTCTGCGCCGCGAAGCTAAGCGACTCAACATGACAACGTCGTTTTCCATCTATGATTCGGCTGACTCTCAGCGCCTGCTCACCCTGGTGGCCCGCGATCTTGATCTGGACCCAAAACGCTATTCGGCTCGGTCCCTCGCCGTTCGAATCTCTAATGCGAAAAACGAGTTGGTTGACTACGAAGATTTTCGCAGACGAGCCGAGCAGCCCGAAGAACTTCTGCTGGCCGAGGTTTACACCGAATATCAGCGTAGGTTGTTGCGCGCCAATGCTTTTGATTTCGACGACTTGATCGGCGCCACCGTGGCGCTACTACAGATGTTCCCCGATGTTGCGGAGCACTACCACCGCCGCTTTCGACATATTCTGGTCGATGAGTATCAAGACACCAACCATGCACAGTACGTCTTGGTGAAGGAACTTGTGGGCTCCGGTGACGACGGTGTGCCACCTGCGCAACTGTGCGTGGTGGGTGATGCCGACCAGTCCATTTATGCTTTTCGCGGTGCCACGATTCGCAACATCGACAGTTTTGCGGCCGATTACGCCGATGCTCGGCGCATCCTGCTCGAACAAAATTATCGGTCCACCCAAACGATTCTTGATGCCGCCAACGCGGTCATTTCACATAACCCCGATCGGCTGGAGAAGAACCTGTGGACGGACGAGGGTGAGGGTGCCCCCATCGGCTTGTACGCCGCCGATGACGAACATGACGAGGCACGCTTCGTAGCCGATGAGATCGATCGGCTCACCGACTCCGGTGAGCACCGACAGGGCGATGTGGCCGTGTTCTATCGCACTAACGCCCAATCGCGTTCGCTGGAAGAAGTTTTTATTCGCAACGGTCTTCCCTACACCGTTGTGGGCGGAACGAGGTTCTATGAGCGCAAAGAGATTAAAGACACCATCGCATACCT
Source organism: Candidatus Nanopelagicales bacterium (assembly GCA_018609125.1). Lineage (GTDB taxonomy): Bacteria > Actinomycetota > Actinomycetes > S36-B12 > S36-B12 > M55B157. The sequence goes on along the minus strand of JABAYF010000029.1, from coordinate 20,294 downwards.
GCGTGCGCTAGCCAATCCAAACGATGACGTCTCCGTTCGCCGTATTCTCAACGTGCCCAAGCGTGGAATCGGTGATCGTGCCGAGGCCATGCTCGCTGCTTTCGCCGACCGCGAACAGATTCCATTTCGAGCTGCGATTGCTCGCTGCGAGGAAGTGCCCGGGCTTGCCACGAGGTCGCTACTGCAGGTTCGAAACTTCCACCAGATGCTGGAAGTTCTTAGTGCACTGGTCGACTCCGGTGTTGGCCCCGCCACCGTCATGCAGGCTGTCCTTGAACAGTCGGGCTACCTCGCTGAACTATCCGCATCAACTGATCCACAGGATGAAACCCGGATAGAAAACTTAGCCGAGTTTGAATCCGTGGCCAGTGAGTACGAACAAAATCGTGCGAATGTAACGGCTGAGGACCTTCAATCTTTGGCGCCAGCGGAGCCCGGTGATGACGGCCTTGGCGAGCAGGTCGCCACGCTGACCGGCTTTTTGGAGCAGATTTCCCTCGTTGCCGATGCTGATTCAATTCCTGACAGTGTGGACGGTGTCGTGACGCTGATGACCTTGCACACGGCAAAGGGTTTGGAGTTTCCGGTGGTGTTCATCACCGGTTGCGAAGACGGAGTCTTTCCGCATCAACGCTCGTTGGCGGATGCGAAGGAACTTGAAGAAGAGCGTAGGTTGGCCTACGTCGGTATCACGCGAGCGCGCCAGCGGTTGTATCTCACCCGCGCCATCACCCGGTCTGCATGGGGAACACCGGCTTACAACCCCGGTTCGAGATTTCTTGACGATATTCCGCCCCGGTTAATTGAGAGCCTACGTACCGAACCTGAACGTAGCGTTGCGAGCGCAAAGTTCGCGAGTTCTCCAGCTCGAATGGTGCGGCACGGTTCTATGCCGCGGGCCACTCATGGAGCGGGGGCACTCAATTTGAAGCCGGGTGAGCGGGTGCTCCACGCCAAATTCGGCATGGGGACGGTGGTGGAGATCGAAGGCAGTGGGGACCGCGCCCAGGCCTCCGTTGATTTTGGTACCACCGGGGTTAAACGCCTGCTACTGCGCTATGCCCCGGTTGAGCGCCTCGATGTCGGTTGAGGCAGTGCTGTGGGCCCGTTTAGTTGTGCAAGCGTCGTGCTGATTTCGTGAATGACGCGCCGATCTACCGGCAACGACATATGCCCTACGCCGGGGACGAACACGTTGCGCGCGTTGAGGTCGCGGTGCTGCACACGGGCGTTGGTCTTGGGGATGACGAATTGGTCCAGGTCTGACCAAAAGGCCAGGATGCGGGTATCGCATCCTGGAGCGGGCTCGGCCAACTCACTAATGAGTGCACCATCAGAACGCATTTGTTGAACAACCGGATGCGGTATGAATCGTGCGGGTGCCGTGCCCTGGTGTGGTGTGCCCATGGTAACCAGCGTGTGTACCCGCTCGTGGCCACCCAGACGCTGCACCAAATATCGCCCGATCAGACCACCCATGGAGTGCCCGATGATGTGCACCCGATCGTGGCCGGTTTCCTCGCAGACCTCATCCACCAGATCACCCAACCGTATGGCGACAGTCGGAATATCGTCGGTTAGTGGCGAATAGTTCAAGGCGTAAATAGACCCGAACCCTTTGCGGCTCAATGCTCGACGCATCATCGAAAAAATCGATCGGTTGTCCACCAACCCATGCACTAACACGATCGGCGTGCCTGCAGCGACCACATCGCCAACGAGTAGGCCGCGCTGCGCAGGCGGCAGGCCATCGAGGGATGTGTGTTCCAGTTGTAGTCGCGCTCGTTCCTGGACGAAACCGAGTGGGTACATCGCCAGATGCGCGGTAATCCAAGCAGCTTCTACCGCGGTGCCGCGTACCCCCTGCGGGGATAGGACGCTTCGGCGAAAGCGGGCGATGGTGTTCATCGGCCCCGACGCGGACACGTCAGATCCGGTGTCGCCCTGCATCACCCGGTCCGTCACAGCCCTAACGGTAACCCTGGATATGACCGCAATCACCGTCAACCTAGGCTGTGGCCTCATGAACGCGGGATCTGCAGCGCAGGACACGGCATCAACGCCCCATGCCGGCCCAGTTCGAGTCGTCATTGCCAAACCGGGCCTCGATGGACATGACCGCGGAGCCAAAGTGATCGCCCGTGCCCTGCGAGATGCCGGGATTGAAGTGATCTACACCGGACTCCATCAGACCCCGGCTCAGGTCGTGGATACCGCGATCCAAGAGGACGCGGATTTCATCGGTTTGTCGATTTTGTCGGGTGCACACCTCACGCTGTTTACCGAGGTGCTCCGCCTGCTGGGCGAGCGTGATGCGACCGACATCGTGGTCTTTGGTGGCGGCATCATTCCGACTGAGGATGCCGATCAATTGCGCGCGATCGGGGTGGCTGAGGTTTTTGGTCCGGGCACACCAACGATGGCGGTGGTGGACTTTGTTCGCACTCGATCGGTCCGACAAGACTGAACCCAGGCAGGTTTGGCCCACACCGCCTCAGTAAGGTTCGGCCCAAGGTTGCTCGCTCGGACGCAACCACGAGTGGACGCCGCATCGGCAGAAGGTGGCAAGCCGTGGACCTATACGAATACCAGGCCAAGCATCTTTTTGATGTACACAACGTTGCCGTGACCCCCGGCGAGGTGTGTACTACGGCGGAACAGGCCCGCGAGATCGCCCGCAAGATTGGCGGACCCGTGGTGGTGAAGGCCCAGGTTAAGACCGGGGGTCGCGGCAAGGCTGGTGGGGTAAAACTGGCCGCCGACCCCGATGAGGCCGCCGAGCGGGCCCGCGACATTCTCGGCTTAGATATCAAGGGTCACGTGGTGTCGCGCCTGCTCGTCACGGAGGCCGCTGACATCGCCGAGGAGTACTACATTTCCATCCTGCTCGATCGGTCCAATAGGTCCTTCCTGGCCATGGCCAGCGTGGAGGGCGGGGTGGAAATTGAAGAGGTCGCCGCTACGCGCCCGGAGGCCTTGATCCGCGAGCGTGTGGATGCCATTGATGGCATGACAATGGAATTGGCGCAACGCATGGTGGTGGCCGCGAAGTTTCCGGTGGCGGTGCAACAGGCCACGGCAGAAATCCTGGTCGGTCTGTGGCGGGTGATGACCGCGGAGGATGCCACTTTGGTGGAGGTCAACCCACTCGTCCTGACCACCGATGGTCGGGTGCTCGCGCTTGATGGCAAGGTCACCTTGGACGGCAACGCCCACTATCGACACGAGCATCACGCTGATCTAGTAGATCGTGAGGGCATAGACCCGATTGAATTGCGTGCTGGCGAACTTGATTTGAACTACGTCAAACTTGACGGTGAGGTGGGCATCATCGGCAACGGTGCCGGGCTGGTCATGAGCACCTTGGACGTGGTGGCCTATGCCGGTGAAGAATTTGGTGGCGTGCGCCCGGCCAACTTCCTCGACATCGGTGGTGGCGCAAGCGCCGCGGTGATGAGTAACGGCTTGGACATTGTGTTGAATGACCCCGACGTCCGTGCCGTGTTCGTCAATGTCTTTGGTGGCATCACTTCGTGTGATGCGGTGGCTAATGGCATCGTGGCGGCGATGGGCGAGTTAGCCGCGCGCGGTGCGCAGGTGAGCAAACCGATTGTGTGTCGCATCGACGGCAATAATGCAGAGGAGGGTCGACGCATCCTCACCGACTTCGGTGATGAACTCGTTGAACTCGTTGACACCATGGACGATGCCGCACGCCGGGTGGCACAACTTGCTGCCGGCCCCGAAGGGAAGTGACCGCACACCATGTCGATTTGGCTTGATTCGAAAAGCAGGATCCTTGTTCAGGGCATGACCGGGTCGGAGGGCACCAAGCACACCCGCCGCATGGTGGCTAGCGGAGCTGAGGTGGTGGCCGGTGTCACCCCCGGTAAGGGTGGGACGGCTGTTGACGGGATTCCGGTCTTCGGCGACGTCGCTACCGCGGTGGAACAAACCGGAGCAAATGTTTGCGTTGTTTTTGTTCCGCCAAGATTCGCCAAAGCAGCGGTGCAAGAGTCCGTCAATGCGCAGGTGCCCCTCTGCGTGGTCATCACCGAAGGTGTCCCCGTTCACGACACCGCAGCCTTTTTTCAATACGCTCAAAACTCCGGTAGCACGCGCATCATCGGACCCAACTGTCCGGGAATCATTTCCCCGGGGTTGTCCAACGCGGGCATCATTCCAGCTGACATCACCGGCCGGGGTCGCATCGGCCTGGTCTCCAAGTCAGGAACGCTGACGTATCAGATGATGTACGAACTGCGCGATATCGGTTTCTCTACCTGCGTCGGCATCGGTGGGGACCCGATTATCGGTACCACCCACATTGATTGCCTTGATGCATTCGAGGCTGACCCAGAAACTGATGCGATCGTCATGATCGGTGAAATTGGTGGCGACGCCGAAGAGCGCGCCGCCGCGCACATTGCCGCACACATCAACAAGCCGGTTGTCGGCTATATCGCGGGCTTCACCGCGCCAGAGGGCAAAACCATGGGTCATGCCGGTGCCATCGTGTCTGGTTCATCGGGTACGGCAACGGCCAAAGCCGAAGCGCTCGAGGCGGCTGGTGTGCGGGTCGGCAAGACTCCGAGCGAGGCAGCTCGGCTGATGCGCACCATCATCACCGGCTCGTAGGCGGTTACCGCGTGCCGCTACCGGTTTGCGGGACACTTTGCTGACACCCTAGGTCGGTGGCCAATGTGACGCGTGTGACTGGTGCGTCGCGTGGGCTGCCGCCCGATCAATCTGACGAATCCCGGACACCTGCGCGACCCGATGCCGACGCTGTGACAGTGGCTCGTGGCTCAGGTTGGCCAGCCGGTGTGGCCGGTGCTGTCGCAGCGCTGGGGGCAACGGCGATTGTTTGGGTCGCTTTCTTAGTCCTGCCGGCACTGGTGTGGTTTACCGCGGAGAACTCCGGCGCATTTAATGATTCAGTCCTTGTCGTCGCGGCGCAAGCCTTCTGGGCAGCTCAGGGGTTACCGGTGGCCCTGGGAGATGTCACGATCACCCTGCTTCCGTGGGGTTGGGCAATAGTCATTGCGGTCATTTTGTTTGCCTCGGGCAGATGGGCGGGGCGAGTGAGTTCCGCCGCAGGCCTGATTCCCACCGCCATCGTGGTTTCAGCCGCAACTGCCGTTTACTGCGCTCTTGGGTTGGGCCTGGCCTGGTTCATCGGCCCACCGGCACCGGCACCGGGACGTCTCTTACTCACCGGGGTGATCCTCGGCGGTGTTTGTCTTACCCTGGGGGTGAAAAGTTATCAGGGGCAACTGCGACAAACGGTGCAGAAGATACCTCGCAATATCCTTCACTGCGTTGCCGCGGGCCTCACCGGTTTTCTCGTCTGGGTCGTTGCTGGTGGTGTGCTGGTAGGTGTCGCTGCCGTGGGCGTGGCGATGGCACCCGGTGGGTCGGGGTCCGGTCCAATCGCCGCATTCGGCGGTCTTGATGTTGGTGGATTGGTAGCGGTAACCGCAATAGCTGTGGGTTACCTGCCGGTTGCTATTGGTTGGGCGGTGTCCTACGGACTTGGTGTTGGTTTCGCGCCAATCGCGGAGGCAACCGTAAGCCCTTTCTCGGCGCTGGCCCTGCCGGAATTACCCGCCCTGCCCTACTTCACGATGATGCCGGTACCACCGCCTCCTGGTGCTGCGGCCCTACCTCTGGTGGGCGTGCTAGCCGGTGTGCTCGCAGCGGGTCTGCTACGCCGACGAAATCTGCGTGGGGTGCACCTGGTGGTTGGCTCGCTGCTGTCGCTGATGGTGTCGGCCGTCCTGCTCCTCGGTCTCCTTATCGCTGCATCAGGGGACCTGGGCAGCAACCGACTCGCCGGCATCGGTCCACACGTGGTCTCGGCCGTCGGCGTGGCGTGTCTGCTTTGGGTGCTGGGATACCTCATTGTGGTAGTGCCCACTTTGTGGAGTGACCACGCGCATCAAAATGACGAGGCGTGGCACGACCACGAACGAAACGCACCGGCGGGAAGGAAGTTGCGTTATGTCCAGCGCGATTGACAATTCCCGAACACGATCGGCAACCCGCAATGCCGAAGCCCCGGCCGCACAAGCGGTCGCGGTATCGCCGCAGGAAACAAAAAAGGCACGCGTAACACTGGCATCGGTGCCTCGCCGCATCGCCGGTGCCGCCATTGATGCATTGCTCATCATGGTGGTGGTGGGTGTTATTACCCCGACGCTGCGATCAGAGGGCACGGTTAAACAAATCCGCATCGATGCCCAAACGGGCGAGCAGATCATGATTAATCCGCACGCGGAACTCTTCGATATCGCAGACCTGCTTCCCTTTTTGGTGACGGCGGTCTACCTCATCGTGGCGATTGCGACCCTCGGTCGCACCATGGGTGGGTGGGTCGTGGGCATCACCTGCGTCAATGCCAAGACCGGCGGACGTCCGGGCTGGGCGGTATCGACCAAGCGTTGGTTTGCCCTTTTCGGCATCGCGGCGGTGTTGAGCATCGTTCCGGTTATCGGCCCGTGGGCGTGGCTGGTCACGATCGCCATCGGCATTTCGCCGCTTTGGGATCGAAGCGGCTGGCTACGTGGCTACCACGATAGGTTCGCCGGCGACATCGTCGTGCGCGGCTGAATTAGCCGACCGCGTAGGCTCTGCGATCGTGGCAGCGCGGATTGTTGTTTTAGCGTCGGGAAGTGGCACCCTGCTGCAGGCGCTGCTAGACGTTGGATTCCTTGATCCTGATCTGATGGTGTGTGCGGTAATTTCTGATCGGGCCGATGCTGTTGCGCTGGATCGGGCGAGGACGGCGGGGGTACCTGCTGAGGTAGTTGCGCCACAATCCGATCGAGCGTTATGGAACCGGCAACTGACCGCCGCGATCGCGGCCCACAAACCCGACTGGATCGTGTGTGCGGGATTTATGCGCATTCTCGATGGGGTGACCGTCGAGCGGTTCGCTGGCCGGATCGTTAACTCCCACCCGGCTCTTTTGCCCGCGTTTGCTGGGGCGCACGGGGTTGCAGACGCACTGGCGTACGGCGTGCGAGTCAGCGGCTGCACGATCCACCTTGTCGACGCCGGTGTCGACACTGGGCCGATCATTGCCCAGGAGGCAGTGGGGGTCTTCGCAGAGGACACCGAATCGAGCCTGCACGAGCGAATCAAAGAAGTTGAGCGGCGATTGCTGCTCACCGTAATACGTGACCTCGCCCGCATGGGCTGCACGGTCACCGGACGAAAGGTATCAATTCCGTGACCCAACGCCGACGCATTCGTCGAGCCCTAGTGTCTGTGTACGACAAGACCGGATTGGTCGAACTCGCCCGGGCGCTCGATCAAGCCGGAGTGCAGATCGTGTCAACCGGTTCAACGGCGAAGACGATTATGGAGCACGGTATTGCGGTTACCCCCGTGGTGGACGTAACGGGATTTCCTGAGTGTCTCAACGGGCGTGTAAAAACACTGCATCCGCACATTCATGCCGGCTTGCTGGCTGACCTGTCCTTGACCGACCATGTAGACCAACTCCACGATTTGGGGATCGAACCCTTCGAGCTGGTGGTGGTTAATCTCTATCCGTTCACCGATTCGGTGGCAACGGGTGCCGAAGCTGGCGAGTGTGTTGAGCAGATTGATATTGGTGGACCCGCAATGGTGCGGGCATCGGCCAAAAATTTCGCCCACGTGGCTGTTGTTGTGTCCCCGACGATGTACCCACAGATTATCGCCGCACTCAACGACGGTGGTTTCTCTCTACCGCAGCGTCAACAGTTAGCAGCCGATGCCTTTGCACACACCGCCACGTACGACGTTGCGATCGCCACCTGGATGATGCGAGAACAATCGCCCAGCCCATGGGTTGGGTCAACCTACGTGCTTTCTGCCGGACTGCGCTACGGCGAAAACCCGCATCAGCAGGCCGGTGTTTACCGGACAAGCGGCGGCGCGGGCGGGTTGGCCGGGGCCGAGCAACTACAGGGCAAGGAGATGTCGTACAACAACTACGTTGATGCTGATGCGGCACTGCGCGCTGCGACAGATCATGCGCAGGCGGCGGTCGCCATCATTAAGCACGCGAATCCGTGCGGTATCGCGGTCGGCGACAACATTTGCGCGGCGTACAGCAAAGCATTTGACACCGACCCGGTCTCCGCATTCGGTGGAGTGGTTGCGGCCAATCGCATCGTTACCGCGGCCATGGCTGAGGCGATGGCTCCGGTGTTCACCGAGGTGGTGATTGCACCAGGGTATGAAGCGCAGGCGCTGGAGGTCTTGGCCGCCAAACCCAATCTGAGGGTGTTGCGCACTATCAGCAGCGTTGAGCGTGAAACGGAGTGGCGAGCGATTAGCGGCGGCCTCCTGGTGCAACAGCTTGACACCATCGCAGCTGCCGGAGATCCGGCCGGTACCTGGACCCTGGCCTGTGGTGAGCCAGCTGATGGGCAAACCTTGGCCGATTTGGAGTTTGCCTGGCGAAGTGTGCGAGCGGTGAAGTCGAATGCGATTTTGCTGGCTAAGGATGGTGCCGCGGTTGGGGTTGGCATGGGGCAGGTCAACCGCGTGGATTCTGCGCGACTGGCGGTGGCTCGGGCCGGGGAGGACAGAGTGCGGGGCTGTGTCGCTGCCTCGGATGCGTTCTTCCCGTTTCCCGACGGGCTTGAGGTCTTACTCCAGGCCGGTGTACGGGCGATCGTGCAACCGGGTGGCTCGGTACGGGATGAGGAAGTCATCGCTGCGGCGCGGGCAGCCGGAGCCACCATGTACCTGACTGGAGTGCGTCATTTTTTCCACTAGGTCAGCCCGGAAGGCTCCGGTTGGCACGCTTGTGGTGGGGGCCACCGCGATCATCGTTGGGGCACTCACGGCCTACCAATCCAGGGTCAATGGTGCGCTAGCGGTGGAAACCGGCAACGGGGTCCAGGCTGCATTAGTCAGTTTCGGATCCGGGTGGATCATCCTGATGATCATGCTCCTGGCCTGGCGTCCCTATCGACGTGGTGTGGCGTCGGTTTTCACGGCAGTTCGTACGCGTCAGATGCCCTGGTGGCAGGTTCTTGGCGGCGTCATGGGTGGATTTTTTGTTGGGGTGCAGAGCATTACCGTGCCGCTGATCGGGGTTGCGGTGTTCACCGTAGCCGTGGTTGCCGGACAGAGCAGCAATAGCCTGCTCGTCGATCGCATCGGTCTTGGACCGGCGGGTCGCCAGCCCATCACCGGTGCTCGGGTGCTCTCCGCGCTACTGGCCATCATCGGTGTCACGATCGCGGTTTCGGATCGGTTCAGCGGCTCGCTGCTCACCACTGTTGGGCCGGTGCTGCTGGCCTTTTCCGCCGGACTCCTCATCGCGGTTCAGCAGGCTATCAATGGCCGAGTGGGTGCGGTGGCCGGTCGGGCCGTATCGGCGGCGTTCATTAACTTCACTCTCGGCTCGGTGCTCTTAGGTGCGGTTCTCGGCGGAGCGTGGGCGCTGTCAGATTTTGACCCTGGACAGTTACCCACCGGTCCGTGGTGGATCTACACCGGTGGTGCAGTGGGGGTCTTGTTCATTGCTAGCGCTGCCTGGGTGGTGCAAAAGGTGGGCGTGCTGCTTTTCGCCCTGCTGTCCATCAGTGGTCAGTTGCTGGGTGCGCTTCTACTCGATCTCTTTGCCCCCACCCCCGGTGCGGTTTTCCACTGGCAGTTGGCAGTCGGGGTGGCCGTTGCTGGCGTGGCTGTCGCCGTCGGCACTGCTCCGCAGTGGGTTCAGCGACGACGACTCTCGGCGGCGGTCAAGGAGTAGCGCACCTGGTTCGCTAGGTTGCCCACCATGACGGCAACAATTCTTGATGGCGTGGCCACAGCAGCGCAGGTTAAGGCGAAATTGGCGCTCGATGTTGCTGAACTTGCAGGTCAGGGCCTGGTCCCGGGATTAGCGACCGTGCTGGTTGGCGATGATCCCGGTAGTCATTCGTATGTGGGAGGCAAGCACCGCGACTGCGCCGAGGTCGGGATCAATTCCATTCGTGTGGATCTGGCCGCCGACGCTTCCCAGGCCGACGTGGAGGCCGCGGTTCTCGCCCTCAATGCTGACCCTGCGGTCACCGGATACATCGTGCAGTTGCCACTGCCCGCAGGGCTGGACTCCCATCGGGTGCTGGAATTGATGGATCCGCAGAAGGATGCTGATGGCCTGCATCCGATGAACCTCGGCAGGCTGGTGCTAGGCATCGCGGCCCCACTGCCCTGTACCCCGGCGGGCATCGTTGCCTTACTCAACGCCTTTGCAGTGCCCCTAGCGGGCGCGGAGGTGGTGGTTATCGGTCGCGGTGTCACGGTGGGTCGCCCGCTGGGCTTGCTGCTGACCCGGCGATCTGAAAATGCCACGGTGACCCTGTGCCACACCGGCACCGTAGACGTTGCCGACCACTGCCGGCGGGCCGACATTATTGTGGCGGCGGCTGGAGTGCCCGCGATGGTGCAGCCGGACTGGGTGCGGCCTGGCGCGGCCGTTCTCGATGTCGGGATAACCCGAACCGAACGTGGTCTAGTGGGCGATGTCGCTCCCGAAGTAGCCGAGGTGGCGGGTTTCCTGGCTCCAATGCCCGGGGGAGTGGGCCCCATGACGCGGGCCATGCTCCTAGCCAACGTCGTTGCTGCAGCGCAGCGCCGCGTGGCCGGCATCGCGTAGCCTGCACCCATGAGCGGGGAGAGCATGGCCAAAATCCATCATCTACCGCGAGCACGGTGGTGGCATCAATGGCCGCTGATCAGCGTGCTGTTGTGCGTGTCGCTATCCCTCATGGTTGTGGCACTCGATGAGTTCCGCATCGGTTCCCTACTGCTGGCTGGCAGCGTTATCTGGGCCTTTTTGCTGCGACTAACGCTGTCAAATACACGTGCGGGTCTGCTAATGGTGCGCAGCCGCATCATCGATCTCGCCGTTCTCGGCACACTGGGATTACTCCTCGCCGTATTCGCCGTGTGGGTCCCAGCTCCGTCCTAACCCTCAGCGCCCGCGGTCGGTGCACGTTGGATACGCTCGCGAATATCTTGACGTCAAGACATGTACGCCCCTCGCGTTCGTGCTGATGTGAGTGTCTTAATTCATTCGACCTGCGCAAGGAGCAGCCCATGCCTATCGCACCTGTCAACGTTGCCGTTACCGGTGCTGCCGGTCAGATCGGCTATGCATTGCTTTTTCGCATCGCATCCGGTCAACTGCTCGGACCGGACACTCCCGTCCGCTTACGCCTGCTGGAGATCACCCCGGCACTCGGGGCAGCGACGGGAACCGCGATGGAACTCGATGACTGTGCGTTCCCGCTGCTGGCTGGTATCGACATCACCGATGATCCCCGTGTGGCATTCGATGGCGTGAACGTGGCACTCCTGGTGGGCGCACGGCCGCGTGGCCCGGGCATGGAGCGGCGTGACCTGTTGGAAGCCAACGGCGGGATCTTCAAGCCCCAGGGAGCAGCGCTGAACGCGGGTGCTGCTGATGACATACGCATTCTGGTGGTAGGGAATCCGGCCAACACGAATGCACTCATTGCCTCCGCCCACGCACCGGACATCCCAACACACAGATTCACCGCGATGATGCGTCTGGACCACAATCGAGCGTTAAGTCAACTGGCGCAGAAGGCCGATTCCGGCGTGGCCGACGTTAAGCGAATGACCGTGTGGGGTAACCATTCAGCTTCTCAGTACCCCGACATCACCCATGCCACGGTCAAAGGTCAGCCAGCACCTGAGGTTGTTGATGATCCGGCGTGGGTCGTGGACACGTTCATCCCCACCGTTGCCAAGCGCGGAGCGGCAATTATTGAGGCGCGTGGTGCTTCTTCGGCAGCCTCGGCGGCCAACGGTGCCATCGACCACGTTCATGACTGGGTGAATGGCACTCCGGCTGGCGATTGGGTCTCGGTCGGGCTGCCCTCGGATGGTTCCTACGGTATCCCTGAAGGCATCATTAGTGGTTTTCCCTGCACCTCCACCGATGGCGTGTGGAGCATCGTTCCGGACCTGCCGATCGACGCAGCCTCACGAGCTCGTATCGATGCCTCGGTTGCTGAACTGGTGGAGGAACGCGACGCCGTGGCTTCATTGGGGCTGCTCTAACCGGACCGACTTCGCTCATCATCGGTGGGTTTACCGCCGACATCTCACACCAGCAAAGGAATAGACAGTGGCAAAGATTAAGGTTCTCAACCCGGTCGTTGAACTTGATGGCGACGAGATGACCCGCATCATTTGGCAGTTCATCAAGGACCGGCTGATTGAGCCCCACCTTGATATTGACCTGCACTATTACGACCTCGGCATGGAGTATCGCGATGAGACCGACGATCAGGTCACCATTGACGCCGCTCACGCCATTCAAAAATATGGTGTAGGTGTCAAATGCGCCACCATCACCCCGGATGAGGCCCGGGTGGAGGAGTTCGGTCTGAAGAAGATGTGGCGCTCACCCAACGGCACGATTCGCAACATTCTCGGCGGGGTCATCTTCCGCGAGCCCATCATCATTAACAACGTGCCGCGTCTCGTTCCGACGTGGACCAAGCCGATTATTGTGGGCCGTCATGCTTTTGGCGACCAGTATCGCGCGACTGACTTTTTGGTGCCCAGTGCTGGCAAGTTGACCATGACCTTCACTCCGGCGGATGGCGCAGAGCCGATGGAATTCGAAATCTTCGACTTCCCCGAAAGTGGCGTCGCGATGGGTATGTACAACCTTGACGAATCTATTCGCGATTTTGCGCGAGCATCGTTCCGCTACGGTTTAGCTCGTAATTACCCGGTCTACATGTCAACCAAAAACACCATCTTGAAAGCCTATGACGGCCGCTTCAAGGATATTTTCGCCGAGATTTTTGCTGCCGAATTCAAGACCCAGTTCGATGCGGCCGGCCTCACCTACGAGCATCGCCTCATTGACGACATGGTGGCCGCTGCGCTGAAGTGGGAAGGCGGATACGTGTGGTCGTGCAAGAACTACGACGGTGACGTGCAGTCAGATACCGTGGCGCAGGGCTTTGGCTCCCTCGGTTTGATGACCAGCGTGCTCATGACCCCGGATGGTAGAACGATTGAGGCAGAGGCCGCCCATGGCACTGTGACGCGCCACTACCGTCAGCATCAGCAGGGCAAGGCGACCTCGACCAATCCGATTGCGTCCATTTTCGCGTGGACTCGTGGGCTTGAGCATCGAGGTAAATTGGATGGAACTCCGCCGGTATCTCACTTCGCTGAAACGCTGGAAAAGGTGTGCATCTCCACCGTCGAGTCCGGTCAGATGACCAAGGACCTCGCATTGCTGATCGGCCCGGATCAAAGCTTCTTGACTACCGAAGATTTCCTGGCCGCAATTGCCGACAACCTCAGTGCGGCCATGAAGGCATAGGTTGTGTCACCGATGCGTGTGGTCACGGCAAATGTCAACGGCATTCGCGCTGCGGTGCGCCGCGGGGGCTTGGCGTGGCTGGCAGCGGCCGACGCCGATGTCATCTGCCTGCAAGAGGTGCGGGCAACGCAGGCACAGGTAGCTGAGCAGCTGAAAGACTCCGTCTTTGCTACCTGGCATGTGGCCTATGCCGAATCCGCGGACAAGGGACGCAATGGTGTGGCTGTCCTCACCCCGAACGAACCTCAGGCTGTGCGGATCGGCGTCGGTGATGAGTCGTTCGCAACCTCAGGGCGCTGGGTTGAGGTTGACATCGATTCCGGATGCGGTCCGCTCACCATCGCCAGCGTCTACATCCACAGTGGCGAGGTGGGCACGGCGCGGCAGGACGATAAGTACCGGTTCCTCCAGGCCGTGGACCGTCGACTGGATGCACTGAAACGTCGAGCCACTCGCCGCAAGGGCCATGCACTCATCGCTGGTGACTTTAATATCGCCCATGCCGAAGTGGATATTAAGAACTGGAAGGGAAATCGTAAGAACGCAGGCTTTCTCCTGGAGGAACGCGCGCACCTGGATCGCTGGTTTGGTGCACCGGGAAGCGGATCTGGGCCGTGGATAGATTTGGGTCGATCGTTAGGTGGCCCGGGTCCTGGGCCCTACACCTGGTGGTCGTGGCGTGGTAAAGGCTTCGACACCGACGGCGGTTGGCGCATTGACTATGTGGCTGCCACCAAGGGCCTGGCCGCGCAGGCTCACACGGCCACGGTGGGCAAGGCGCCTAGCTACGCCGAACGTTGGAGTGATCATGCGCCGCTGACCGTTGACTTTTCCGGCCTAGGATGAGGTCTGGAGCCGCACACTAGGTGCAGTCACCCCCATCGGCTACGAGGTCAAGGAGCGCTCTGTGAGCATCGAAACCATTCCGGCGCAGACACCCACGCGGCTATTTATCGGCGGAACTTGGTTGGATAGCGCCGCCCACCTTGACGTGATCAATCCGGCGACCTTAACGTCCCTGGCACACATCGGCGACGCGACCGAAGAGCAAGCACTTCACGCTGTGGGTGCGGCCCACGATGCCCTCGGTGCGTGGGGGGACACCTCAACGCGGCAGCGCAGTGAGATCTTGCGCCGGGCGTTTAACATCATGACCGATGAGATTGAAGACTGCGCGCGCCTGATCGTTTTAGAAAACGGCAAAGCATGGCCAGATGCCATCGGCGAGGCCACGTACGCGGCGGAGTTTTTTCGCTGGTTCAGCGAAGAAGCGGTTCGCGTGGAGGGTGGTTTTCGGCCCGCTCCCGCCGGGGACAAGATGATCATCACGACCTATCAGCCGATGGGTGTCGCGTACATGATCACGCCGTGGAATTTCCCGGCAGCCATGGCGACGCGCAAACTGGCTCCTGCGCTGGCGGCAGGATGCACCGCTGTATTGAAGCCAGCCGCCGAAACTCCACTGACTGCACTGTGGATCGCCGATGTGTTGCAACGCGCCGGGGTTCCCGATGGCGTTGTTAACGTCATCACCACGTCGGCCTCGGGTCCGATTTCCACCGCCATTCTCAGCGATCCTCGTGTCGCAACGCTGTCCTTCACCGGTTCTACCTACGTCGGTAAGTTGCTGCTGGCTCAGACCGCTCAGCGAGTGCTGCCGTCCTCGATGGAGCTCGGCGGAAACGCACCGTTCCTCGTACTCGAAGGTGCCAACGTGGAGCAGGCCGTAGCGGGAGCGATGGTGGCCAAAATGCGCAATGGTGGAGCAGCCTGCACTGCGGCCAATCGGTTTTATGTGCACGAATCTGTGGTGGCGCAGTTCACCGCATCATTTGAAACAGCGTTGCGCGGGCTAAAGATTGGACCCGGAATCGATCGCGCCAATCACCTGGGCGCCATGGTGAGTGAGACAGAACGCGACAAGATTGTGGATCTCCTCCAAGCCGCCGCGCAGGAGGGTGCACAGCCCCGCGCGATTGGTGAAGCGCCTGAGATTGGTGCCTTCATCAGTCCACACGTGGTCTCCGACGTTGTCCACGGGTCGACTTTGACGCGCAATGAAGTTTTCGGCCCCGTGGTACCCATCGTGACGGTCTCCAGCACCGATGAGGCGGTGCTGATGGCCAACGACACCGACTATGGCCTCATTTCCTATATTTATGCTGCTGACAAAGGGGTGGGTATCGAAGTGGCCCAGCGCATGGAGTCGGGCATGGTGGCCATCAATCGGGGCCTGGCATCAGATCCGGCCGCCCCGTTCGGCGGAATGAAGGAATCCGGGCTCGGCCGCGAAGGCGGATTTGCTGGAATTCATGAGTTCCTGCAAACCCAGTACCTCGCCGTCGAACTGTGATGGGCCACGCTGTGGTCCACATCAACTATCGTGATGCCTGTGACTGACCTCGCGGTCAACCTTGCCCTGGTTGTCCTGTTCGTTCTGATCGGTGGATTCTTTGCCGCTGCCGAGTTAGCGCTGGTGAGCCTGCGCGAAAGTCAGGTGGAGCGCCTTGCTGACCGTGGTAGGCGGGGTCGGGTGCTGGCTCACCTGGCTCAAGAACCCAATCGTTTCCTGGCTGCCGTTCAAGTGGGTGTCACCCTGGCCGGGTTCACTTCGGCTGGTTTCGGCGCGTCCCAAATCGCTCCGGCGGTGGCGCCAACTTTTGAATCGTGGGGACTGTCTGAGGGTGTGTCCAGCACCCTGGCATTCATCCTTGTCACCATCGTGATCGCTTACCTGTCCTTGGTTATCGGCGAACTCGTACCCAAGCGCATCGCACTACAGCGAGTCGAGCCGGTTGCTCTGGTCGTGGCCATCCCGGTGGACTTCTTGGCCCGAGTCACCCGGCCCTTTATCTGGGTTCTTTCGGTGTCCACGAACGGACTCGTTCGACTGCTCGGGGGCGATCCCAAGACCGGGCGCGAACTTATTAGTGGCGAAGAGCTTCGCGACATGGTGGCAGCTCACGAAGAATTTTCAGCGGAGGAGCGGGCGTTAATTGATGATGTCTTTGATGCCGGTGAACGCGAGTTGCGCGAGGTAATGCTGCCGCGCACGGAGGTGGCTTTTCTCGATGCGAAGATGACGGTCGGTGACGCGGTTAAAGCGGTGGTCACCGCACCACATTCGCGCTACCCGGTGATCCGAGATTCCACCGATGACGTCATCGGTTTCGTGCATGTGCGCGACCTGTTGACCTGGGATGAGGATCGGCTTGCCATTCCACTGGGGTCAATGGCCAGGGCCGTTCCCTTTTTCCCCGGCACCAAAACCGTGATCCCGGCGCTGACTGAAATGCGCCGTCGAAGTCAGCACTTAGCGATCGTTGTTGACGAGTACGGCGGCACCGCGGGCATCGTTACCCTGGAAGATCTCGTTGAGGAGCTGGTGGGCGATATTCGCGATGAGTACGATGTGGCCGCTCCGGTTACCTCGTCGGTAGACGGATTGCTCAATCTGGAAGATTTTGCCGACCGCACCGGGGTCACGTTGCCCGAGGGCCCATATGAAACGGTGGCCGGTTTTGTGATGTCACGCGTGGGAGACATCCCTGAGGTGGGCGAAACCGTTGACATTGAAGGGCAGCGTTTCACGGTGCTAGAGCTAGATGGCCGCCGTGTTGCTCGACTAGCCGTCACGCCATTGCAGGATCCACAGCTCACGAGTGATGAGCCCGCGACTCCGCCTGCACCGTAACTGTCACAATAAGGTCACTATGGCCACTGCCTTGAACTCACCCGACCCCTCGTTGCCACCTCGACCGCGCGTCCTTTCGGGTATCCAACCCACAGCTGACTCTTTTCAGGTAGGAAACTATCTGGGCGCAATCCGTCGTTGGGTGGAGCTGCAAGAGACCCACGATGCCTACTACTGCGTCGTCGATCAGCATGCCATCACCGTGGAATACCAGCCACCTGTGCTGCATGAAAGAACCCTGTCCTCCTTCGCTCAACTCATTGCCGCGGGCCTGGACCCCCAGCGCAGCACCGTGTTCGTGCAAAGCCATGTGCCCCAGCACAGTCAGTTGTCCTGGGTATTACAGTGCATCACCGGTTTTGGTGAGGCCGGACGCATGACCCAGTTCAAAGACAAGTCTCAGCGAGAAGGTACAGATCGGTCCACCGTGGGGTTATTTACTTATCCGGTGCTGCAGGCCGCCGATATTTTGATTTATCAGGCCGATGGCGTGCCGGTGGGTGAGGACCAACGCCAGCACTTAGAACTGACCCGAGACCTAGCGCAGCGATTCAATTCACGTTTCGGCCGCACTTTTACCGTTCCAGAACCGCTCATTCTTGCCGACACCGCCAAAATTTTGGATCTGAGCGAACCCACCGCCAAGATGAGTAAGTCTTCCCCGACCGGCTGCCTGTTCTTGCTCGACCCACCTGAGGTGATCACGAAGAAGATTAAAACTGCAGTCACTGATTCTGGTCGCGATATCGCGTGGGACCCGGTGGAAAAGCCAGGTGTGTCGAATCTTTTGTCACTCATTGCCGCGTTCACCGCTTCAACGCCCACGGCGGTGGCCGACGATCTTGCCGGCGGCGGTTATGGCGGCCTGAAGAAAGCGGCTATTGAAGCGGTCCTGGAGTTTACGGTGCCTTTCTCAGCGCGCGTGCACGAGTTGCTCGCCGATCGCACCTATCTACTCCAACTCATGGCCATCGGCGCCGAGCGCGCACGAGCCGCAGCGCAACCGACGCTAGCCCTGACCTATGAGCGCGTGGGGTTTGTAACGTTGCCGAACTAGTCAGTGCGCTGTGGTGCTGCTGGTTCAAAGTCGGTACGCACATCAGCAGGAGCGTCAGGGCCCATGGAGCCTTCAGCAGCGTCGTCATGACTACGCTGGGCGTAGTTTCGGCGTGGGCGCGGTTTGGGGGGCCGCATGCTGCGAATGCCGAGGAAGACCAGCAGCGCACCGACGATCATCGCGGCCAGAAGTCCCCACGCCCAGGCGTTGCCGCCCACGGTCGTGGCTGCAGCCAGCGGTCCGGTGGTTTCCTGTATGTCGGCAGTGTCGGCGGCTGCGGCGCCATCAGGGGTGGATCCGCCTTGGTCGGGGGCGTTGGTCGTCTCGTCGATGACCGCATCAAGAGCGGGGCGTACCGGATCTACCAGGACACCTACCGGCGTTACCCTGTCGATATTGGCAAATCCCCAGTCCAGCAGCGGGGCAGCAGCGTCAAAAGTGGGGCCGGAGAAATTCATCAGGGTGACAATCAAAGCGGTGTCCCCACGTTCGGCAGCACCGATGAACGTCTTTCCAGCCTCGGTGGTCCATCCGGTCTTTAGTCCGATGGCGCCCTCATAGGGCGCGCGCCCATCGATGGGATTCAGGAGCGGGTTTTGGTTGGCAATGGTAAAAGTTTCACGCGCGCCGTTGGCCGTGGTCGGCATGTAGCCCGGGTAGTCGGTGACAGTAATGGTGTTGGCGTAGCCCAGGAAGTCAGGCCGGGTGAGGCCAGCTCGAGCAATGAGAGCCAGGTCATAGGCTGAGGAAATCTGCCCTTCGGCAGGCAGTCCCGAGGTGGTCTTGGCCAGCGTGTCGAACGCTTGCAGCCGACTAGCCTCCTCATTCATCTGAGCCAGGGTGAGGTCGAAGCCACCGTTGGCTGAAGCAAGAGCCATGGCCGCGTCATTGCCGCTTTGTAGAAATAGACCCTGGAACAACTCCGCGACGGTGTAGTCACCATTTTCGATAAGACCCACCCGGCTCCCCTCAACCGCCACGTCGTTGTAGGTGGTGGTGTACACCTGTTGAGCATCTAATCGTGGGATGAGCGTGAGCGCCGTGAGGGTCTTTAAGGTACTGGCGGGGGCGCGCTGAATATGTGGCCCCTGTGCGGCGAGGATCGCGCCGGAATTCAGGTCGGCCAGAACCCAGGTGGATGCCCCGACGTCGGGTAGGGCTGATGCATTGGGACCCGGGTCAACGATTACCCCGCTGCCGGTAAGGAGTGGCCCACCGACTGGCTCAGCGGCCATTGCCGGGGAAGCGCCGAGGGCTGTTGCGCCCAGCAGCGCGGTGAGGGTAACAGCGGCGAAGCCCACGCGGGTGGCCTGGAAAATTGGTGGTCGTTTCATGGCTAGATAAGCCTAACCCCAACAGGCGCCCGACGTGGTGATCACACGCGCCGAAAAATAAGAGCGCGCTTGACCTCTTGAATAGCCTTGGTGACTTCGATGCCCCGGGGGCAAGCCTCTGTACAGTTGAAGGTGGTCCGGCAGCGCCACACGCCTTCACGGTCATTCAAGATCGACAGGCGCTCCTCAGCGGCAGCATCGCGGGAGTCGAAAATGAATCGGTGTGCCGCCACAATAGCCGCAGGGCCGAAATACTGGCCATCAGTCCAAAACACCGGGCAAGAACTGGTGCAGGCAGCACACAGAATGCACTTGGTGGTGTCATCGAAGCGGGCCCGGTCTTCAGCCGACTGCAACCGCTCGCGGGTGGGCTCATGGCCTTCGGGGACGAGGAACGGCATGACCTCGCGATAGGCGTCAAAGAATGGCTCCATGTCGACGACGAGGTCTTTTTCCAACGGCAGACCCTTGATCGCCTCCACGGTGATGGCGGCGGAAATATCGAGGTCCTTGATCAACGTTTTACACGCGAGGCGATTGCGACCGTTGATCCGCATGGCATCGGAACCGCAGATGCCATGACCGCAGGAGCGGCGGAAGGTCAAGGTGCCGTCCTGCTGCTCTTTGATTTGGGTAAGAGCATCTAGTACTCGATCGGTGGGGAACGCCGAGACCTTGAACTCCTCCCAGTGGGGTTGATCATCGACCTCGGGAAGAAACCGGCGGACCTTCAGCGTTACTTCAGCGGCTTCAATCATCAGTACTTGCGCTCCATGGGCTGGTAACGAGTGGTCACGACCGGCTTGTAGTCCAACCGCACCGTAGTCTCACCATCGCTACCCT
>JABAYF010000006.1 GCA_018609125.1 Candidatus Nanopelagicales bacterium | reverse complement strand
CCGACACCTGCCCATCCCCAGCAACATCAGTCACACCCGTGGGAGCTCCGGGCGGATAGGTGACCGGCGGCGGTGGCGCGGGGGCGGTGAAGGTGCCGACGGTGCCTGACCCGCCGACCCCGGTGACCGACAGGGTCTGCACCCCGGACACTCCGGCAGGGACCGTGAACGTGATCGTGACCGAATCATCACGGGTGTAGGTCGCAGGGATCGAACCCACCAACACCCCACCGGTCTGTGGCACCCCCACGAATCCTTCACCGCTGATCGTGACGGCATCACCCACCGCACCGGCCACAGCATTGGACCCTTGGGGTGCATCCCACGTCCACCGCGCCACGCGGTCGGCATTAGAATCTCCGCCCGCGTTAGTGAATTCTCCCCCCAGGTATACGACCGAGTCATCAACCGTGAGGGCTCTTACAGGACCGCCCACTCCCCTTTGCCCGGTCGTGTACTGAAGCGGAATCCACGTATCAATCCCCATATCCCACACCGCAACCCTGTTTGCGATCACTGACCCGGCGGTCGTGAAGTCTCCGCCCGCATACAGCAACCCATGAGTATCATCCGTTGTCAGAGCTCTGACGGTGCCAAGAATTCCGGTGCCGAGGGGATGCCAGGTGTTATTCGCCCACGCAGCAATCCTGATGATGTTGGCATCTCCTGATGCTTCCGTGAACGCCCCGCCGGCATAGATCGTGTCATCAGTAGCGGCCAATGCGAGTACGGAGCCGTTCATCCCGGTGCCGAGGGGATGCCAGGTGTCATCCGACCACGCAGCAATCTGCCTGGTGTTGGCAACTCCTGACGCGCCCGAGAACGGGCTGATGTTTCCGAAGTCTCCGCCCGCGTACAGGGTGTCATCAGTGGCGACCAGTACTTGTACGGTGTTGTTCATGCCGGTGCCGAGGGGATGCCAGGTGTCATCCGACCACGCAGCAATTTTGTTGGTGTTGGCATCTCCTGATGCTTCCGTGAACGCCCCGCCGGCATAGATCGTGTCATCAGTAGCGGCCAGTACTTGTACGTTGCCGTTCATGCCGGTGCCGAGGGGATGCCAGGTGTCATCCGACCACGCAGCAATGTAGTTGGTGTCGGCAACTCCTGATGCGAGCGTGAACGCCCCACCTGCATAGATCGTGTCATCGGCGAGAGTGTTATCAGTAACGGCCAATGCGTATGTGGAGCCGTTCATGCCGGTGCCGAGGGGATGCCACGTACTACTCGACCACGCAGCAATCTTGTCGGCGTCGGCTACTCCGGACGCGGCCGTGAACAAGCCAACCGCGTACAGGGTGTCATCACTGGCGGCCAATGTGTACACGTTGCCGTTCACACCGGTGCCGAGCGCTGTGAAGGTGCCCCACACCCCGTTGGCGGCACTCGCGGGTGAAACGATGGCCCCGGTAGCGAAGGGAACGCTTGCTGAACTGGCCGGGGAGCCTCCCGCCGCCGTAGACACGGACGTCCCGAGAAATCCGGCCAACAAGACACCGGCGGCCAAGAAACTAAATCGCGCAAAGTTATTGGACACATGCTCACGCTATCGAGCATCCCGACGGGCCTTGAGATTTTTCACACCTGTGAACCCACGTCCAACGTGAGACCCTGCACAAGGCGGTGTCGACAGCCTGTTGCATCCGGGCCAACCCACCTGCGCAATGCCGCCTCAAACAAGTGCAACTTAAGTGTTAAGCGCCCCGGCAATTGCATCCCACGCACCCGGCGTTGGCTCACCCGGAACACGCACCATCACCGACCCGTCGCGGGCAATCACGCATGCCTGCACAACACCAGAGTCGGCGATACCCATCGCGCGTTGCAGTGCTCCAACATCGGTATACACCGTTACCGTGCGGGCAAGCACCCGTGGCACTTTGATGCTTGAGGTCATTCCACCATCGATGAAGCGCCGACCTAGATTCCACTTGGTGGAAATCACCGGAATTTCCAACACGCAGGTTTCATCGTCACTGGCCATATCAACAGGCGACCCCGGCACCCCCGAAGCCTCAGCCAATGCAATCCACCGGTCGACACAGCCCTGGTGGTTCTGTTGAAAGGCAATGAGGCACAGCGTTTTCGCGGCGGGGAAATCACTCGGAAGGTTCAATTCCTCACCCGATAGAGAACGCCCCTGAACCTCGGGGAAACGCATTAGTCGCGGGCGCGCAATCTCTCGCGGAGCGCCTCGCGCTTGTCATCGAACCGCTTAGCCTGAACATCCATGACGTCGAGCATGTCGGCGAGCTCCTGCCGAGCAATCTCACCATCAGGCCCAAAGTTATTGCGCTCAAATACTTTCCAGTATCGCAACACCGGCATCACCACATCGTTGCGATGCTGACCAATATCGTAGATTCCGGCCACTGCGATCTCGACTGCCTTTCGGGTAAAGCCATCAATGCCATGACCAGGCATCGCAAAATCTCGAACACTATTGGTGACAGCCTGCATCGTGGCGTCAGGGGAAACCTCGAACGCGGCGTTTAATACGTTGCGATAAAACACCATGTGCAGGTTTTCGTCGGTGGCAATACGAGACAGCAGGGCTTCGGCAAGCGGGTCGCCGGTGGCTGTGCCGGTATTGCGGTGAGACACCCGGGTGGCCAATTCCTGGAACGACACATAGGACAGGCCAGCGAGAAGGCCCGGGTGAGTGGCCGAAAAACCCGCCACCATGTGCTGCATGCGGGCACGTTCCAACGCTACGGGATCGACCGCGCGAGTCACCACGAGATAGTCGCGAATGGCGATACCGTGCCGGTTTTCCTCCGCCGTCCACCGGCCCACCCAGGTACCCCACGCACCATCACGGCCAAAAATAGTGGCGATCTCATGGTGATAACTGGGTAGGTTGTCCTCGGTCAGCAGGTTGATGATCAAGCTTGTGCGAGCCGCCTCGCTGTAGCGCTGCTCATCAGGTGTCCAATCGGTGCCACCCAGATGGGCGAAGTCTTTGCCCTCACTCCACGGGATGTAATCGTGGGGGAACCATTCCTTCGCCATGCTCATATGTCTGCTCAGTTCAGCCTCGGCCACCGGCTCGAGTTCGATGAGCAATCGCAGGTCAGCATCTAAGGCTTCGGTGGTCATGGATCTAGGGTACCCGCCAAGAGCGAAAACTTCGATCGGCAACCATTTCGGCCAGCGTAAGCCAGTCCAATAGCCATACGCTCACGGCCAACGATGCCGCTGCAGTTTCGTCGTCTAGGTCCATCGCTTCACTCGCGTGGGCAAGCGCGGCGAACGGATCGAACGTGCCTTCGATTTCGGCCGAGTGGGCCAAAGGTTTTACGCCCGAACCACCCTGGGTCTGTTGGGCCAAATCCTGCCAGACCTCTTCGGTGTGCTGACCCAGCTGATCGACAACGCGGGCGTGTTCAGGCAGCGGAACCGGCGCAACCTTGGGTAGCGCCCCCACCATCGAGCCCACCAAAACCAGCACGTGAGTATCTCCCGCGATGCGCGCCCACCGACCCTGGGAAGCATCAATGTCACGCCTTTGCACGACACATAAATCGAAAGCTTCGCTGGCGCGTCGGATAACAGCACGATCAGCAGGCCAATGCTCACTCAACGTCGCTCGCGATATACGCCCCAGCGCGTGATCAACGGAACGCTGTAGGCCGGCTGCACCGGTGTTGAGTGCATCAGCCAGCGCACGTCGCATGTCTGACACCATTCCGCTCGGCCACATCAAAAGACCCACCACAAGGGCCACGCCAACACCAACACCAATGTCGAGTAGTCGGTCGAAAGCGGTGTCATATTGCGGTGGCCAACTCAGCGCACCAAAGAGCACCAGCACAAAGAAACTAAATGCCCCCTGACCAACGGCGAAACCGATGGCGCGGGAGGACCATGCGGCCATGAAAGCGGCGATCGGAGCGAGAAGCCAAACGGCTGCAGGGTATGGATTAAGTGCGAGGAGAACGAAGAAGCCAATAACCACACCAACAAGAGTGCCCGTCAAAGCCCGGGCTGCCTGCCTGCCCGTAGCAGCAGCATCAATGCGCAGAACAGAAATTACACCGAGGATCACCCAGTACCCGTGACTTAAATCAGCGATGGAAACAACGGCAGCGGCTGCGGCCAGTGCGATACCCGTGCGAACAGCGTGTCGCCCCCACGGTGATCGAAGCGTCGCGTTTACCGCTAGGTCGGTCCACCATCGTTCCGGAGTCTCAAGCGTGCGTTGATCCGTTTTTCTCGTGTCGCCCAGGACGCGCTGCACCATCACCGACGCATCGGCGGCGAGGGCGAGAAGTATCTGCGCTCCGTGTCGTCGTCGCGTTTTCTCAATAGCAATTCGGGGTTGAACATTCATGCGAATCTGCCGCACCACAAAATCACGCGCGTCTTCGCGTTGATCATCAATGTCATTGAGTGAGGGTGGCGGTGAGATGCCATCGAGTGCATCGGCATTGGCGCGCATTGTTGCCACGGCCATGGTTGCGGTAGCTGAAACATCATCACTTTCATCCGGTATCGGTATACCGGGAAGTGAATCAAAGACGACGCGCATGCGTGATGCCAACAGGATGAGGGCGTGGTTGCTTTCGGCTGTGCCCGCCGGACGAAATGGTTTGCCGATCCAGTCGCGGGTCAAGGTGTCGATGGTTTCGCGATAGTGCTCGTAAGTGGTGTCAGGGTTACCTTGGCGCAGCCAACGCGCAGAAACATAGTCGGCCTGTGCGCGCATAGCGATCGCAATGTCGATACGGATTTGCGAACGTGCGTCGCGCGGAAAGACCAGCAGCAGCACCACAACGGTGACACCCACGCCAATGGCGAGGCCGAGCACAACCTTGGGCAGGTCGGCCAGTTTAACGTCGGTCGTCACAGCGATGGCATACATGAGGAGAACCGAGGGCGCACCGGCTGCGGGTAGACCCCGCAGAGTTGGCACGAAAGCAAGACCTGTTCCCACCACAAGCGTCACGAGCACGACCGATACAAGGTTCACACTCGCCAAGATGCCAATGACGACGGCGATGCCGGCGAACCCAGCGGTGGCGATGGGTCCGAAAACACGCACCTGCCAGGGACCGGAAAAGTCCGAGTTGGCCAGGATCGTGGTGGCTAGCAGGGCGCCGTAGACCACACCTTCGGGGTCGAGGGCCACGCGGGAAACGAGAAAGGCAATAAGGGGAACAGCGATCGCGAGTTGGACCCCGCGCCGGAACGCAGCGCCGCCGGGATCGTGAATACGCACGCCCTGACCCTACGGGGTGAATCGAACGCTAGCCTTTAGCCGTGCTGCTATCTGATCGTGACCTGAAGGCCGAAATCACTGCGGAGCGGGTGCGGGTTGAGCCCTACGACCCGGGCATGATTCAGCCCTCAAGCATCGACGTGCGTCTCGATAAATTCTTCCGCGTATTTGAAAACCACCGCTATCCCCATATTGATCCGGCGGAGGAACAGACCGATCTAACCCGGCTCATTGAGGCCGGTGATGAGGCATTCATTTTGCATCCGGGCGAGTTCGTGCTCGGGTCCACCTACGAAGTGGTGAGCCTGCCCGATGACATTGCCGGTCGGTTGGAAGGTAAATCATCCCTGGGCAGGTTGGGCCTGCTCACCCATTCCACCGCGGGGTTTATTGACCCTGGTTTCTCCGGTCATGTCACGTTGGAACTGTCCAATGTGGCCACGTTGCCCATCAAATTGTGGCCGGGTATGAAAATCGGTCAGCTGTGCCTCTTCCGATTAAGTTCACCGGCCGAGCACCCGTACGGTTCCAGCGTCTATGGGTCCCGCTACCAGGGCCAGCGCGGGCCCACCCCCAGCCGGTCTCACGCTAATTTTCACCGCACCCCCCTCGAGTAACCCCCCGCTCACCAAACATTTTGGGTTGCTATTAGTGGTCAAAATGGCCGAATAGCAACCCAAAATGTTTGATCAGCGGGGGAGGTGGGGTGGATCGCGACGTAGGGCGCTCTTGAGCCGCATGGCAACAACTTTCGGTGATTGCACAATTTCATCCCAAGTCCATCGCACCACCATCCAGCCTGCCTGTTCCAAGGCCTCCTGGCGTCGCTTTTCCGTGCGCAATGTGTCCGGTGAGTGATACTTCATCATTCCGTCACATTCACCAAGGACTCTCTGCTCGGGCCACCCTAGGTCTGCCCAGTAGTTCTCACCCGAAACACCCTGAACATGCATGCCACAAATCGGTCTCGGCACGCCCCATTGGTCTAGTGTGCCGCGCGACAGAGATTCAAGCGGTGACTCACTTGCAGGATCGGCGCATTGAATCACCTCCGCCGCCCGCCGAATACCCTGCCATCCACGCTGATCTTTCAACGCAGCAATGAGTCTCGCCCGCACTCGCTCGCGGAGTTCCTCGTCGTGCACTATTTGTCGAATATTGATGTTTCCGGTGATTGAATCAGTGCACCAGCGTCGAAAAAGTGCGTCCATAGCGATGAGGCCTCGGGGGAGTGGAACTGTGCGGGCGACATCTACGGCGCTACGAATGGGGCGCGTAACTGGAATTCCTGCCACGATTTGAACGTCGAGTGGCGCCAATGGCGATCCATGAATATGGACATTTCCTTCGCGCCGGTAGCGACCTTGAGAAGCAATGAGGTGAATCTGATCGTCTTCTACATACGGCACCGGGAGTCCGTGGACAGTTAAGGCTGATTCATAACCGACAGCCGCGTGCGGAAAGGCTGCTTGGGCTGATCTGATCGCCGTTAGAGAATTACTGACACCGGCAATGGATGTGGGATCGCTCATTGGT
This sequence comes from Candidatus Nanopelagicales bacterium, assembly GCA_018609125.1. GTDB lineage: Bacteria > Actinomycetota > Actinomycetes > S36-B12 > S36-B12 > M55B157. The sequence continues at coordinate 36,855 of JABAYF010000006.1, read as the reverse complement.
AAGACGAAGATCCCGGGCCGTGATCTGACAATTTGGCCGCTGATTACTGCCTGGCGCACGCGCCCACGGTTGATGCCGGCTAGTTGTGCCTGAGCTATTGTGAAGGGTCGCGTACCGAAAGCAGCAAGTGCTTCGGCGGCAGTAATGTGGCTCCGATCTGGAGTGGGCATAGGTCATGATGCGCCAAAGGCGACTTCAGCGGCCGACATCGTCCACACACACCGCTCACCAAACATTTTGGGTTGCTATTAGTGGTCAAAATGGCCGAATAGCAACCCAAAATGTTTGGTGAGCGGGGAGATGGGTGAGGGTTAAGGTTAAGGGAGGGCCTTAACTTTGACGCTGTTAAGTAGGACCGAAGCGACGTCGACCACCTCAACCCCCACAGCGCCACCTTCCTGCTGGCGCATGGTGACGCCGTCGTTGATCATGACATTGCAGAACGGACACGCGACAGCAACCTTGGTGGCTCCGGTAGCGATGGCTTCGTCAGCGCGATTCACATTGACCCGCGTACCGATCTTTTCTTCCATCCACATGCGCGCACCACCGGCGCCGCAACAAAACGACTCGGTACCGCTGCGGGGCATCTCCACCAGATCAACACCGGGCACCGATGCCACGAGATCACGTGGTGGCACATAGACGTTGTTGTGACGGCCGAGATAGCACGGATCGTGGTAGGTAATTTTCTCGCCAATACCAGAATCAGGCGATGTGACCGGGGTGAGTCGACCCTCACTGACCAGGGTGGCGAGCAACTGCGAATGGTGGACAACCTCGTAGTCGCCACCGATTTGCGGGTACTCCCGACCCAGCGTGTTCATGCAGTGGGGGCAGGTGACCACGATCTTCTTGGCCTTGATTTCATTAAGGACCTCAACGTTTTGCATGCCCTGCATCTGGAAGAGGAATTCGTTGCCGGCCCGACGTGCAGGGTCACCGGTGCAGGTTTCACCCTCGCCGAGAACCATGAAGTTGACCCCGGCAATGGTGAGCAGTTCCGCCACTGCCTTGGTGGTGCGCTTGGCTCGATCTTCGAAAGCTCCGGCGCACCCGACCCAGAAGAGATACTCCACATCTTCGGGGATTTCATCTTCACCCTCGGCGCCAAAGACGCGTACATCAAAGTCAACCTCTTCGATCCAAGCGTTGCGACTGGATGCGTTCATGCCCCACGGATTGCCCTTGTTTTCAATGTTTTTGAACAGTCCATTGAGTTCGGCAGGGAAGTTAGTTTCGATCAAAACCTGATGGCGACGCATGTCGATGAAGTGATCGATGTGCTCGATATCGACCGGGCACTGGTAGACGCAAGCCCCACACGTGGTGCACGACCACAGCGCATCCTCGTCGATTGCTGGCCCATCCTGGGCGCGGTGCCCGGAGGCATCGTAGCCATCGGTGTCCTTGTGGGCCATACCTTCTCGGGACCCAACGAGAGGCATTTCAACCTCGGCACGCAGTTCCGGTGAAAGTCCGGCAAGTACTGCTTCGTCAAACTCACCCATGGGTGGGTTAGCGCCACCATTAGCTTTTTGGGCAGCCAGGACATAGGGCGCCTTGGCAAAAGATGCCTCACGCAAGTTCATAATCATGAGCTTTGGGCTCAATGGCTTTCCGGTATTCCAGGCGGGGCACTGCGACTGGCATCGGCCACACTCGGTGCAGGTAGCAAAATCCAGGGTGTCTTTCCAGGTGAAGTCCTCGATGCGGCCCACACCGAAGGTGGCATCGTCAGGGGGATCTTCAAAGTCCAGCGGCTTGCCATCGAAGTACATGGGTAGCAGTGGCCCTAAACCATTGGGGCGTCTAGAGAATGCCACGTTGATAGGGGCGACAAAAATATGCAGGTGCTTGCTGTGCAGCACCAGCAGTAGGAAGCCGAGGATGACAGCAATGTGCGAAAGAATGCCGAAGACTTCGATCCATTGAAGCGCGGTCTCACTCAGTGGAGACATCCACGAGGCGATGGTGTTGGACAGGAATGCGCCCGGGAAGTCACCGTAGAGCGCCAACTTTGCGCCACGATAAATCTCCAGGGTCAACAGCACCAGCAAGATCATCAGCAAGACAACCCATGCCGGGCCGGTGTGCGAGCCGAAGAAGCGTGAATATCGACCCTTCTTTACGGGGTTGTTGGTCAATCGGATGAGGGCGAACAAAATGATGCCGACGAGAACCAAGATGACGAACAGGTCTTCTAGGAAAAGCACGATCGGCCAGGTGCCGATGACGGGGAACCAGAAGCCGGGGATAAATACTTCACCGAAAGCTTCAACGACGGTGATGCCGAGCACGATGAAGCCCCAGAAGGCAAAGACGTGTGCGATACCGGGCACGAACCATTGCAGCAGTTTCTTCTGTCCGAGGACCTCAACAGCTTCGGCGCGGGCACGACGCGGCAGGTGACCGGTGCGGTCAACCGCGGGCTGGCCGGAGCGAATGAGGGCATTGAGGAAAAGTGCGCGGCGCACGGCAAAGGCCAGGGCTACGACGATGATCGCCGTGCCGAGGCTGAGACGGAAGATATCCACAGCATCCATGGGGTCAGGGTAACGCTCGTTTGCCAAGACGGCTCCCCGCACCGTCATTTAACGTCCGATATTTAAGTCCTTGTCGCCTGTCAGGTAACTAATCCACCCGATTGCATAAGACTTGAGCCGACTTGACTCAAGAAAGTAATAAGTGCATACTAAAGATATCCCTAACAGCTCAAGAAAGAAGGAAACCCCTGATGGCCCGAGCAGTCGGCATCGACCTAGGCACGACCAACTCCGTCGTGTCTGTCCTAGAAGGCGGCGATCCCGTCGTCATCACCAACGCAGAAGGCGCCCGCACCACCCCCTCGGTTGTCGCCTTCGCGAAGAACGGCGAGGTGCTCGTCGGTGAGGTTGCCAAGCGCCAAGCGGTGACCAACGTGGACCGCACCATTCGTTCAGTGAAGCGCCATATCGGCACCAACTGGACCACTGACATTGATGGCAAGGCCTACACCGCTCAGGAAATCAGCGCACGTACGCTGATGAAACTCAAGCGTGATGCCGAGGCCTACCTTGGCGACACCGTCAACGACGCCGTCATTACCGTGCCCGCCTACTTCTCCGACGCCCAGCGTCAGGCCACGAAGGAGGCCGGCGAAATCGCAGGTCTGAACGTGCTGCGCATTATTAACGAGCCCACCTCAGCCGCACTCGCCTATGGCTTAGATAAGGGTGACGAAGAGCAGACAATTCTCGTCTTCGACCTTGGTGGTGGCACCTTCGACGTGTCACTGCTAGAAATCGGCGACGGCGTCGTTGAGGTCAAAGCGACCAGCGGTGACAACAACCTCGGTGGCGACGACTGGGACGACAAGATTGTCGAGTGGATGGTCGGCCAGTTTAAGAACGGCCACGGCATTGACCTGAGCAAAGACAAAATGGCCATGCAGCGCCTTCGTGAGGCTGCAGAGAAAGCCAAGATTGAACTGTCTAGCTCGATGCAAACCTCCATCAACCTGCCCTACATCACCGCCGGCGCTGACGGCCCGCTGCACCTCGACGAAAGCCTCAGTCGCGCACAGTTCGAACAGTTGACGCGCGATCTTCTTGACCGTACGAAGAAGCCCTTCGAATCGGTTGTGCGCGATGCTGGCATTAAGTTGGCCGACATCGACCAGGTGGTTCTCGTTGGCGGTTCCACGCGCATGCCCGCCGTTGCCGAATCGGTGAAGGAACTCACTGGCAAAGAGCCCAACAAGGGGGTCAACCCCGACGAAGTTGTTGCCGTCGGTGCAGCACTTCAGGCCGGTGTACTCAAGGGTGAGGTAAAAGACGTTCTCCTTCTCGACGTCACGCCGCTTTCCCTGGGCATCGAAACCAAGGGTGGAGTGATGACCAAACTGATTGAGCGCAACACAACTATCCCAACGAAGCGCAGCGAAACATTCACCACAGCCGACGACAATCAGCCCAGCGTGTTGATTCAGGTGTACCAGGGTGAGCGTGAGATGGCGGCGTACAACAAGCAGCTTGGCACTTTCGAGCTCACCGGCCTGCCTCCCGCACCCCGCGGCATTCCGCAGATCGAGGTGACCTTCGATATTGATGCCAACGGCATCGTTCACGTCGCTGCCAAGGACACGGCCACGGGCAAGGAACAGTCGATGACCATCAGCGGTGGAAGTGCGCTGAGCAAGGATGACATTGACCGCATGATGCGTGAAGCAGAGCAGCACGCTGACGAGGACAAGCGTCTACGCGAAGAGATTGAGGTCAAGAACACCGCTGAGGCGCTGGTGTACCAGACAGAGAAGTTCCTCAAGGACAACGAGGAGCAGATCCCTGCCGATGCCAAGGCAAATGTTGATGGTCCACTTGATGAACTGAAGAAGGCTATTGAAGCCAATGATCTTGAGGGCATGAAGAGCGCCACAGACAAGGTGGCACAGGCAAGTCAGACACTGGGTGCAGCCATGTATGCCACGGCTCAGCAGTCAGCGGGTGGCGAAGGTGCAGCCGAGGCTGAAGCCGATATGGCAGAAGACGATGTTGTCGATGCAGAAATCGTGGACGACGAAACCACTGACGAACAGAAGTGACGGGCGAAGACATGAACGACTCCGCGCCGGAGGGCGTAGCTGAAGAGCTCGAGGTTGAAATCGATGAGGTTGAAGCCAAAGTTGCTGAACTCACCGATGATCTTCGTCGCGTTCACGCGGAGTATGCCAACTACCGTAAGCGCGTCGATCGAGATCGGGAAGCGGCTCGGATCAGCATTATTGGCATGACGCTGGCCGAGTTACTTCCGGTCCTTGACGATATTGATCGAGCGCGTGAACACGGTGAACTGACCGGTGCGTTTAAGGCGGTCAGCGAAAACCTCGAGCAGATCGTTGAACGCCTCGGTCTGGAGCGGTACGGGACCGTCGATGATCCCTTCGATCCCCAAGAACATGAGGCATTAACCAGTGAAGAACGCGAGGGCGTCAGTGAACCCACAGTGGCCAGCGTCTATCAACCCGGCTACCGACATGGCGGGCGAGTATTGCGTCCGGCGCGAGTGGCCGTTGCTGGAGCGTGATGCATGAACAAGGATTGGGTAGATAAGGATTTCTACAAAGTTCTTGGTGTATCGAAGTCTGCATCCAGCGATGAACTGAAGAAGTCCTATCGCAAACTTGCACGGGAGTTTCACCCCGATAAGAACCCCGGAAACAAGACTGCCGAGGATCGTTTCAAAGAGGCGTCTGAGGCATACGACGTTCTCTCAGACGACAAAACGCGCAAGGAATACGACGAGGCGCGGGAACTGTTTGCCGGTGGTGGTTTCGGTGGCGGCGCAGGTGGCACGCGTGGCGGCGGTGGAAATTACGATTTCTCCGACATGTTCGGTGGTCAAGACGCCGACTTTGGCGACCTGCTCGGCGATATTTTCTCGCGTGGTCGCGGTGGTCGAAGTGGACGCCGAGCCCAGGCTGCACCCCGTCGCGGAGCAGATTTGGAAAGTGAAATCACACTGGCTTTCAAGGAGGCACTCGACGGTGTCACCGTGCCGTTACGGCTGTCTAGCGATGGTGCCTGCACGGTGTGCAGCGGAACCGGTGCTCGAGCCGGCACGGTGCCACACCTGTGCCCGACGTGTGAGGGCTCTGGTCAGACAGCGCGAAATGCTGGCGGTTTTGCGTTCGCGGAGCCTTGCCCTACCTGCCATGGTCGGGGACTCATCGTTGACGATCCCTGCACCACCTGTCAGGGATCTGGGCGTGGAGTGTCGTCGCGAACAGTGCAGGCACGCATTCCGGCCGGGGTAAAAGACGGTTCACGTATTCGTCTCAAAGGAAAAGGTGCACCCGGTGAACGCGGCGGACCCAACGGAGACCTCTTCGTGGTCGTGCATGTCACGGCTCATCCGGTGTTCACCCGCAAGGGCGATAACCTCACGGTGACCGTCCCGTTGACCTTCGCCGAGGCGGTGCTCGGGGCGAACATCAAGGTGCCCAACACTGACGGCTCAACCGTCACCTTGAAGATCCCTGCGGGCACAGCCAACGGCCGGACCTTTCGGGTGCGCGGGCGCGGCGTAACACGCAAGGACGGCACAAAGGGCGACCTCCTCGCTGCTGTTGATGTGGTTGTTCCTACTGCCCTCGATGATGCTTCTCGCGCAGCGCTGATCGCATTCGCTGATGCGTCCGACCAGGGTGATCCACGCGAACAACTCCTCGCCTCGGTGGAAAAGAAGTAGACGCATGGAACACAACGAAGAAACCCCGGTGTATGCAATCTCAGTGGCGTCTCAACTCAGTGAGTTGCATCCGCAAACCCTGCGTCAGTACGACCGATTAGGTTTGGTGTCTCCGCAGCGTGCCAACGGCCGAAATCGGCTATACAGCATGCGTGATGTTCTTCGACTCCGCGAGATTGCTGAACTCTCCGCTGAAGGAGTTAACCTCGCCGGTATCCAACGTGTCCTCCAGCTCGAGGCAGAACGTGATCGCCTTCAGGGTGAACTGAGCCAACTACGCGAGGACCGACCCTCAACCGCTCTTGTGCTCTGGAACCCCAGGCGCCGCCGCCGGGCCTAGCCTGATCGAAACGTATAAGAAAGTAGTTGCACAACATGGATATTCAATTTACGACGCGGGCGCAGGAGGCCCTGGGCGCCTCGGTGCGGTTGGCTGCTGCGCAAGGTAATGCCCAGGTTGCGCCTCTACACATTCTTGATTCCCTGCTTCAACAGGGCGAGGGCATCGCCACGGCACTGCTAGCAGCCATGGGCATTGACGTTCGAGCCATGACTGACAGTGTTCGAACTGCGGTGCAGTCACTGCCCAGCGCCAGTGGTGCAACCGTTTCAGCACCTCAACTCAGCGCCCTGTCGTATGCCGTAATCGAAGTTGCTCGATCCGTGGCCAGTGAACGCGGCGATGAATACGTGAGTACTGAACACCTACTCATTGGCCTGGCGAGCAAGCCAGACTGTGCGGATCGCTTGATCCGTGCGGGTGCAACCCCTGAGGCTTTGCTTGACGAACTCAATCGACTCCGAGGAGGAGCGCGCGTGACATCACCTGACCCAGAAGGCACCTTCCAGGCACTAGAAAAGTACGGTGTTGATCTCACCGCCCGGGCGCGGGAGGGCAAGATCGATCCGGTTATTGGTCGCGACGAAGAGATTCGGCGCACCGTTCAGGTCTTGTCCAGGCGCACTAAGAACAACCCGGTGCTCATCGGTGATCCCGGCGTGGGCAAGACCGCAGTGGTGGAAGGCTTGGCCCGTCGCATGGTGGAAGGCGACGTACCCACTTCCCTGCAGGGAAAAACACTGATTTCCCTTGACCTTGGTGCCATGGTAGCGGGTGCGAAGTATCGCGGCGAGTTTGAAGAGCGCCTGAAGGCGGTGCTTGACGAGATCAAAGACAGTGACGGCCAGGTAGTCACGTTCATTGATGAGCTACACACGGTTGTTGGTGCAGGCGCTGGCGGGGATTCGGCAATGGATGCCGGAAACATGTTGAAACCCATGTTGGCTCGTGGTGAACTGCGCATGATTGGTGCCACCACCCTCGATGAATATCGGGAGTACATCGAAAAAGATGCCGCACTGGAGCGTCGTTTCCAGCAGGTGCTTGTCGATCAACCCAGTGTCGAAGACACCATCGCAATCTTGCGTGGAATCAAAGAAAAGTACGAGGCCCACCACAAGGTGGTCATTGCAGATAGCGCTCTGGTGGCCGCCGCGACGCTGTCAGACCGCTACATCACCGCGCGCTTCCTACCCGATAAGGCCATCGACCTGATGGACGAATCGGCTGCTCGCCTGCGCATGGAGATCGATTCCTCTCCGGTTGAAATTGACGTGCTGCAGCGCCAGGTTGATCGCCTGCGCATGGAAGAACTTGCGGTGTCGAAGGAAACTGATGAGGCCTCGGTGGCTCGACTAGCCAAACTGCGTGCCGAGATAGCCGATAAGGAAGAAGAACTTGGTGGCCTGCGGTCTAAGTGGGACACCGAAAAGGCCGGGCTTGATCGCATCGGTGAACTGAAGGTCCTCATCGATGATCTGCGCGCAGTGGCCGATAAAGCCCAGCGCGCCGGCGACTTTGAACAGGCATCGCGCATCCTGTACGGCGAAATTCCGAAGTTTGAAGAGGAACTGCAACGAGTCTCGGCGGAAACCAATGCGCGTGAATCGTCCATGGTGCAAGAAGAGGTAACCGCTGATGACATCGCCGAGGTTGTTGCAACGTGGACCGGTATTCCGGCTGGACGCCTGCTTGAGGGCGAGTCGGAGAAGTTACTGCGGATGGAAAGTTATCTCGACCAGCGCGTGGTGGGCCAAGCCGAAGCGGTACGCGAAGTAAGCGATGCGGTCCGGCGAAGCAGGGCCGGAGTCGCTGACCCGAATCGTCCGACGGGGTCCTTTCTCTTTCTCGGGCCCACCGGTGTGGGTAAGACCGAACTGGCAAAAGCGTTGGCAGAGTTTCTATTCGACGATGAGCGTTCCATGGTGCGCATCGACATGAGTGAATACTCCGAGAAGCATTCCGTGTCGCGTCTGGTGGGTGCTCCTCCCGGCTATGTGGGCTACGAAGAGGGGGGTCAGCTCACCGAAGCAGTGCGCCGGCGGCCCTATTCGGTGATCCTGCTCGATGAGGTGGAGAAGGCGCACCCCGAGGTGTTCGACATCTTGCTGCAGGTGCTTGACGACGGCCGCCTCACCGACGGGCAGGGTCGCACGGTCGACTTCCGCAACGCCATCTTGATCCTGACCTCCAATCTTGGCTCCCAGTACCTCATCGACGTGTCGGTGCCGTTCCATGAGCGCAAAGAACAGGCGCTCAGTGTGGTTCGTCAACAATTCCGACCAGAGTTTTTGAACCGACTAGACGCCATGGTCATGTTCGAGCCACTTGACCGCGCCGAGCTAGAAAAGATCGCTGACCTTCAGGTCGATCAGTTGCAGCAACGGCTGGCAGATCGGCGGATCAGTCTTCAGATGAGTGCAGATGCCAAGGCTTGGCTGGTAAACAAGGGTTTCGATCCGGCCTATGGCGCTCGACCCCTGCGCCGACTCGTCCAGACCGCGATCGGTGATCCGTTAGCCAAAGAGATTTTGGCCGGGGCCGTGCACGATGGCGACACGGTTGAGATTTCCACCGCCGCTGATGGTGAGCGATTGCGGGTGACCACCCAGCGGTAACGCTTCGCCGGTCACGCCCGTAACGTGCAGGGGTGAGGTTGTCCCAGGCGGGTGTGTTGGCGGCGGCGATGTGTGCCGGTCTGCTGGCATCGCCAGTTTCGTCTTCGGCTGCCGTTTCGCTGCCTGCAATGTGTCGCAGCAGCCTCGCTGCCGTTGAGCGCTTCGACATGGATGTAAGTAAGTTGACGACCCGGGGTGTGCTGTTCCTTGATGACCGTGAAGTGATTGTGGACGGGCCGGGGGCGACCTGGGCGTTGTTCGATGAAGTCGACAACACGTGGAATAATCGGTTTCACGGGATGCAGTGGCTCATACCAGCGCAGCTAGCCGGAGTAGACGCGGTTGACCTCATGTTGAAGCGAGATCTGGCGCTGCCAGATGCTGGTGGTTTGGTAGACAACGCCACTCTCCGCGCGACTGGCTGGACCGCCGGTGCGCTGCGGATTCGACAGGGCGCGGTCAATTGTCTGTTTGAAATCACCGGAGATGAACGTCTGCGTCCGGCGATGGATGAACTCGTTGCGGCAAATCTTGACTCCGAGCGCTACCGAGGCCGCCCCCTAGATCAACCGCACAATCTGGGCGTGCTGGCCAATCTGGTTCTGCTTGACTCTGCCGAAACATTTGATGTGCCGCTGTGGCGTGACCTGGCTATCGCCCGCATGAAGGCGGATGCGGATTTCGTGTTCAGTGCCTGCGGTATGTCGGTTGAGCAGTCCACCGCTTATCACTTGCTCAACCTGAAGACCTGGCGGCGTGCCATGCGCAGCCTGGACGACACCGATGCACAAGCCATGGGAGGTGCAATTATTGCCGGCGAACGAGCGATTTCCGCCCTCACTCGACCCGATGGTGTGCTGGAATCGATCGGTGATGGAAATCAAAGCGATCAATCACAACGGCTTGCCGCACAGGAGCTTTCGGATTTTTCGCTGTGGTGCAAGGCACGAGGTTGGGCGGCTAACCGAAGTGTTGGTGCGGAGGCATCGGTTGATGACTCCGACATTCACTACACCCTACGATTCGGCCCTCGACGCAAAGGGCACGGACATAGCGATCATGGTTCACTCACCTGGTACGCCCTGGGAGTTCCGGTGTTTTCTGACCCGGGTCTGTTTGACAAGAAGCGCGATCAGCGATTTGCGCGGGCGCGTGGCACAGAATCACACAGCGTGTTCGTGCCTGAAGGACGCTCAATGCGCGCACCCACCATTGCTAGTCGAACACCCTCGATTGACGGTGTCGATTCCTTCCGGTTAAGGACCCGGTACAAGGACATTGTACGGACTAGGCAAGTGTCTGTATCGCTCACCGAACCCGTGCTGCGGGTGGAGGATTCTGGTGTGAGTCGTTTCGCGATGCGATGGCTGCAGCGGTGGCAACTAGACCCTGCCTGGCAGCGTGTTGATGCAACCAGCTGGCAGGATCCGATTGCGATGCACCCTGACGGTGTATGGCTCTATGTTGCCTGTCACGCGACTCGCACAGTACGCCCGGCCGTATGGTCGGTGGAAATGTTTCCGCAACGACGCAAAGCACACACGGCTATGTCGTTGGCGTGCGGAACCCGTGGTAAAGATGTCACGATGAAAACAGTTGTGATGGCGAGTCGCCAACAGGGCACCCTGGTGTGGGATCACGTCACGGACGCCTACACGATCGTTACTCCGGCAGTGTGAAATCCGCCGGGCCCTGCCCCGGTGGCACAAAATGGGCGGGAAACGCCACCCGGAATTGGACGGTGCGAGTGCTGCCACCGTCGTCACCGCCCACCGTCGCCCGTACGACGTAGCCACCGGGGCGGCCAAATTGGACCTCTCCGCCGACGGCCAACACACTGCGAATGTCGGCTCCGGGTGTTGAACCAGCAGGGCGGCCAGCTTCAACCTCTCCCTCGACCTTGAATAGCTCCTCACCATCTTCGTGCTCAACGATGATGGTGAGGGGGAAACTCCGATTGGTGTCGTTCCAGCCGATAAGCAGACTCACGCCAATGCCGAGGTGCACAGTGCCGGCATTCCCATTGGCATCGAAGGGCTGATCCACATCGGTCCAACCCGCACCCTGCAGGTAGAGCAGACCGTTGATCGCTTCGGCGTGGTGGGCAAGGGAGACGAACTCAATCGAGGGCATGGGGTTATCTTGCCTCATCCCACTACGCTGGGCCTATGTCTGCTCCTGCTAATCCGCTTGTTCTCCGCATGCGGCCACACGCGCGCAGTATTTTCGCGGAAATGTCGGGTCTGGCCCGTGCGGCCGGGGCGATTAATCTGGGTCAGGGTTTTCCCGATGAGGATGGCCCGGAAAACATTCGTGAGGCTGCGATCGAGGCCATCAGCGAGGGGCGCGGCAACCAGTATCCGCCAACCCAGGGCATCCCAGAGCTTCGCCAAGCAGTGGCAGATCACCAGAAACGCTTCTACGACATCGATGTTGATCCAGATCTGGGCGTGGTGGTCACGACTGGGGCGAGTGAAGCCATTCAGTCCACCCTGCTGGCACTGTGTGAGTCCGGCGATGAAGTGGTTGTTTTTCAACCCTGGTTCGACCTATATGGCGCCGGTATCGATCTAGCTGGCGCCAGCTTGGTCAATGTGCCCTTAAGTGCCCCAGATTTTCGCCCCAACATAGATGCGGTCCGAGCTGCGGTCACTGATCGCACCAAAATTATCCTGGTTAACTCACCGCACAATCCAACAGGTGCGGTATTCACCAGAGACGAAATGGCTGCCATTGCGCAGATCGCGATGGACAACGACCTCATCGTGATCTCCGATGAGGTGTACGAGCACCTATGGTTCGACCAGCACCGGCACGTACCCATGGCCACCATCCCCGGTATGGCTGAGCGCACCATCACCATTGGCAGCGGCGGGAAGATGTTCTCCCTCACCGGGTGGAAGGTCGGTTGGGCGAGTGGCCCGGCACACCTGATCGCCGCGGTTCGCACTATTCGCCAGCACCTTTCTTTCGCTTCGGGCGGACCATTCCAATATGCCTTCGCCTATGGACTGTCATTGCCAGACGAATACTTTGAGGGTTTGCGATTGTCTATGCAGCACAGGCGCGATCTACTTACCGCGGGCCTGACTGACATTGGCTTCACCGTCAACCCATCTCACGGCACATATTTCTTAACTTCAGACCTAGGGCCCTATGGCGTGACCGATGCCAATGACCTAGCACTGTGGATGCCAGAGCATGTCGGTGTCGCTGTCATCCCGCTACTCAACGCCGGTCGTGCACCTGCGACCCCGCAAACATTGCGGTGGGCCTTCTGCAAGGCTGAACCCACCCTTGTTGAAGCGTTAGACCGACTACGAAAGGCAGCGCCATGAGAATCGCCATCGGCAGCGACCACGCGGGCTTTCCGCTCAAGCAACCACTCATGCAGTGGTTAGAAGAACAGGGTCATACGGTGCTGGATGCCGGTACGGATTCGCTCGAACGCACCGACTACCCGATTTACGGTGCTGAAGTAGGCCGACTTGTTGGCGATGGCGAGGCCGACTTTGGTGTGGCTGTGTGCGGAAGCGGACAGGGTATTTGTATGGCGGTCAATAAGGTTGATCACGCTCGCGGTGGCATTCTGCGCGATCTTTACGACGCTGAAATGACGCGGCGCCACAACAACGCAAACGTGGCCTGCCTCGGTGCCCGGGTAACGCCGATTCCTACCGCCAAGGAGCTATTGCGTATCTTCCTCGCTACGCCCTTCGACGGTGGACGGCACGAAGCCCGCGTCGAGCAACTGCGTTGAGGATTGCAGCCCATAGTCTGAGCACGTCCAAAGGAGGATCTTCATGGTGGTCTCACCCGACTCTGCCCGTGGTGCAGAGGTTTATGCCCTTGATCGCGAGTACGTCTTTCATTCTTGGAGCGCGCAGGGTGCCATCACGCCGCTGCCCATCCAGGGCGCTGAGGGCAGTTATTTTTGGGACTACGAGGGCAACCGATACCTGGACTTCTCCAGTCAGTTAGTCAACGTCAATATTGGCCATCAGCATCCCAAAGTTATTTCCGCCATTGCCGAGCAGGCACAACGTCTGGCCACGATCGCACCCCAGCACGCCAATGACATGCGCGGTGAAGCAGCCCGACGCATCGTTGACCTAGCCGGGGAGCGCCATCGCATGGTGTTCTTCACCAACGGTGGCGCCGATGCGGTGGAAAACGCTATCCGTATGGCTCGCATTCACACCCATAAGCACAAGGTGCTGTCCTTCTACCGCTCCTACCACGGCAACACCGGTGCAGCGATTCAAGCTACTGGAGATCCCCGACGCTGGCCCAATGAATATGCCGCGCAGCAGGTGCACTTCTTCGGCCCGTACGCCTACCGTTCCCCGTTCTGGTCTGATTCCCCCGAACAAGAATCTGCTCGAGCGCTGGAGCACCTTGAGCAGGTCATTATTTTTGAGGGTCCCCAAACGATCGGTGCGATCCTGATTGAATCGGTGGTGGGCACCGCTGGTGTCCTGGTGCCACCGCCGGGCTATCTCGAAGGTGTCCGGGCCCTGTGCGACAAGTACGGAATTCTGTGGATCGCCGACGAGGTGATGAGCGGATTTGGCCGCACCGGTGCGTGGTTCGCCTGGCAGAACTGGTCGGTTGAACCTGATCTCATCACGTTCGCGAAGGGTTCTAATTCTGGCTACATCCCGGTGGGTGGCGTCGTGATCTCAGGCGAGGTTGCCGATACGTTCCGCGACAAGGTATTTCCCGGGGGCCTCACCTATTCAGGCCATCCGATCGCTGCGGCATCCATTGTTGCCTCCATCGATGCGATGAAGGAGGAGGGCATCGTGGAGAACGCAGCATCCATCGGTCGCGATGTACTTGCACCGGGCCTAGCCGAACTTGCCGAAAAGCACCCGGTGATTGGTGATGTGCGCGGGCTCGGTGTGTTTTGGGCGCTCGACCTGGTTAAAGACCGGGCCACGCGTGAACCCCTGGCCCCCTACGGCGGAACATCAGCCGCGATGGGCCAGTTGGTATCAGAATGTCGTGCTCGCGGGCTCATGCCCTTCACCAACTTCAACCGGTTGCACGTGGTGCCTCCGTGCACGGTGACGGTGGATGAAGCCAAGGCAGGTTTGACGATTTTGGATGAGGTCTTCTCTGTCATTGATGCCCACTACGAGGGTTAATTAATCAGTAAGGGGTCTGCGCCCTGCACCACCGTGCCGGAATCGCGCACGCGAACGTTGTAAAACCCCGATCGGCTCGGCACCGATACCGAGATCTGGGTGCCAACTGCACGCACCGTGCTGGTGGTGACACGCTTACCGTCGCGCAAAATGATGAGGGTGGTGCCCACCGGCCACGCCCCGGGCGCAATGGTCAGCAGCAGATCTTGACCCTGTCGTTTCGCCTCGGTAACAGCGAAGGGCAACACGGTGATGTCGATTTTCTTGCGAGGTAGCGAGCCCACCACGAGTTGATAGTTTTTCGATGCAGAAGTGATGCGCGCGCGAATGTCGACCACCCGCAAAGATCCATTTTCATCAACGCTGCCGAGCGCAAGCACTTCATCCCCCCACAGCACCTGGGCGAGAGTGCCCGATGCGACGCCTGCTGTATTGGCCGTGAGTGAGAACGGTTGCTCTGCGCTGAATTGAGTTGACGGCACCGGCGACTCCACCCGAACGCGTGGCTGGCGCACCCCTACCGACGTTGTCGCCCGCCCGATGGGTGCGGCGAACGAAGCCACCGGCTCGCCGGCGGCACATTCGTACTGGTTAATGAGCGGGTTGCACGCAGGTTGATCACCACGGGCGGTGATGTTAAGACGGGACCCTTCACCAGGAACCGTTGCGAACTCCGCGGCAGCGGTACCGCTGTCGTCGGTGAGTAAAACAGCACGTCGGGTGCCATTGAAAAACCGGCCCGGGCCATCTTCTGGAGTGGTCAAAATGACAGCAACACCGGCTACCGGATTGTTGAATGCATCGGTCACGGCAACGATCGCGGTCACCGGCTTGCCCGCACGCACCCGCTCAACCTCGGTACGCACCTCCACATTGCGCGCTGCGGCAGGGCTCGTGACGACGGTGACATCGGCTGATTCGCTGTTCTTCCCGCGTGCGGTCACCGTGACCTGACCTGCGGTTGTGCCCAGCAGGAACACACTGGCCACGCAGCCATCGCCCCCGGCCACGGTGAACACGGTCACCTGGTCGGGCGCCTGCGACCAGGGGTCATCCAGCCGCTCGATGAAGTGTGCGCCGGGAGCGGTGAACGTGACCGGTGCGTTGGCGGTACTGGCCCGCACGCTCACCTGCACTACCGAGGGCCGATCAAGGGGTCCGGCGGTGAGCCCGGCGAAGGGCACGGTGAGCGTGGTGGCGAAGGTGGCGGCGCTGACCTGATCGAAGGTCAAGCCGAAGATCTGGGGTGGCTGCCCAGCGGTGGCATCGGCGCACAAAGTTGGCATCGGACTGGCGCTCGTGGAGTCGGTGGGGTCAACCGTGGAGTTTTCGCCCGTGCAGGCGCTCACCCCGAGGAGTGCCAGCGTCAAGATGACGGCGTTGGTCGAGCCACGCATGCGAACACCTTAGATCGGATAGGCGCCCGATAGTGTTCAACATCGTGAAGATCCTCCTGGTGGGTTCTGGCGCACGTGAGCATGCGTTGCTGCGTGCCTTGATAGCCGGCGGCGACGAAGTAGTCGTGGCCCCGGGCAACGTCGGAATGAACGAGGCGGCTGCTCGATTTCCGCTGAATGTCTCCGATGGGCAGGCAATTGCTGACCTTGCGGAGACCGAAAGTGTCGATCTGGTCGTGATCGGCCCAGAGTTACCCCTGGTGAACGGCGCAGCCGATGCTGTCCGAGCGCGTGGGATCGCCTGCTTTGGCCCATCAGCTGAAGCCGCGCTACTTGAAGGCAGCAAAGCTTTTGCCAAGCAGGTGATGGCCGCTGCCGGGGTTCCCACCGCGATGGCCAGAGTGTGCACCAACCAGACCGAGGTCGAGTCTGCCCTTGACGCTTTTGGCCCACCGTTCGTTGTTAAGGATGATGGTTTGGCCGGCGGCAAGGGCGTGGTAGTTACCGACGACCGAAGGATCGCTGGTGAGCACGCAGCGGTGTGCCTGCAGCGCCATGGCGAAGCCGCGGTGGTCATTGAGGAATACCTCGACGGACCTGAGGTGTCCCTGTTTGCCATCACCGACGGTGTCACCGTCGTGCCACTGCAGCCGGCCCAGGATTACAAGCGCCTCGGTGACGGTGACGCAGGCCCCAACACCGGCGGTATGGGTGCGTATTCGCCGCTGCCCTGGGCACCGGAGGGTCTCGTCGACGACATCGTCGCGCGCGTGATTCAGCCCACCATCGACCGGATGCGTCTTGACGGCGTGCCCTTCGCAGGACTTCTCTATGCCGGCCTCGCACTCACCTCGCGGGGACTTCGGGTAGTGGAGTTCAACGCTCGGTTTGGGGACCCAGAAACCCAGGCGGTGCTGGCTCGCCTCGAGTCACCGCTGGGCCCGCTTCTGTTCGCTGCGGCCACCGG
Source organism: Candidatus Nanopelagicales bacterium (assembly GCA_018609125.1). Taxonomy (GTDB): domain Bacteria; phylum Actinomycetota; class Actinomycetes; order S36-B12; family S36-B12; genus M55B157. Next base: position 20,155 of record JABAYF010000006.1, on the reverse strand, counting down.
GACTTTGGCCGAGGTGGCGCCACCGCGCTGGTCTAATGATGCCGCGGTTGTGGTGGTGCTAGCCGCAGCAAACTACCCGCAGGCGCCGCGCCTGGGTGATGAAGTGTGCGGAGTGGAACAGGCCGACGCCCTCGTTGACGTTGCGGTGCTTCATGCCGGAACTGAGGTTGCTGATGGTCGACTCCTTTCAGCCGGCGGCCGGGTACTCACGGTGGTGGGCTGCGGTGCCAACCTGTCCGATGCACGCGAGCGCGCATATGCGGCACTCGACCACATCACGCTGGCAGACAGCCAGTTTCGGCGTGATATTGCACTAAATAAGGATTAGTCAGGGGTTGATGAGGGAGTGAGCCAGGTGCCTGAAGACAGTTCGGTATATCCCGATGTGCTGGCGCAGCGCTATGCCTCAGCACGCATGCGGTTGATCTGGTCGCCCGAGGAGCGGGTGCGCAGCGAACGGCAATTGTGGCTGGCCGTGCTCACCGCGCAGGAGCAGTTGGGGGTGTCGGTTCCCGCTGGAGCGATCCAGGCTTATCAAGCAGTGGCGGCGCAGGTAGATCTTGCGTCCATTTCCGCACGCGAACGGGTAACGCGTCATGACGTGAAGGCCAGAATTGAGGAGTTCAATGCTCTTGCTGGTTTCGAGTCGATTCACCTAGGCATGACGAGTCGGGACCTCACCGAAAACGTCGAGCAAATGATGATCCGTGCATCTTTAAAGGTGGTTCGAGACAACTGTGTTGCTGCGCTCGCTCGGCTCAGCGACCTTTCTATCCGGTTTAATGATCAACCCCTGACGGGTCGGTCGCACAACGTCGCCGCTCAAATGACCACGCTGGGTAAACGCTTTGCCAGTGCAGCTCAGGAACTTCTTACCGCCTACGACCGACTAACCACACTCTTGCAGCGGTACCCACTTCGGGGAATTAAAGGTCCGGTAGGCACGGCCCAAGACATGCTCACGTTGCTGGGTGATGACCTACAGCGGCTCGCTCAACTTGAGCACGCGGTCATGACACATCTGGGGTTCACCGACGTCCTCGACAGTGTCGGCCAGGTGTATCCGCGGTCCCTGGACTACGACGTTGTATCGACGCTGGTTCAGGTAGCCGCAGGGCCCAGTAGCTTGGCAACGACGGTGCGTCTGATGGCCGGCGGCGAACTTGTTACCGAAGGGTTTCGGCCCGGCCAGGTTGGCTCCAGTGCAATGCCGCACAAAATGAACTCCCGCTCCAGTGAACGCATCAACGGTTTCGCGGTCATCCTGCGCGGATACGCATCCATGGTGGGTGAACTTGCCGGTGGCCAATGGAATGAGGGTGACGTTGCCTGCTCGGTCGTGCGACGTGTGGCGCTGCCCGATGCCTTTTTCGCCGTCGACGGTTTATTCGAGACGTTCTTGACCGTGCTCGACGAGTTCGGCGCCTATCCGGCTGTCATCGAGAAAGAGTTGGCGCGGTACCTGCCATTCCTGGCCACAACGCGAGCACTGATGGTGGCGGTGCAAGCAGGAGTGGGCAGAGAGACCGCACACGAAGCCATTAAGGAACATGCGGTGGCGGTGGCACTCAACATGCGTGAGGGTGGGGCAACGAATGACCTGGTTGATCGGTTGTCTACCGACCCCCGCCTTGCCACCGTGCCACCGGACACCTGGGTGCATTTGTTGGCAGACCCCATGAGTTTCGCCGGTGCGGCAACGAGTCAGGTCGGTCGAGTGGTCGAACGGATCAGCGCGATCGTGGCTGCCCACCCCCAGGCTGCTGCGTACGCACCGGCATCGATCCTTTAGTTGAGTGAGAGACTGCACACGTGTCGATTACCCCAGATGATGTGCAACTACCCGAGGGCTACACACATCTGTACTCAGGCAAGGTGCGCGACCTTTATCGGTCGCCCGAGGGGCGGCTGCTTTTCGTTGCCTCCGACCGAATTTCTGCCTACGACTGGGTGTTGCCGTCCACGATTCCAGACAAGGGCAAAATTCTCACCAGCCTGAGTCTGTGGTGGTTTCACCAGTTCGAAGGAGTGGTGCCTAACCATGTGGTGTCCACGCACGTTCCCGCTGTCGTTGCTGGGCGAGCGATGCTGTGCCAAGAACTGGAAATGATGCCCATCGAATGTGTCGTGCGCGGCTATCTCGCCGGGTCGGGGTACACCGACTACCTCGCGACCCGCCAGATCTGTGGCAAAGGGCTACCTCCCGGTTTGAAGGAGGGCTCCCAGCTGCCCGTACCCATTTTCACCCCGGCCACTAAGGCGGCTCTCGGTGATCACGACCAAAACATTACCTACGACGAAGTGATCACCACGGTGGGGCAAAACGAGGCGCAGGACTTAAAACGTCTATCGGTTGATGTCTATGAGCGTGCTGCTGAAATTGGGGCACGTCGGGGTTTAATCCTGGCCGATACGAAATTCGAATTCGGTATTGCCCAAGAGGGTCGATATCGCGGGCACATGGTGCTGGCCGATGAGGTGCTCACCCCGGACTCTTCGCGTTGGTGGCCCCAGGATGTTTGGCAGCCGGGGCAACCTCAGCCATCCTTTGATAAACAGTTTGTTCGCGATTGGCTGATGTCGCCGGAGTCGGGGTGGCACAAAGACAGTGGAGAACCCCCGCCTGCGCTGCCGGAAAAAGTGATCGAGCAGACGCGCGCAAAGTATGTTGAGGTCTACGAGCGGCTCACCGAGGAGAAATTTCATTGAGCCGATGGTTGTTGACCGGTGGTGCGGGTTACATCGGCGCGCACGTACTGCGAGCGCTGCAGGTAGCTGGCAATGATGTTGTTGTCTACGACGATTTGTCCACCGGCCTGGCCCAGCGAGTACCCAGCGACGTTCCCATGATCTGCGCCAGCGTGTTAGACCTCCCAGAACTCACGCGGGCAATGCGAGACCATCAGGTAGACGGTGTGATCCACCTGGCCGCAAAGAAGTCGGTAAGTGAATCCGTGGCACACCCGTTGCGTTACTACCGCGAAAACGTCGGTGGCATCAACACAGTTCTCCTCGCCATGGCTGAGGTTGGCGTTCGCCATATCGTGTATTCCTCCTCCGCCGCGGTTTACGGAGAACCGCCATGGTCACCGATCCGTGAGGACACTCCGTGTGCGCCGATTTCGCCCTACGGTGAAACGAAACTTATTGGCGAGTGGCAGGTGCGTGCCGCAGCAGAACCCCTTGACCTGTCCTGGGTGGCCCTGCGCTACTTCAACGTTGCGGGTGCCGTATCGGCAGATCTTGCCGATACCAGCGTGGCCAATCTGGTTCCCCTGGTATTCGCGGCCATTGATGCCGGGGAACGGCCACTGGTTTTTGGCACCGACTATCCGACCCCGGATGGCTCGTGTATTCGCGATTACATTCATGTGGTGGATCTGGCTGATGCCCATGTGGCGGCCGCTGAGTACTGCCTGCGCGAACGTGCCCAGGACGTGTTCAACGTGGGCCGAGGCGATGGCGCTTCCGTATGGGAAGTGATGGCTGCCGTATCTGCGCAGGTGGGCCATGATGTTAATGCCGAAGCCGCACCACGTCGGGCAGGTGATGCGCCTGAACTTGTGGCATCGGTCGAACGCATCAACGCACAGCTTGGATGGCAGGCATCACGATCGTTGGCCGACATTGTTCGCAGGTCGCTAGAATAAAGTGACCATGACCTCGGCAACGCCACCTCCGTCCCTCGGGGTTGTTCTACGTCCCGGCTCTGACGGGCGAGTGAGTTCTACGCGCATCGGCCAAGATGTTGTGGCTGTTGCCGCCGCGGCTGCGGATATGGATCTCAGTGATTGTGTCCGCGGGTATTCCCGCTGGCACCGCGACTACATTGAGGCTTACCGGGCATTGCTCACCTCTGCCGCCCACGACGCTCACGGTGCCGCGGCGATGTCCAAGGCCGGCGCTGAAGAACTAATTCGTCAAGCAGGAATTCAGTACGAAGACGAAATGGTTTCGGTTGCCGAAGGTTTCAGCCGTCCGAATGAGCCGCTGTACGACACGCTAGTGGCCGGTGGGCAGGCCATGCGAGAGCGCGATTTTTCAGTGCCTTATCAAGGCCGGCGGCTCTTTGGCGACGAACTCCGGGCACAGTTGAATCGCTGGGTCGACCGTGGCATTGCCGAACCAAGTTTTGCTGAAGCGGTTGAGTTGGTGATGGACAACCCAGACTGGCTGGACCTCAGCGACGTAGATGTTGCGGTCATGGGTGCGGGTGCTGAGATGGGTCCTACCCGTTCACTACTGCGCTGGGGTGCTCGCGTTCACGCCGTGGACCTGCCCAGACCTGCTCTGTGGCAACGACTTCTTGACACCACCCGGGTAACGGCCGGCACTTTGCATTTACCCATCCAGCAAGGCACCATGCCATCGAAATGGCGCGACGGATATCGGTTAAATCTTGACGATGATGCACAAGCGGCTGCCCTCGCGGGGGCAGACCTACTGGGCAAAGCACCGCAGGTGCGCGACTGGTTCGCCCGCATCCAGCGACCCATGGTGGTGGGGAACTACACGTACGCCGATGGCGTGACGCACGTTCGGTTGTCTGTTGCGGCCGACGCGATTATGACCGACCTGGCCCAACGCTTCCTAGGTTCCACCATGGCCTATCTCGCCACACCGACCGATGTGTTTATGGTGCCTGAAGAGGCCGTCATTGAATCTCGCCGACGTTGGCAGCATCGCGGCGCTGGGCGGATGCTGCAGGCACCGTTGCGGTTGGCCCGACAATTCGCGCCCAACTACCCGACGACGGTGACGACCACCACCGGGCGCATCGTGGGGGTTAACGATGCCCTCGTGCGTCAGCAGGGCCCCAACTATGCCTTGGCCAAGCGATTTCAGCGCTGGCGAGCAACGACATTGCGTGATCAAGGCCATCGAGTTTCTCTCAATATCGCACCGGCTACCCGCACAGAGTCGGTGGTGAAGAACAAGGCGCTTGCCGCTGCCTATGCCGGTGCGGGCCGATTTGGGGTGGAGGTGTTTGAACCGGCCACCTCGACCACCCTCATGGCGGCGTTGCTCGTTCATGACCTGCGCAATCCCGACGCGCCCGCTAATCCAGATGTCGTGCTCGATCATCCGCTAGACCTGTTCATTCAAGGGGCAAATCATGGTGGATTGTGGCGGGTGGCCTACGCTCCACGCTCCATTCTTGGCATCGCGGCGCTCTTGGGCATGTTTGAGTCTCGCGCCTAATTGTTGCCAGAGCGATGTTAGGTGAGGGAATTTGTGTCAATAATGACGACATGAATGACGACAGGGGCGTAATCCGGTTGGCTGAGGTAACAGAGCGCGTCATCGAAACGACTTTCTTGGAAGCCCTCGTGGTCGACGCTAGGGCCGGAGCCATCGTGTCATTCAGTGGCAATGTCCGTGATCATGACCACGGACGATCCGTGCGCACCCTTTCCTATGAAGGTCACCCCTCTGCTCAAGCGGTGCTTACTGAGATTGCTGACGAAATTGAAGCGCGATTCGATGTGGTCAGGTTGGCCGTTTCTCACCGCATCGGTCCAATCCCGATGGGTGAGGCTGCCTTGGTCGCGGTCGTGGCCACCGTCCACCGGGGTGAAGCGTTTGCCGCCTGCGAAGAATTGGTGAACACCGTGAAAGAGAGACTTCCGGTGTGGAAGCATCAAATCTTTACCGATGGAGCTGAAGAATGGGTGAACTGCGCATGAGTACCGACCTAGGTATGCCCACCCCGGCTCTTGGCGAGGCCACCGGATCGCTCGTGGACAGCTACGGACGCGTCCACCGTGATCTGCGTGTGTCGGTGACCGATAGGTGCAACCTGCGGTGCACATATTGCATGCCGCCTGATTTCGCCGATTGGATGCCCGGTGATCACCTGCTCAGCATCGATGAACTCATGACGGTGATTGAGGTGGCTATCTCGCAGGGGATCGAAAGTATTCGACTCACCGGCGGTGAGCCGCTGGTTCGTCCCGACATCGTGGACATCGTCGCGCGCATCAACGCACTCCCGCAACCGCCTCGCATCACCTTGACCACCAATGCGCTGCGACTGGCGAGCATGGCCCAACCCCTTGCCGACGCGGGGCTGGAGCGAGTCAACATCAGTCTGGACACCCTCGACGCCGATCGATTCACCAAGTTGACATTTCGAAATCGCTTTACCGATGTGATCGCCGGAATCGATGCTGCCCTGGCCGCTGGCCTCAATCCGGTCAAGGTGAACACGGTGCTGATGCGGGGCATCAATGACGATGAAGCAATCGCCATGCTGCGTCACTCCCTCGACAATGGCTGGCATCTTCGGTTCATCGAGCAGATGCCGCTGGACGCCCAAGGTTCCTGGGATCGCGAACAGATGGTGACGGCCGAAGAGATCCATGAACTTCTCGAATCTGAGTTCACCTTGACCCCGAAGCCCGGACGCGGATCTGCCCCGGCAGAGGAGTTCGTGGTTGATGAGGGCCCCGGCACCGTGGGCATCATTGCCAGTGTGAGTAAACCGTTTTGCTCCGCGTGTGACCGTCTTCGACTCACCGCCGATGGCCAACTCAGGAACTGCCTTTTTGCCCGGGATGAAACGGACATCCGCGCTACACTGCGCGATGCGACCATGTCTGAGGCAGACCGCAGGGAACGCATCGCCGGGCTGTTCGCGCAGTCAACAATGGCTAAATTGCCCGGCCACGGCATCAACGACCCTTCATTTATTCAGCCGGATCGACCCATGAGCGCGATTGGCGGCTGAAATGTCCGCCGAGGTGCACTTCTTCGCAGCCGCCCGAGCCGCCGTGGGAGCTTCGGTTCTCCAGGTGCCACCAGGAACTCTCAACGACGTGCTCAATCGCGTTGAGGCGGAAAATCCCGGTTTCGCCACGGTGCGCCCCCAGTGTTCCTTCCTGATCGATGGCATCGCCTCGTTAGATCCAGAGCAGAGCGTGGACGATGGGGCCCGGCTAGATGTGCTGCCCCCCTTTGCCGGTGGCTGAGACCCCTCAACGCCCTTGAGAAAGCCCCGGTAAGACTGCGGAGAAGTGGGATTGGTCAGTTTCGCTAATGCTCTCCCGACGTATCGTCAGCGCATGTAGGGTTAGCAAGAATTGTTTAATGTATTTTTTCATTGCTGCAGCACCTAACCCCATACTGCTTTTCGCGGAGGATTTGTGGAACTAGAAAATACCTTTGTCGTCCCCGCCGATATGGACACGGCCTGGAAAACACTTCTTGACGTGGAAGCCATCGCTCCGTGCATGCCAGGGGCAACGTTGACCTCATTCGATGGCGATAACTTTGCCGCGACCGTGAAGGTGAAGCTTGGTCCGGTCACCATGAACTTCGCTGGTGAAGGCTCTTTTGTTTTGATCGACGACTCCACTCATACCGCCAAGATTGATGCCACGGGCAAGGAAACCAAGGGGGCGGGCACCGCTGGGGCGAAGGTAACCGCCACACTCACCGAAGAGAGCCCTACCACCACTCGTGCAACGATCATCACGGACTTGACGGTGACCGGTAAGGCCGCGCAGTTTGGCCGAGGAGTGATGGCTGATGTGTCCAAGCGACTTATCGGCCAGTTCGCTGACAACCTGGAGAAAGTCATCGTGGCTCGTCAGTCACCCTCAGTTGAAGAACCAGCCGATGCAGCACCGGCAGCGGGTCAACCGGTGGCTGCTCCCAACCCGGCCAGTCCGGCTCCGCAATTGAATAACGACGCGCTAGATCTGGGCAACGCGGCTTTGGTTCCAGTGCTGAAAAGAGTGATTCCCGTGCTGGTCGGCGTTGCGTTCGTGGGCGTCGTCATCTGGTGGGTCGCCCGTCGTCGACGTTAGGTAGAACACTTCAGAAGAAGGGAAAAAGAATGCAAACACCAGCTCCCACGGACTATGTGCGGGCAACTTCGGTTTCACATGCCATTAGTTTGCTCGAAGAACATGGCGAGGAGTCTCGAATTCTGGCCGGCGGTCACAGTCTGCTGCCCATGATGAAGTTGCGCATCGCCCGTCCAGAGATGCTTATCGACATCAATGAACTTGATGAACTACGCGGCATTCGAGTTGATGGCGATGAACTCGTGCTCGGCGCCATGGTCACCCACCGCGAGGTGTTGGAGTCACCAGTGCTGTTCGAGCACTACGCGATCTTCCGCGAATGCGAAAAGGTAATTGCTGATCCCCTCGTGCGCAACCGCGGCACGGTAGGTGGATCTATGTGCCAGGCAGATCCATCCGAAGATCTCTCTGCCGTTGGGTCTGCGCTGAGGGGATCCGTGGTGATCCAGGGGGCATCAGGGACTCGGACTGTGCCGCTGCGGGAATTCCACGAGGGACCGTATGAGACACAGGTTGAACCGGCTGAGATTATGACGGAGGTTCGCTTCCCTATTCGTCCAGGCGCTGGAAGCGCCTACGAGAAAGTGGAGCGGCGAGTCGGTGACTGGCCGGTCTGTTCGGCCGGTGTCTATGTCGTTGTTTCTGACGGACTCGTCACCGACTGTGGAATCGGACTCACCGCCGTCAGCGCTGAGCATTTCTGTGCACCTGCTGCCGAGGCGTTCTTGATCGGCAAGGCCCCCACGGAGGACAATCTTCGTTCAGCCGCCCAGTTAGCCGCCGACGCTGCTGATCCGTCCTCAGATCAGCGTGGACCTGCTGACTACAAGAAGCACCTTGCCAATGAACTCACGTATCGCGCTTTAGTCCGCGCCGCTGCTACAAGCCAGGGAGCATGACATGCAGGTATCGATGAACATAAACGGCGAGCCGATCACCGCCGATATTGAAGCACGTAAACTACTGGTGCACTTCATTCGTGAGGATGCCGGTCTGCGTGGCACTCACTGGGGATGCGATACCTCCAATTGTGGGACGTGCACTGTGTGGGTTGACGGCGAAGCGGTGAAGAGTTGCACGGTCTTGGCGGCGCAGGCAGACGGTCACGAAGTGCGAACCGTCGAAGGGCTTGAAGGTGCCGATGGCCTTGATCCTGTTCAGCAGGGATTCATCGAGTGTCACGGTCTGCAGTGTGGGTTTTGCACTCCGGGGATGCTGATGACGGCACGTTGGTTCCTTGACCGGAATCCGAGTCCGACGAAAGATGAGATTCGCGAAGCAATCTCGGGCCAGATCTGTCGGTGCACGGGTTACAAGAACATTGTTGACGCGATCCATTGGGCTGCAGAGCATCCCCGGACGAATGAGGTAACCGCATGACCGCTGTTGAGGAAGTTCCCCTGAGCCCTGCTGGAAACCCCATCGGTTTCGGCAACATGAAGCGTGTTGAGGATCAACGTTTTGTGCGCGGTCATGGCAACTACGTCGATGATGTAAGCCTCCCCGGCATGGTGCATGGAGCAATTTTGCGTAGCCCTTTCGCCCATGCGAGAATAAATGGAATTGACACATCGAGAGCCGAGCAGTTGCCAGGTGTTCTCGCCGTGATCACCGGAAAGGTCCTCGAGGGCATCCCACGACCAGATCTGCTGGGCGACAACTTTGCCTGGATGCCCACGCTTTCTTATGACACGCAGGCGGTCCTGGCCACCGACAAGGTGCGTTTTCAGGGTCAGGAGGTGGCATTTGTTATCGCCACCGATCGTTACATTGCAAAGGATGCTCTAGAACTCATTGACGTCGACTACGAACCGCTTGAACCGGTGATGGATGCCAAGCGCGCCATGGAACCTGGCGCGCCCATTATCCGTGATGACAAAGGTCAGCAAGACAACAGCATCACCGACGTTCATGGCCATAAGGACTGGGAGTCAGGCAATGCCATCGGCACCGCCGAAGCGATCGCTGCAGCTCAGGCCGACCCTGATTGCGTGGTTGTGACGCAGGAGGTCATGTACCCACGCGTTCACCCTGCACCCATGGAGACGTGTGGCTCAGTTGCATTCCTGGACAAGGTGACCGGGCAGTTAACGCTGTACACCACCAGTCAGGCACCCCACGCCCACCGTACGGTTTACGCGATGGTGGCGGGTCTACCCGAGCACAAAATTCGCGTGATCAGCCCCGATATCGGCGGCGGTTTCGGGAACAAGGTCGGCATTTATCCCGGCTACGTCCTGTCGATTGTGGGATCCATCGTTACCGGTAAGCCGGTGAAGTGGATGGAGGACCGCAACGAGAACCTCACCTCGACATCCTTCGCACGCGATTACCACATGACGGGCACGATCGCGGCGACCAAGGAGGGTAAAATCTTGGCGGTGGACGTCGACGTCCTCGCCGATCACGGTGCGTTCAATGGGGTGGCCCAGCCGACAAACTATCCGGCCGGCTTTTTTCACATTTTTTCCGGTTCCTACGACTATCCGAACGCGCACTGCAAGGTCACGCCGGTGTACACGAATAAGGCGCCCGGTGGCGTTGCCTATGCCTGTTCGTTCCGGATCACCGAGGCGGTCTATTTGATCGAGCGCCTCGTCGATTGCCTCGCAGCGGAATTAGGCATGGATCCGGCAGAACTTCGGCTGAAGAACCTGCTCCGGCCCGAACAGTTCCCGTATACCTCGCCCACCGGCTGGGTCTATGACTCAGGCCAATATGAAAATACAATGCGCCTCGCACTGGAAATGGCCGACTATGACCAGTTGCGTCGGGAGCAAGCGGAGAAACGTGCCCGAGGGGAATACATGGGTATTGGCCTGTCGTTCTTTACCGAGGGCGTAGGTGCTGGACCGCGTAAAGATATGGATATTTTGGGCCTAGGAATGGCTGACGGCATCGAGTTGCGTGTGCATCCAACCGGCAAGGCCGTGTTGCGTTTGTCGGTGCAGTCTCAAGGTCAGGCGCATGAAACAACGTATGCGCAAATCGTTGCGCACGAGTTGGGGATTCCGCCTGAGGACATTGAGGTCGTGCATGGAGACACAGACCAGACACCCTTTGGTCTTGGGACCTATGGATCGCGATCGACTCCGGTGTCGGGCGCAGCGGCGGCCGTGGTGTCCCGCAAGGTTAAGGACAAGGCACGCCAGATTGCAGCTGCAGCTCTTGAGTGTTCCCCAGACGACCTGGAATGGCAGTTGGGTCAGTGGCACGTTAAGGGCGATCCAGAGCGCGCGAAAACCATTCAAGAAATTGCTCTACTTTCGCATGGATCGTTGGAATTGCCCGACGGTGTTGAGGGACACCTTGAAGCCACGACCGTCTACAATCCGCCAAACCTCACCTACCCGTATGGCTGCTACGTCTGCGTGGTTGATGTCGACCCCGGTACCGGTCAGGTGAAGGTTCGCCGGTTCATCGCGGTTGATGATTGCGGCACACGAATTAATCCGATGGTGGTGGAGGGCCAGGTACACGGTGGGATAGCCGATGGCATTGGCATGGCGCTGATGGAACTCATCGCTTTTGACGAGGACGGCAACTGCCTCGGCGGGTCATTCATGGACTATTTGCTGCCCACGTCAATGGAGTGCCCCGATTATGAATTAGGTGAAACGGTCACTCCTTCTCCGCATCACCCCATTGGCGCAAAAGGCGTTGGCGAGTCAGCCACGGTGGGTTCTCCGCCGGCTGTCGTGAACGCCGTGATTGATGCCATCAGTCCATTCGGGGTCCGCCACGCAGATATGCCGTTGACACCGGCCAATGTGTGGCGGGCAATTCAGGGACGTCCGGTTCGCGTCGATATGGCCGTTGAGTAGACGGATACTTTCGCAATGGCAACGCGGAGCGTGCATGATCAAGCCGAACGCTTACGAGCGCAAGGTGTTCCGTTCGTGCACGCCCGCGTTGTGTTAGCTGAGCGCCCAACGTCTGCAAAGCCTGGAGACGAAGCCATCATTCTGCTAGACGGCACGATTGAAGGTTTTGTTGGCGGCCAGTGCGCAGAAGCGACGGTTCGGTCTCAGGGTATTGCCGCCCTGCAGTCGGGTTGTAGCGTGCTTCTGCGTATTTCACCAATCGTCGAGGCGAATCAGCAGGGCAAGTTAACCGTGCACAACCCGTGCCTGTCGGGTGGGACGCTGGAGATCTTTATGGAACCTGTGCTGCCGGCCCCGCGGGTCGCCGTTGTCGGAGACTCACCGATTGCGCGCGCCTTGGTGAGCGTAGGTACTGCGCTGGGTTATGAACTGATTACTTGGTCGTTGCCTGACATGCGCACGACCGACGCACTTGTTGTGGCAACACATGGCTTGGATGAGGAGCGTGCGCTTGTCGACGCGGTGAAGGCCCAGATTCCCTATGTTGCTCTCGTGGCAAGCCCGAAACGAGGACGCGCTGTGTTGGCAGGACTAGACCTGTCAGACGACGAACGCTCACGTGTGAAAAGTCCCGCTGGACTAGATATCGGGGCGCGCACGCCAGAAGAGATCGCAGTATCGGTTTTCGCTGAAATCATTGACCGACGGAGTGGGTCTGTGACGAGCCCAATGAATGCCCCGCCGCCCCTTTCGCTGGACGCACCGCCGTCGACACAAACCGCGGTTGACCCCATCTGTCAAATGACGGTTGCCATGGTGGATGCCAGCATTCATGCTGAGATCAACGGCGGGACTTACTGGTTTTGCTGCCCTGGCTGCCGTGACACCTTTATTGCCGACCCGGCTCAGTACCTGAAGGCGTAAGTGTGAGTATCACCGAGCATATTCCCACCATCGGCGCGCTCACCGAACAACTTGCCACGCATGACTATCTGGTGGACCCCGGGCTGGCGTCAGCGCTTTTTTGTGCCGTTCGTTTGCCCCAGCCGCTTCTGCTCGAAGGTGAAGCAGGAGTGGGTAAAACCCAGGCCGCCAAAGCCCTTGCTTCACTGCTCGACACACCCCTAATTCGGCTGCAGTGCTTCGAGGGGATTGATGCATCAGAGGCCCTGTACGAATGGAATTACCCGCGCCAGCTCCTAGGGATTCGGGTGGCTGAGGCGCAGGGGACGCACCTGGCCGAGGATTCTCTGTTCTCCCGCGACTTCCTGATCGAACGACCCCTGCTGCAGGCACTGGAACATCCCGGCCCCAATCCCGCCGTACTCCTGATCGATGAAGTTGATCGGGCGGATGAAGAGTTCGAAGCATTCTTGTTCGAGATGCTGGCGGAGAGTTCGGTTACGGTTCCTGAGTTGGGCACCCTGAAGGCAGTTATTTCACCCATCGTCATCCTCACGTCCAATCGCACCCGTGACTTACACGATGCGCTGAAGCGTCGCTGTCTGTATCACTGGATCGACTACCCAGATCTCGCCCACGCCACCGCAATTGTGCGATTGCGCGTGCCGCTCGCGCCGAAGGATCTCGTTGAGCAGGTTACCCAAGCGGTGCAGCGGCTAAGAGGCCTCGACGTGCAAAAGCCACCCGGTGTTGCTGAGGCCATCGACTGGGTCCATGCGGCCATGCTGTTGGGTGTGGGCAGGCTTGATGGTGCCGCGGTGGAGCAGACGCTTGGCTCAGTGTTGAAGTACCGCGAGGACCAAGATGTGGCAAGGACGCAGGGCTTGGCGTGGGTGGCCGGGGAGTAGCTGACAACCTGTTCAGCGACATTGTTGCTGGCTTTGGTCAATTGCTGCATTCAGCTGGGGTGCCGCTGGCCCCGGAACAGTCTGTTCGCTTTGCCCGCGCCATCTCTGCAGCGCAACCAGAAACGGTGGATGAGCTCTATTGGATTGCCCGGGTCACCTTGCTGACCGGTCATAACCAGACCGAGATTTTCGATGCGGTGTTCAACCAAGTCTTCATGGGACTTATCGACTTCGCAGACTCTCGAGGTCAGAGCATGCATGCAGCCCCACCCGAAAGCACGCCAGCAGGCGAGCGCAGCCCCAACGCGGATGAACGAAGTGGACAGTCATCGACGTCGAACAATGTCACCAGCGCGACACCGGGGGAGAGCAACACTGATGACCAAAACAGTGAAGATCCGCAGGTTCTTGCTGCCGTTAGCGACACTGAGCGGCTAGCCGAAAAGGATTTCGCATCATGTACCGAAGATGAGTTGGCGCTGATTCGTCGACTGGTCGAGCAACTTCCCGTTGTGCCGCCGCCGCGTGTGGGGCGACGCATGAAACGCCACAGTTCCGGGCGAAAGATTGATATCCGCGCGACGCTTCGTCGCGCACATCGCTATGGCGGTGACCCGGTAGATATGGTGATGCGAAAAAGAATCCAGCGACCTCGACGCGTCGTCCTCATCGCTGATGTGTCGGGATCGATGGAACCCTATGCGCGGGTGTACCTGCACCTGATGCGTGGGGCGGTACAAGCTCTGGGTGCTGAAGCCTTCGTATTTGCCACGCGGTTGACACGACTGACGCGGGCCCTGGGTGTGACCCACCCGGATGTCGCCTACCGCAAGGCTGTCGCGGCCGCTCCTGATTGGTCGGGTGGCACTCGTATCGGGCAGACACTGACACAGTTCTTGAACGAGTACGGGCGTCGAGGGTTGGCCCGTGGGGCGGTGATCGTGATCGTTTCCGATGGTTGGGAAGTCGACAGTCCGGGCCTCGTGGGCGAGGCGATGGAACGTCTCTCACGCTTGGCACACCACATCGTGTGGGTTAATCCGCGCAAGGCGGCAGAATCATTTCAGCCCCTCGTTGGTGGCATGGCCGCTGCGATGCCGTACATCGATACGTTCATTTCAGGGCATTCACTGCGGGCCCTGGAAGAAGTAATGGCTGCGATCGGCAACGCCACCAACCGCATCACCCCGGTGGCTACCACGACTAAGGTTTCGGTATGAATTGCAGCTCGGTCCAGCGACCCTGTACGGCTCGGCCCCGATGACCTATCAGGGACGTGTCATCACCTGTTCCACGCGAGGAGCCGCCGGTGTCTGGGAAGACACATCAGGTCCAATTCTGGTTGCGGGCCTGCAACAACTTGGCGTCAACGTGAACGAACCAGTAGTCGTCGCCGATGGAGAGCCCGTTCTGGCGGCTCTGCGAGATGCAATCGCCGATGACGTTGACGTGGTGCTGACAACGGGTGGTACCGGACACACCCCGCGTGATCTAACACCAGAGATGACGCGACAGGTCATTGATCGGGAATCTCCTGGGCTCGCCGAAGCGATTCGTAGCTTTGGCGTCGCTCATGGTGTCCCCACCGCGGTTCTTTCGCGCGGCATAGCAGGCCTGGCCGAAGGTACGCTGATCATTAATGCGCCCGGATCTCCCGGGGGCGCGCGGGACACGATCGCGGCTCTGGCACCGGTGCTCTTACATGCTCTTGACCAAATTGCCGGGGGCGATCATGTGCGCAGCGAAGGGGCACCGACCTAGGATGGTCACCATGACTCCATTACTGGGCCGTGCGTTGGCGGCTGGTGCCGTGTTGGCAATGTCGATCAGCCTGCTGACCGGCACTGCCGGGGCGGCGCAACGCCAGGAGCGTTATCAACCCGATGCGGGAACACAGAACTCCCTGCAGCTGCCGATGAAGGCCAATGATCAGGGCAGCTACGTTCGCAGGCTGCAGGAACGTCTGGAGTGGCTCGGGTATGACATTTCCTGGCGTGACCACACCCTGCGTCGATTCGGCAAAAGCACGAAGCGAGCCGTCACTGCCGCGCAGGATAAGTTCTACCTGAAAGAAAATGGTGCGGTAGATCGCAACACGTGGAACCGCATTGATGCAGCGGCGGGTGAAGTGGGGGCGTTACCTAGACAGTGCCGCTCTGAAGCGAAGACCCTGTGCATAGACAAAAGCGCCAAAGTGATTCGCTACGTCAACAACGGCAAGGTTGTGAAGACGATCGATGTGCGCTTCGGGGTGCCAGGGCTCGATACGCCATCGGGTACTTTTCGTGTGTGGCTGAAATGGGCCGATGCCACCTCTGGCATCAATGGTCCCGACCAGCCCCGTGCCCCCATGCCCTGGGCACTGTTCTTTGCCGGTGACGTGGCCGTTCACTATTCCCCCACGTTCGCCAACGCTGGCTACTACCCCGGTGGTGGTTCACACGGGTGCGTCAACGTTGCTGACCTTGCCGCTGTCCGGTGGTTGTTTTATCAAATCCCGATGGGAACCCTGGTGCACGTCTATCGGTAGGGTTCGGGTGCAGGTTAGCTTTGTTGGGGGTCGCATTTAGGGGCGGGTGAATGCTGTGACGTCAGCGCAGAAGTACACGATCCTGGTCGTGGAAGATGATGCTGACTCACGCGATGCCATCGCCGGTATCTTGGCCTTCGCTGGCTATGACGTGGTCACCCGAACTCTGGGCGAAGACGCGCTGAGTGTGTTGGCGGTCGACGGCATTGACCTGGTGCTCCTGGACCTTATGCTTCCCGATACCGGCGGCTATGAAGTCCTGCGCCGTATGCGAGAACTCGAGGACATCCCGGTCGTTATTCTCTCTGGTCTCAGCGATCCGCAGCACAAGGTTCATGGTTTGCGTCTGGGTGCTGATGACTATCTGGTGAAGCCTTTCGATGCGGAAGAGTTGTTAGCCCGTGTTGATGCTCGCCTGCGCCGCGTGCGCAGTGATCAGTTCATTTCGGTGGGTGACCTTCGCCTCAACCTGACCGCACGTGAAGTATTTCTCCGTGATGTCCCAATAAATTTCACCCGCCGACAGTTTGATGTCCTGGTACTTTTCGCTGCCTCGCCGGGCCGGGCATTTAGTCGTGAAGAAGTACTCGATGCGGTGTGGGGCACACGTTTCGTGACACCGAGGAACGTGAATGAACAGATCCGCCTGATCAGACAGCGCTTGAAGAACGCGGGGCTGGACAAAGACATCTTCCAGGCAGCGCCAGGCCTTGGTTATCGCTTGCGGTTCTAACCCTTAACTAGGTGCTGGTGCAGTACGTGGTCGAGAACGTCCGCCGAAATTGGTTTGAGTAGCAGCCGTGTTGCAGGAAGTTCCTCAGTGCGATGTTGTGTTTCAGCCGTGGCGTCTGCGGTGAGCAACACCGCGGGGATGTTCAATTCGCGCAGTTCCTTTTCCAGGGTGAAGCCATCGACATCAGGAAGGTGAAGATCGAGCAGTACTAGATCCGGTTGTTCTTCAGTCCACATTTGGCGCGCTTGCTGACCTGTTCGGGCAACCACGACATCAACGTGTGGATGCAGGAGAGCGATCGTGGCCCGAACAATGTCAGAGTTATCTGCCATGTCTTCCACGTAAAGCACACGTCCAAGAAGCGGCGCATCGGTGGCGGATCGGTGCTGGGCGCTGGGATCCTCTTCTATCGATGCCAGCACGGCGGGAAGATTTAGTTGGAAGACAGTGCGGCTGGGCTGAGACTCGATGAGATCTAAGGTGCCCTCCATCGCCTCAGCGATTGAGCGCGAAACCGGAAGGCCGAGGCCACGACCAGACACCGAAGCCGCTGTTGTTTCGTGTCGCCAGAAGGGCTCGAACACATCGCGCCATTTTTCCTGGGGAATACCTGGACCGTCGTCGGACACATTTATGATCAATCGGTTGCCATCGCCGCGTGTGACTGTGACGTTCACATGCGAACCGACGTGCGAGTACTTCAGCGAGTTGGCGATGAGATTGAGCAAAATTTGACGCAGTCGCAGTGGATCGAGGTAGATCAATCCGGCTGTGTCGGGGAGATGAAACGTTAGTGAGCTTCCCCGCTCTACCTGTAGTTCGCGCGCGAGTTCAGCGCAGCCGGCCATGACTGTGGGCAGGTCGATGACTTGGGGGCGCACGGTGATGCGTCCAGCCTCAATCGCGGAGAGGTCGATCACATCGTCGAACAGCGCCAGCAGATGTTTACCCGCCAGAACGATGCGCTGGGCATCGTTTCGGTCAACCTCGTTCTCGGTTCGCATGGCCATGAGTTGTGCGAAGCCAAGAATGCCGTTCAGCGGCGTGCGCACCTCGTGACTCATACGCGATAGGAATGTGTTTTTTGCGGTAGATGCCTGCTCTGCCCGAATCGACATCACTCGAAGGCGCTCCATCACGACGCGTCTTTCCCGCATTGCCCGAACGTTGACCAACACTGCGGCACATGTGGCCAAGAACGGCTGCATCCATTCGTTGAGGTCCTGACTAAAACCGTGCGTGCTGTTAGCAAGTCCGAGGACGCCAATGACTCGGTCCTGTACAAGAATCGGCAACCCGGCAAAGGAAGACAGTGGTGGGTGTCCAGTCGGCAGCCCGCTGGCCCTGGGGTGGGCCACGGGTGTAGTGGTGATTAGTGGCTGTCCGGTGTGCTGCACATAGCCAAACAGGCTCTCTTCGCTGTCGAAAATCATGGGCGTGATGTTTCGCTGTGCGTAGACTTCCGCTGTGGCCTGGTCCCAGGCGATGTCAGAGATAGCCCTATTCACTAAGACCTCGCGGTCGCCTTCGGCGTTGTATTGAGTCTCAGCAAGAAAACCGAACTCGCTATCGGTGAGGGCAAGACTCACGTTGAGGATCTCATTGAAAACGATGGTTTCGTCGCCGGTAGAGATCAATAGGTCCTGGATATGAACGACAGCTTCCAGGAGGCGATTTGCACGATTAAGGTTTGTATTGGCAGCGAAGAGAGTGCGGTTGGTTTCGGCAAGTTGGCGTCGACCCTCTAGCGCCTCACGTCGGTCAGTTTCGCGCCGGGTGATTTCTCGGTAGATCCACAGGTAACCCTGGGTACGGCCGTCCTGAAAAATTGGTGAGTAGTGCCGCTCAAGATAACGATGGTCAACGAGTTCAATGTCGTCGCCGACTCGCGAGATTGCTCCATGACGTGCGCTGGCCATCGTGTCGGCGACATCTTGTGGCTGAGTGAACCATTTCAATGCGGGTTGAAGATAGTCATCGGTGGCCATGCCAAGGCCCACACTGCCTGTGTCTAAGGGAATCCGCAGCAGGGTGTGCAGTTCTTGATTGGCATAAATGACTTTCCCGGCGGCATCTTCAATGAGAACACCGAGGTCGGAATCTCGGTAGAGACGGTCGATGGCGGCGAGAAAAAGATCGGGTTGTGGAATGTGCAAGGTGCCAATCGGCACATTGGTGTGTCCCGTCCCCATAAAGCCATTGTGCACCGCTGACCAGCATCGCGTGGAAAATGGGACAGACCCACCCGGACGGGGGGGCCCGGATGGGTCTGCCGGCGCCACTAGGGCGCTTCGCTCCGGGGGGTGGAGCGCCAGATCCCACTATCTATCAACTCATGCAAAGTTGGAAACGAAATGTGCCTACCTGAACTGTCTTTGTCCGGACCTTGTTTTCTACCGCGGTGCCCTTACACACCAAACGTGCTGGCCTCGAACGCCTCAATGGCGACTGGTGCGCCCTCGGTGGTGAGTTGCACGTCGGTGCGACCATACAGACGCAGCAGGAGTTCAACCGGTGCGCCAATTAATTGCACCACCGGTGTTGACTTGCGCGCAACGATGGAGTCCCCGGTGTCTGGGCGCATCAACACCACACCCACGGTGGCCTTTCGGGTCAGGATGCGTGCCATTCGGTTCAGGCGCGACCACACCAGATTTTGCTGATCCATGGTGAGGTCACGGGGTTGCCACCCGGGCACTGCGCGACGCACGTCTTCGTGGTGGATCAAGTATTCGAAAAGGTTGGCTGCACCGTCAACGCCGGGAAGCCGAAACGGCGACAGGGCGCGAGGCCCCGAACGGACTTTGTCGACGTTGGGCTCATACGGCTCACGCGCCACTTTGTCTTGAACAGACTCGGCGTATCCGGCAAGCGGTCCACCGAGAATACCAAGGGCAGCATCGGGTCGGTTTTCACGCACTAAGAGGTGGGCCACGAGGTCGCGCGTAGTCCAACCGGCGCACAGGGTGGGTGCATCTGGTCCGACTGCCTCAAAAAGGTCTGCGAGTTGGTGACGTTCGGACTGGGCCATCGCGGTCGCATTCATAGCCCGATGCTGCCACAGGCGAGTGGTCCTTGATCGGTCACGCCTGATTGGATGACCGATTGTGGCGCTAGACCGTCCTTAGCGTGTGCGATACGGAACCGGGTAGGAAGACGCGGCACACTGACCCTCCGTTCGCCCGGTGTTGGCGCAGGGGTGTGCTGGGTGTTGTGGTGAGCGGCCTTCTGGCCGCGGGGCTGAGCGCAGGTGGGCCGCGTGGGACTCGAACCCACAACCTACGGATTAAAAGTCCGCAGCTCTGCCAATTGAGCTAGCGGCCCGGCCGCCTAATACTAGGGGTCGGGCTAGCAACGTTTACCTCGGGTCGAATTCGCCCGACAGTCAACGCACCATCTTCAATAAGCGTCATCATTCGCGGTTGGTGGCCGGTGGGGATCGCCAG
>JABAYF010000012.1 GCA_018609125.1 Candidatus Nanopelagicales bacterium | reverse complement strand
ACTGAACACTGCTGCCGGCCATTGCCACGTCGAGCATGAGTTGCTGCAGTACGTGAAATGAACTAAACCCCGGTGGTGCTGCGCGGATAGGCCGCTTCCGGATCGGTCATGACGTTGACCAGATAGGGCACATTGGCAGCGAATGCGCGGTCCAGCGCAGGCCCGATTTCTGTTGGGTGAGTCACGGTTTCGCCTCCACCCCCTAGGCTTTTAACGATCTCGTCGTAGCTGGTAGCAGCGAGGTCGGCAACCACGTCATAGCCGTACAGGAACCTCATGGGGTGACGTTCCAGGCCCCATCCGGCATTATTGGCCACGACTATCACCATCGGCAGGTTCTGGCGCACGGCAGAGTCAACGTCCATCAGTGAAAATCCCACGGCCCCATCGCCGAGCAGTGCCACAACCTGACTGCTGGGGTGTGCTATCCGAGCGGCCATCGCGTATCCGAGTCCGGTGCCTAGGCAACCGTAGGGGCCTGGATCAAGCCAGCGGCCCGGCAGCGCTGGTTGATAAAAGCGCCCGGCAAAGGACACGAAGTCGCCGCCGTCACCGATCACGACGGCATCCTGGGCGAGGCGTGGCAGTAGATCCCCATAGATTCGAGCCGGGTGAATGGGATCGGCATCACTATGCAAGATGTCATCGTCTGCGGCAATGATGGCTGTGGCAGTTGCTCGAAGAGTGGGCAGCCACTGTGGGTCACCCACGGGCCGGGCGATGGCTTTGGCGATGGCATTAAAGATCACCGAAAGCGACCCTGCTGCTTGTGCGACCAGCTCCACACGACTGTGAACGGTGGGCGCACTGTCGGTGAGATGAATCACCGGGGTTGGTTGTGCGGGATCACCAAATACGCCAAACCCCAGCCGAAAATCTACCGCTGTGCCGGCGACGATTACCAGATCAGCATCCTTAAAGGCTGCGCTGCGCGCCCTGGTCACCAGGCATGGGTGCTGTGGCGCCAGGATGCCGCGGGCCATGCCGTTAGCGATGGCAGGGAGTTGGAGCTGCTCAACAAGTTCTACCGCCGCTACCTCTGCGCCATCGGCCCAAACATCGCCGCCGAGAACGAGTACGGGGCGTGCGGCAGCGGCAATAAGTCGATTGATGAGATCTAGGTCGCCGACTGCTTCTTTGGGGTGGGGAATCGACGGCTCTACGTCGGTGGGTATTGCCGGGGTGAACAGTGCATCCATGGGTACGTCGACAAAGGTGGGACCGCGATGGGCAGATGAAGCCAGGGCGAAGGCCGCGTCAACCCCGGCATAGACGCCGGCCGGGTCGTGAATGGTCCGCGCGGATTTTGTCACGCTGTCAACCAGGGGTGGGTGGTCCAACTCTTGAAGTGCGCCGTAACCCCAGCGAGCATCAGGGGCTCGGCCGCCGATGACCACCATGGGCGAGCCGTTAATCCACGCACCGGTAATGGCTGACACTGTATTGGTGACCCCGGGGCCTGCCGTAACAACCGCCAAACCCGGTGTGCGAGTCAGCTTTCCGGTTGCTTCTGCGGCGAAGGCTGCTGTTTGTTCATGGCGAACATCGATAAGTCTCATCGGCCCGTCGATACCGGCCGTTACTGAAGAAACTCCGCCTACCGCTGCGTCATACAGTGGGAAGACGTGTGCACCGGACAGAGTGAACATGGTGTTGACGCCGTGTGCGCGCGCGGCGGCGACGGCTTGAATGCCGCCGTGGACTGGCTCTGTTGGAACACCTGGCCGCAGGCCCAGCGGCTCACTGTCGGAGTGGTCGGTCAAGGCACTGTCCTAAATGAGGAGGGCGGCAGCGCTAATCACCAGCGACACGGCAAGAATGGCAGCAATGATGGCAACAACTGTCTTATTATTCATGGGTCCAAGCCTAGTGCCTGGCTCCGGAGCCCGAGGGCACCAATGCCGACGCCGGGCATGAGAACCTGGGAACGCATCGCTACCGAGCGAGGCGATCTGGGCTCAGAAGAGATTTCCCGACTCCGATCGCTGGTGGAGACCTGGGATGTGGTCGCCGATCTCAGCCTGGCTGACCTCGTGCTGTGGCTTCCCACGTGGAATAACGCGGGGTTCGTGGCCGCCGCTCTCACCCGACCGACCACTGCCCCCACCTCGGTGCCCGGTGAGATTGTGGGCCAGTTTCGGCCGAGGCGTCGAAGTGGCGAGCTGCACAGAGCCATGCGTGGCCCGGTCGAAGCTGATGCCGCGTTGACGAACTTGATTGCAGTTCCCGGTACCGGAACAGAACCAATTGCGGTAATCGAACGTTACCCCAGTGTGCGTCGAGGTGGAGCAATAGATGAGGTGTACGTCGAGCTCGCTCGCGTGTTGTTCGCCATGATCGAGCAGGGCACATTTCCCCCGGATCCACTTCCCGTGCTTGGCGCCGGTGATGTGCCTCGGGTTGGTGATGGTGTCTTGCGCGTCGATGCTGATGGTCTTGTTACCTTCGCCAGCCCTAACGCTATGTCTACTTTTCGACGTCTTGGCCTCGCGACTGAACTGCTGGGGGCTGATCTCGCTCGAACGGTTGCGCGTCTGGTGCGCCGCCCCGGTCCGATGATGGAGTCCCTGACACTGGTGGCCGCCGGACGCATCGCCGGAGATGCTGAACTGATCAATGATTCTGCATCGGTGGTCTTGCGCGGTTGGCCATTGCTGAATGACGACAACGCCATCGGGGCGCTCATTTTGGCAGCTGACGTCACCGCGAGCCGGCATCGGGAACGGGATCTGCTGAGCAAAGAGTCGGCACTTCGCGAGGTGCATCACCGGGTGAAGAACAACCTGCAAACAGTGTCAGCGCTGCTGCGAATGCAATCTCGCCGCGTGAAAGCACCCGAGGCGCAGGCTGCTCTGGCTGAAGCAGGTCGAAGGGTGGCGGCAATCGCTGCGGTGCATGACATTTTGTCGGTCGAACCTGGTGATTTCGTCAATCTTGATGAGGTGCTTATTCGGCTGGCACAACTCACCGCCGAAGTGGTGCCAGGTCCACGTGCCGGGCACGGTCCCCCCACAATCACGGTGTCCACCGAACTGGGCTCGGTTCCCACAGATACGGCCGGCCCGTTAGCCATGGCGGTGAGTGAACTACTTGCCAACGCTGCGGAGCACTCTGGAGCCACAACAATCGAGGTGACCGGTGCCATCACCGCAGGAACATCACCGCAGCTAACAATTACGGTGAGCGATGACGGATCCGGATTCGATCTGAGCGCCCCAGGAGGTCTGGGCCTGTCGATTGTGCGCACCGTGATTGAAGAAGACTTAAGGGGGCGATTGCTGCAGGTTGACGCTGCCGAAACTGGCAGCCGCGTACGAGTGCAGGTTCCGGTCTAGGCCAGGGCGGATCAGGCGGTGGTGCGAGCGCGCAGGCGCGCGTTGCGACGCTTCAGCGCCCGCCGCTCATCTTCGCTCAGGCCACCCCACACACCAGCGTCCTGACCAGATTCCAGCGCCCACGCAAGGCAGTCATCTATGACGGTACAGCGTCGACACACGGCTTTCGCCTCTTCGATCTGAAGCAGTGCCGGGCCGGTATTGCCGATGGGGAAGAACAACTCGGGGTCTTCGTCACGGCAGGCAGCACGATGGCGCCAGTCCATGCGGTCCTCCTTGGTGCGCGGGTGCGCTAGCGGTGTGGTGCACGATCCCCGCGCGACATGAACAACACGTGCAGCCTTGTGGGCGCGGTGTTAGAAGCGCGAGATGTCAACCGATGTCCGGTCCGACCCCTCTATGCTGACATGCCGGGCGTGTCGTCACAAGGCGATTTGCCCCATTAGGGGTGAGACTCTTTTGTCGGATGTATCACAGTCCGGTCACAAATGTGTCCGTTAATCGGGTGTCACGGCTGTTCCATGGGGGCGATTGCTCGTATCGCGGCCGGATGGGCGGAAAAATCTGCCTGGTCAACGACGCCCATGTTTTCCCCGTCCACCTGCAGCGGAGTCGGCCGCCGGGCTCGCACGGTGAATGCCCGTTGGTCATGCCAGACCGCAATACTGCGCCGAGTCGAGCCCGCTTGGCTGTTGGCCAGCAGCCGACCACCGGCTCGAAGCGCTGCGGTGAGACCCATGCGGCGGAGGGCAAAGACGTCAAGGTCACTGTCGAAGGAAGCGTGTGGGCAGGCATCCACGGGTAATGACCCGAGGTAGGTCCACGGCGATGTGTTCTGCACGATGGCCACGAACACGTCGTTAATTTCCTCATCGCCGCCGCGCAGCAGGCTTAGCGCAGGTTCGCGGCGGTCGGTGGCCATAAAGTATTGCCGAAGCGTGGTGCGTAGATACCTCATGGGTGTGGCCGTATAACCCTGCTTTCGCTGGCCTTCCATGGCGGCGATGATTTCGGCATCCAGGCCCACGCCGGCGTTGGCCAGAAACCATCGTCTTTCATCGTTGAACGTCACGGTACCTAGGCCCAGAGTGTGGGTGTAGCCAGCCGATATACCGGCCAGGATTTCCCCCGTGGCCTCCACGGGGTCAGCGGAAAAACCAAGTGCGCGGGCGAAGACGTTTGCGCTGCCACCGGGCACGGTTGCTAACACGGGCACCGTGGAGGCAACCGGAATACGACTCGGGTCGGAGCCCAACATTCCGTTGACAACTTCATTGATCGTGCCGTCACCGCCGAGGGTGATCACCAGGTCGACGCCATCAGCCGATGCCCGAGCCCCCAACTCGCGGGCGTGGCCGCGATGCTCGGTGGAGACAACATCAATGCTGGTGACCTTGTTTGCGGTAGCCGACAGCGCTGCAATAATCACCTCGGTGACACGCGGGGATGTGGAGGTCGCCTGCGGATTAACGATAAGCAGTCCGCGCACGAAAAAAAGGGTAACCGTAGGCTGCGCACGTGTTCATCGGCCCCGTCCCCCATAGCCGCGGACTGCGTATCGCTGTCCCGCTCGTGGCGGTAGAGGGTGTCGCGCTGGTGCTGTACGGCGTCTTCATCCTCGTTCAATCCCTGCGCCTGGGAATTACCGGGCCTGCGGAGGTGTCGAATCTGCCTGCGGTGGTGCTGGAGATTGTCATCTTTTGCGGGTTTGGAGTAGCGCTGTTGTTCACCGCACGGGGTCTGTGGAACACCCACCGAGTGGCACGAGCCCCAGCCGTTTTGGCACAGATCATTGCCGTCGTCGTCGGGGGGCCACTTGCTTTGTCAACAGAACTGACGTCACGAGTGAGCGGCGCAATCATCGTGGTCGTGGCTGTTGCCGCCGTGATCGCCCTCCTTAGCCCCGCAGTTACCGAGGAACTCGGGTAAGCGAGTAGACATCGGTACTACAGTCATCGACATGAGCAATGTTGACTTCGTTGAGCGTCCAGGTTCGGTCAAATTCGTCACGGTGATGATGTACGTCGCCGCGGCGTCATACGCGGTGGGCATCTACATCAACCTGCTCCTGCTCATGCGCAGTGATCAGGGGCAGTTGTTCTTCGATAGCCCGGTGAGTGACTGGTACTGGATCATCGGCGCACTCCTAGACTTCATCCTCGTCGTGGCGTTCATTTGGATCGCCAGAATGGCATGGCGTGGTGACTATTCGGCTGGGGTGCTCATTACTCTCCTGGCTTCGGTCAACATCGTGTTCAGCTTGTTCCGGCTTGGGCAGGGGTATGGCTGGATCACCCTGGCCCTGTCGATCGCGGTGCTGGCGGCGAACATGTCGAACTCAACGCAGCAGTGGTACCGACAGTCGCTGTCACGTCTTGTTGGCTGAGGGGTGGCCAGGTCTGATTCCTAGCCGCGCTCGGGCCCGATTCCGGCGAGGTGGGTGATGCCCTCGACGTCCAGGCGTCGGCGCGTCCATTCGTCCATGGGCTCAGCACCGATCCGGTCGTAAAAATCCTTGGCCAGGTCATTCCAATTCAGCACCCACCACTCCATCCGAGTCAAGCCTTGCTCAACGCAGATGTTGGCCAGGTGGTTGAGTAGGGCTCGCCCCAGGCCTGTTTTGCGATGGGATGGGCGGACGTAAAGGTCCTCCAACCACATGCCGCAACGACCTTCCCACGTGGAGAAGCTGGGAAACCACAGGGCAAAGCCCACGGGGTGGCCTTCAGACTCGGCGATAATGGCGAATGCGGACGGATGCGTTGCGAATAGTGCTCGGTCAATGTCTGCAGCGGTGGCCGCAACCGCATCGGGCTCCAATTCATAGACCGCTAACTCCACGATCATGTCCCAGATGGCGGGAACATCGGCGGGTGTTGCCGGACGGATGAATGCCTCCTGTGGGTTGGTCACGGCAAAGAGGCTAGCGGTGTACCGGTACCGTCTGTATGTGCCCGCAACTGATTTCGCCGATACTGGCCTGCGCCCAGAACTCCTCAGCGCCCTGAGCGAACTCGGCTATGAAGAGCCCACCGACATTCAAGCTGAAACACTGCCACCGCTCATGGCCGGTCGTGACATGCTTGGTCAAGCAGCCACCGGCACGGGTAAAACGGCAGCTTTCGCGTTGCCAATGCTGAACAACCTGGGCCGTGCATCCAAGCGTCGTGTGCTGACCGGGTTAGTTTTGGTACCCACCCGTGAGCTTGCCCTCCAGGTGGGTGAGGCTTTCGTTCGCTACGGGAAACATTTAGATGCTCGCTTCGTCACCGTGTACGGCGGCGCTCCGGTACGCCAACAAATTGAGGCGCTCAAGCGCGGGGTGGACATCGTGGTGGCCACACCTGGCCGAGCGCTCGACCTCATTGAGCGGGGCAGCTTGAACCTCAGCCAGGTGCGCACCGTAGTGCTGGACGAGGCCGATGAAATGCTGGACATGGGCTTCATTGACGAGATCGAAGCGATCTTGAAACACACCCCCGATGACCGTCAGACGGTTCTTTTCTCAGCCACTCTGCCTGCCCGCATCGGCGCGCTAGCCCGGCGCCATCTCACCGACCCACTGCGCATCACGGTGGCCCGTTCCGGAGACGCAGATGCTCTGGCCAAGCGCGTCCGTCAGATTGGTTACCAGGTGAGTCGGGCCCATAAGCCGGTTGCGCTGGTGCGCATCCTGGACGCCCACGACCCCACATCTGGCATCATTTTCTGTCGTACTCGAGGTGGAGTTGATGGCCTCACCGACCGGCTGACCGCGCGGGGTTATCAAGCCGAAGCGCTCCATGGTGGACTCACCCAGGACCAACGAGATCGGGTCATGGGCCGCTTACGAGCCAATACCACCGAGTTGCTCGTCGCCACCGATGTGGCTGCTCGTGGGCTAGACGTGGAGCATCTCACCCACGTCATTAACTACGACCTGCCTGCATCAACAGAGTCCTATGTTCACCGCATCGGGCGCGTTGGTCGAGCCGGGCGCGACGGTGTTGCGATCAGTCTCGTCGAGCCGCGCGAGCGTCGGATGCAAACGGATATCGAACGTCTCATTGGCCGCCCGCTGGAGATGGAACAGGTGCCCACGCTCGCCACGATTGAGCAGGCCAGGTTGCAGCGGACTCGGGACGAGATCGACCAACTCCTCAACGCCGACGATTCACGCACTCAACTCAATGCGATGAAGGGGATCCTGTCTGATCTTGATGTCGATCACGACATCACCGACGTTGCGCTGGCTGCGTTGACCATCGTGCATCGGCAGCTAGCCGGCCCCGATGTTGAAGGCAATGATGAGCAGTTTGTCGCGGTTGAACGTCCGGCGAAATCGGGGAGCACCAAGCGCGATCGTGGACCGTCATCGCACAAGAAGGGCGGACCCGTCGCCGTCTTGTTTATCTCCTCTGGTCGACGAGCCGGAGTCACCCCGGCCGATCTTGTGGGCGCCTTGACCGGTGAAGCTGGGCTACGCGGGAAAGACATCTCCGACATCACCGTCCACGATCGCTACTCACTCGTTGAGGTGCCCAGCGACAGAGCTAAAGCCGTGGTGACGGCCATGCGCGGGACCTCGATTCGAGGACGGAAAGCGACCATACGACTTGATCGAGGTCACCGCGCGCGAATGTAGTTCAGCGAGCTACATTTC
>JABAYF010000003.1 GCA_018609125.1 Candidatus Nanopelagicales bacterium | reverse complement strand
TCAGCCATCGGGTGACCGTGCCCTCGGTGACACTTTCGCCAAGTGCAGGCATGGTGACCGAAACCGACATCGAAACCTTCTCCTTCTCTAGGTACTGCGCGTGACTGTACGTTGAACTAGGCGTGTGCGTGGAGCGGTTTGCCCGCAAGGGCTAGGTGCGCTTCACCCATAGCTTCATTCTGGGTGGGGTGTGCGTGCACCAGAGGGGCAAGATCTTCTGGGTAGGCCTCCCAGTTCACGATGAGTTGTGCCTCACCGATCTGCTCGCCGATGCGCGCGCCGATCATGTGAATTCCCACCACAGGTCCATCCACCACGGCCACGGTCTTAATGAAGCCGGTGGTGCCCAGAATCTGACTCTTGCCGTTGCCGCCAAGGTTGTATTCATACATGTGGATCTTGTCTTGGCCGTAATGTTCACGGGCCTGGGCTTCGGTCATACCCACAGAGCCCACCTCGGGCTCGGAGTAGGTCACTCGGGGGATGTTGATGTCGTCGATAACGCGCGGGTCGAGACCGCCGATCTCTTCGGCCACGAAAATGCCGTGCTGAAAGCCTCGGTGAGCGAGTTGGAGTCCGGGGGTGATGTCGCCCACGGCGAAAACTCCGGGCACGTTGGTGTGGAGTCGTTCGTTCACGCTCACCCAACCGCGCTCCATGGCCACGCCCACCTGATCGAAACCAAGGTTGCTGGTGGAAGGCCCCCGGCCCACGGCGACGAGGAGTAGGTCGGCTGTATGGGTGGAGCCATCCTCCAGGGTGACCGTAACGCCCTGGTCATCTTGGGTGGCTGAGGCAAAACGCACGCCGGTGCTGAAACTGATGCCGCGCTTGCGGTAGGCGCGTTCAAAGGCTTTGGAGATCGCCTCGTCTTCGGCCGGAACCAGATGGGGTAGCCCCTCGACAATGTGTACCTCGGTGCCAAAGGATCGCCACACGCTAGCGAACTCGACCCCGATGACACCACCACCAAGGACGATGACCTTCTTGGGGACGTAGTCAAGGTCGAGGGCTTGATCGGAGGTCATGATGCGCCCGCCAATGTCAAGCCCGGGCAGGGTGCGGGCGTAGGACCCGGTGGCCAGCACGATGTTTTTTCCGGTGTAGGTGGTGCCGTCGACCTCAACGGTCGTAGCAGAGGTCAAAGTGCCCCAGCCGTGAACGTAGGTCACGTTGCGGCTTTTCACTAAGCCCTGCAGTCCCTTGTACAAACGACCCACAACCCCATCGCGGTAGCTGTTGACCTTGGGCATATCGATGCCCTGCAGGGTGGCTTGAACACCGAAGCTTGCACTCTCGCGAGTGGAATCTGCCACCTCAGCGGCGTGCAGCAGCGCCTTCGTGGGGATGCAGCCGCGGTGCAGACATGTGCCCCCGAGTTTGTCTGCCTCAATGAGGATCACCGACAAACCCAATTGCGATGCCCGCAGGGCGCACGCATAGCCGCCGCTCCCGCCCCCCAAAATGACGATGTCAGCGCTGGTCACCAGTGACTCCCTTTTCTTCAGTGTGCGGTGCCATCTTTCCATGCATGGCCCACGAATGATCCCCCGCCTTACGGGGCCTGCATGTACTCCGTGGTGGCGATAGCAATCTGAATGAAGGTGCGCACTCCAGCGCCGGTTCCGCCCTTAGGCGTGTAGCCGTAGGGACCACCGTCGTTGAAGGCGGGACCGGCGATGTCGAGATGGGCCCAGCGGGTGCCCTCGGGCACGAAATCACGTAGGAATGCCGCGGCGCTGAGCATGCCGCCTTTGCCGTCACCGATGTTCTTAATGTCGGCGATGCTTGAATTCAAACTGGCGCGGGACTCTTCGGGGATGGGGAGATGCCACATCGATTCACCGGCGGCCACCGATGCATTCCAGACATCGACGCGCATTTGGTCGTCATTGGACATGATGCCCGCGGTGCGATCTCCGAGGGCGACGACTGCAGCCCCGGTGAGGGTCGCCGCATCAATAATCACATCGGGTTTTTCTTCCCCGGCGCGTACGATGGCATCGGCAAGAACGAGTCGACCTTCTGCATCGGTATTGAGCACCTCCACCGTGCGCCCGCCGTACATGGTGATGACATCACCGGGGCGCTGGGCGTGACCAGAGGGCATATTTTCGGCGGTGGGAATCCACCCGGTGACCGTGACGGGTAGACCCAGCCGAGCGATGGCTTGCACGGCGCCGATAACTGCGGCTGCGCCGCCCATGTCGCATTTCATGGTTTCCATGGCTTTGGGTGGCTTGAGTGACAGGCCGCCAGAGTCGAAGGTGATGCCCTTGCCAACAAGTGCGATGGATGCCATCGAATTCTGCGGCGCGTAACGCATCGCTACCAGACGCGGTGGATTGGCCGAGCCTTGCCCGACAGCAAGAATTCCGCCGAAACCTTCCTTGGCGAGTTGCTTCTCGGTCCAGATATCGACGGTGACGTCAAGGTCGGCTACGGCTGCCACGGCCGCGTCGGCGAGGGCCGCCGGGGGCAGCGCCGAGGGCGGGGTGTTCACCAGATCACGGGCTAGGCACACGCTATCGGCGATGGCTCGGGCCCTGGTGAGGGCGTCTTTGAAATCGGGATCGCGAGGGTCGGCGAGCAGGGTGATGGCGCGCACCGGGGTGGCTTGAGTGCTCGCCGAGACTCCGCGGAACTCATGGAAGGCATACGCACCTAGCAATGCGCCAAGGCCGATGGCCTCCACGGTGGCGGCGCTGGGCTCGTCGATAACGAAACCCACCCGGCGAGTGCCGGCCAGTGAACGAACAGCAGCGCCGGCGGCGCGTCGGAGCTTTTCGACATCGCCGCGGCCTGCTCCCAGCCCCACGGCAACAACAACCGGGGCCTTGGCGATGCCGGTGCTGGGAAGGCGCACGATGTCGCCCGGTTCGCCCGTGGCGCCGAGTGCTGAGGCAACCTCTTCGAGGCGGCGGCGGGCGGCGGCGGTGAGACACGCCGGTGCGCTGATACCTCGGCGTCGACCCCCTTTGGGACGAACCCCAACGACGAGTGCATCAACCGTCAATGCGGCCGGGGTAGCTGCGGACAGGGTGAGTGCTGCAGAAAGCGCCATGGCCGCCATGTTAGTCCCCGCGAACCGGTACCGTCAGAGGTGTCTACCTGGCTTCGACCGAGGAGAAAAGCGCATGGATTTCCGTTACGATGACGTCACTCGCCGCCACCATGAAACACTCGTGGCTTTCCTCAACGAAAGCATCATTCCGGCCGAAGGTGTCTTCAAGGCTCAGCTGGGCGAACTAGATAACCCCTGGGCGTGGAGTCGCACGCCGATCCTGGGCCAGTTGAAACAAAAAGCCCGTGACCTCAATCTGTGGAATGCGTTTTTACCTGGCGAAGGCGGCATTGGGCTGACCAACCTGCAGTACGCGCCGCTTGCCGAACTCACCGGCCGCAGCATGCATCTCGCTCCGGCAGCACTGAACTGTTCTGCGCCCGATACCGGAAATATGGAGGTGCTCAACGAGTTTGGGACCCCGGCCCAAAAGGAACAGTGGCTCACGCCGTTGCTCGCGGGGGAGATCAGGTCTGGTTTCGCGATGACTGAACCTGCTGTTGCGTCCTCGGATGCGACCAATATTCAGCTTTCCATAACTGCCGATGGCGACCACTACATCCTCAATGGAACCAAATGGTGGACGACGGGTGCGATGAATCCTGACTGCGCAATTTTTATCGTCATGGGTAAGACCGATCCGGATGCATCACGTCACAGTCAACAGAGCCAAATTTTGGTGCCCCGAGATACACCCGGGCTTACTGTGAAGCGCGGCACTACCGTGTTTGGCTATTCCGATCAGGCACACGGTGGTCACGGTGTACTGGATTTCGTCGATGTGCGAGTTCCTGCTGAGAACATCATTGGCACTCCGGGTGCCGGCTTTGCTATTGCTCAGGCGCGGCTAGGTCCCGGGCGTATCCATCACTGCATGCGTTCCATCGGGGTGGCTGAAACGGCCATTGAAATGATGTGTGAGCGAGCATCGGAGCGTGTCGCGTTTGGCCGGCCGATCGCCGACCAAGGTGTGGTCCGCTCCTGGATAGCGCAGTCCCGAGTTCGCCTCGAACAGCTTCGACTACTTGTCCTTAAGACGGCGTGGCTGATGGATACGGTGGGCAACAAGGGTGCGCACTCCGAGATTCAAGCCATCAAGATTGCTACCCCGCGCACCGTGGAGTGGATCTTGGACAAGGCAATTCAAACCCACGGTGGTGGTGGCGTGAGTGATGATTTCCCGCTGGCCGAAGCCTTTGCTGGCATGCGCACATTGCGCCTGGCCGATGGGCCTGATGAAGTGCATGAAGCTTCCTTGGCTAAGGCTGAATTGAAGCGCCAGGCTCAGTCGCGCACATGACTTTCCACGAACGGTGGTTTCGTTACGGTGAAATCAACGTGGCGACCCCGCACGTCTACCGCCACCTGCGCACCATCAGCGATGTCAGCGTCGATTAACGCCAACGCGATGCCGGTGGACAGGGTGGGCGAAAATGTGCCACTAGTTACCCGGCCAATGCTGTCGCCGGACCCATCCACCACCGACATCTGCGCACGCGGAATGCCACGACCGGCGGCAATTAGTCCACGAAGTTTCCGTGCCGGGCCGGATTCGCGTTCGCTGGTCAGTGCTTCGCGGCCGTGAAAAGTGCCTTTCGCCCATCCCACCGCGAAGCCAAGGCCGGCTTGAACGGGAGTGATCTGGGCGTTGAGTTCGTGTCCGTGTAAGGGATAGCCCATTTCGGTGCGCAAAGTATCTCGTGCACCGAGTCCGGCAGGAATGGCGCCGGCGCCGCTGAGTGCGTCCCAAAGTTGTGGCGCTCCAGACGCCGGCAACACGATTTCGTAGCCGTGTTCACCGGTATATCCGGTGCGGCACACCATGACGGGTGAGCCATTCCACGTGGACCGCGCGAACGCCATGTATTTCTCCGGTAGTTCAATGCCGATGGCGTGCAGGGTCGGTGCGCTATGTGGGCCCTGCACCGCGATGATGGCGTGGTCGTCGCGTGCGTCGAGCACGTTCACTTCGGTGTCGGTCAGGGCTCGCTTCAATTCAGCCACGACCGCATCAGAGTTAGTAGCATTGGGAATGAGCATCAGGTTGTTTTCGTCGAACCGGTAGGCGATGAGGTCATCAATGACGCCACCGTTTTCAGCGCAGAGCATGGTGTATTGCGCTTGGCCATCGCTGATGCGCTCCAGGTCGTTGGTGAGCACAGCATTGACAGCTTCGAGCGCGCCGGAGCCGAAGATCAACACGGTGCCCATGTGTGACACGTCAAACATGCCAACCGACTCGCGCACCGCTCGATGTTCGGCGACGGTGCCGGTGTATTCCATGGGCATGGACCATCCACCGAAGTCAGCCATGGTGGCATTGAGGGCTAGGTGGCGATCCCACAGTGGGGTGTGGCGTACAGAGTCAGCTGAGACAGTCATTGCCTGACCGTAGTCCCTTCGGGGCTGGCGAGAGGATGCTCTGGGTCATTGAGCATCGAGGTGACGGCAGTGAGGAGAGCTGCGGTGAAGAGTGCACCACGTGCCTCACTGAAACCCATGCCGAGTGGAATCATCGGTGGTAGACCCAACCGCTCAGCGGCTTTTCTCGCCCCGGCATCGTCTGCTGAGTCGGTGACCAGCCACCAATGTCGCGCGCGAATAGCAGCACGGTGAGCGATCAAAGCAGCAGCCATACCTGCGGGGCCATCAATCAACACCCCGGTTCTGCGACGAGCTGCCTGAACGATGAAACCGGTGAGTGCGCCAATCGCCGGCGTGCCGATGGAGGAAAGCAAGTGTGTGCCGTTGCCGCGATCGGGACGCCCCTGGGCCATAGCATCACGAATCTCAACGCAGGCCCGCACCCATTCGTCATCGGTCAGGCCAACCACCTGCTCACCCAGAACTTCGGCTGCATTCGACTGGGTGAGTAGCGCAATGATCGCAGCGGCAGCGTTTGCATCCCGATTGCCGATGTCACCGACAATCAGCAAGTCTGCGCCGGAATCGATTTCTTCATCTGCGACCGCAGCACCGTGACGCAACCACTCGTCGCCGCCAGATGCGCTGGGCATCGTGGGAATCACCCGCTGAGTGATGCTGAGGTGATCGGCCAATCGTGCGCCCTCTGCAATCAAGGCAGTTTCATGGGTCGCCGGCTGAGGTGGCAAGAATAAGCAACTGACGATCCTGTGCGGCGGGTGCCAGTGGCCTCGTGTGGTTGCCCACCATTCTACGACAGGGGCGGTCACACCCAACGAAGCGAAGTGTCGCCCGCGGTCGATCCTGGGTGGGCCGTCCTGGGCTCGCTGCCGAGAAAATTGTAGAAACTGCTCCCGATTGCCGACGGCTGGTGAATCGATATTCACGGGTGATAATGGCGATTCAGACGCATCGGGTTCGGTCATGGCGCAACCACCGGACTGGGTCGTTGGGCGCGCTGGGGGTCCAAAACCTGTGGATCCAAGATCTGTTGGGCCAAGACCACGTGTGGGGCGAAGGCTGCTCGCCGAGCACCGCGTCGAAGGGCGATGAGGAGTGGTCGGCCAAGAACCGCAATGAGGCTAGCGGTGATGATGGCTCGGGGAATATCAAATCCCCACGATGTGGCCGCGGAGAATAGAAGCCACCGAGTGAAATTTTCAGCCGCGGGCGCTCCGGGGACGAACGCGATTCCGCTATCGGCTCCGAGCACATCGATGCCGGCGGCGAAAGGCCAAAACCACAGGTTGAGGAGCAACCCAAAGACCATGGCAGCCCCAGCTCCGTAGGTGGCGAGCATCACGATCTCGACCCGCCCACGCACTGCGGGTAAGAGTCCAGCACCCAACCCGATCCATCCGGCGGCCAGCATCTGAAACGGCAGCCACGGACCCACTCCGCCGGTAAGGAAAGCCGAGGCCAGCAGCGAGGTTGAACCCAACACGAACCCGAAACCAGGACCTAGCGCGCGACCGCCGAGGATGATGATGATCCAGATGGGTTCGATGCCAGCGACACCTGCCCCCAAGGGGCGCAGCACGCAAACGACAGCTGCCAAGACGCCCAGCATGGCGACGGCTTTTGCATCCATGCCGCCCTCATTCAACTGTGCCCACACGACCATGATCAGCAGCGGGATGACAGCGGCAAAGATCCACGGTGCATCCTGGGCATGGGATACCGCCGCAGAACCTGGGTCGGCAACGAAGGGCCACAAAAAGGCGGCAAAACCGGCTACCGTCACCAGGCCAAGCGCCAGTTGGGAACGCCATCCGAGGGAGATCGCTGAGGTCATCGCGCCACCAAAATGTCTGCAACGGACTCCGGCGTGAGCGGGATGCCTTTCTCGGCCAGGCCACCGTGGGCTAGCACTTTGGCAACCTGGGGAGCAAAGATGGGCGATGCCAACACAATTTCGGCAACGCCACCATCTGCCACAACGAGTCCCTCTGCTAAGACTACGACTCGCGTGGCAACGTCAGCAACCAACTCCACGTCATGGGTCGCTAACACCACGGTGTGGCCGGCGGTGGCCAGAACCCGCAGGTGACTGGCTAGACGCGTTTTCATTGCGTAGTCGAGTCCTCGGGTGGGTTCGTCTAAGACGATGACCCGCGGTTTTCCGGCCAGGACGATGGCAAGAGCGAGGGCAAGACGTTGACCTTCGGAGAGGTCCCGCGGATGATCATGGGCGGAAACCTCGGGTGCAAACAACGCCAGCAGTTGTGCGGTATGACCGTGAGTCACTCCCGCGTCGTTATCGGCTTGGGCGCATTCCCGCTCCACTGACGTGTAGGTGAGTAGGTCCATTGGCTCCTGGGGCACCATGCCCACGCTGCGGACTAGCTGCTGTCCGCGTAGCGATTGAGGTGGTACGCCATCGATGCGCACACTTCCCTGGGATAGGCGTCGGGCTCCGGCAAGGGCGCCCAGTAGTGAGGATTTACCCGCACCGTTTCGGCCCATGATCGCCAACACCTCACTCGGAGACGCCGAAAGGTTGACATGGGCGATGGCAGTGGTACCGCCGTAGCGCACTTCCGCGTCAACAACATCGATCGATCGTTCCTGCTGCAGCGGCAGGCCGGCTGCGGCAGACGAGGGCGCGAGGGCTATTTCCTCGCGGAGGGATTGCGCATGACGTCGCGCGTCACGGACGGATAGCGGTAGCGGT
Source organism: Candidatus Nanopelagicales bacterium (assembly GCA_018609125.1). Taxonomy (GTDB): domain Bacteria; phylum Actinomycetota; class Actinomycetes; order S36-B12; family S36-B12; genus M55B157. Next base: position 136,012 of record JABAYF010000003.1, on the reverse strand, counting down.
GACCATCCGGCAAGTCGTGCTAGACGGACAACCGCCGGTGCGATGGGCGAGGAGTCCATGATCTCTTCGGGCGAACCGATGCGAGCAGGACTGCCAGATCCGGGCAGATAAATCATGGAGTCGGCAAATTCCAACACTCGTTCTAGTCGGTGCTCAGCCAACACAATGGTCAGTCCCAGATCGTGCACCAGACGTTGCAGCGCCGCGAGCACCTCTTCGGCGGCACCGGGGTCGAGGGCACTTGTCGGCTCGTCGAGCACGATTACGCGCGGGTGAGCGGTGAGGACTGAGCCGATGGCAACCCGCTGACGCTCACCCCCGGACAGCGTTCGTGGTGCTCGATTGCGCAGGTGGCTAAGCGCGAGCAGGTCGAGCACTTCCTCCACCCGTTGGCGCATCACCGAAGGTGGGACTCCGAGGGATTCCATGGTGTAGGCCAGTTCTTCTTCTACGCTGTCGGTGACGAAACCGGAAAGTGGATCCTGCGCAACGTAACCCACGACATCGGCTAGATCGCGGGGTCGGTGCGTTGCGGTATCGCGTCCGTTGACGGTGATGCGGCCCTGCAAGGTGCCTCCGGTGAAGTGGGGAACCAGACCATTGATCGCCTTCAGCAGGGTGGACTTTCCACTGCCGGTGGCACCGATAACTAGGCACAGATCACCTTCTGGCACAGTCAGATTCGTGCGGTGAAGTACCGGGGTGGTGGTATCTGCGTACGTAATGGACACGTTGTCGAAGTTGATCATGCCTGGACCAGCGCAGGTTGGGGAAGTTGCTTGGCAGTGTTGGCTGATTCGTCTGGGGCAACCCAGGCGGGCAGTACCGCGACAAGGACCGCAGCGAGAGTCAACAGGGGTGGCACCATCCAGGACAGGGGTTGCCAGGTGGGTGACATTAATAGTGGCTGCCAGGCGGAGTACAGACTCACGATGACAGCGGGGACCATCGCTGACAGCACTGTCGCCCATTCGCGCCATTCCCAGGTGTCAGGTCGGTACCTGGTGCGGGGGGTGCCCCGGCTACCCAGGGCAACGGCGCTGAGTCCAGCAGCGAGTCCGAGCACGAGCAGGGGCAGCCCTAGCAGCAATGGTGCGGAGGCATCAAGGAACCCGTAAATGCCAATGACGCTCATGCTGAGGCTGAGCAGCAGCAAGCCAGCAGTGAGATAGCGCAGTTGTGATGATCGATCACCCAAACGCCCGTACCCGCGAGCATCCATCGCGGCAGCCAGTGTGATTGATCGACTGAGCGCACCTTCAATGACGGGAAGCGTGACTGCCACCAACCCGCGCAATCCTCGAGTGGGACGGCCACGCAGTTTGCGCACCGACCGCAGTCTGAGGAGGTCAGAAATCAATTGCGGTGCAAAGGTAATAGCAACCACGACTGCCACGCCTAGTTCATACAGCGCCGCCGGTACGGACTTAAGGAGTCGTGCGGGGGAAGCAAGTGAGTTCGCCGCACCGACACAGATGAGAATCGTGGCCAGTTGTAACCCAGCGGAAAAAGCACCGATGACTAGTTGGGTCGACACTGATCCACCGAGGGTGATTCCCGAGAGCCATCCGGGTAGCGGCACCACTGGGAGTACCCACAGCACATCCCCACCGCTGGAACCGGCGAAGATCACCGCAAAAAGCGTTCGAATGACGATGATGACCACGCCGAGTTTCACGAAGTAACCAAATGCCCTACCCCAGGGCGCGGAGGATCTGCGGGCGGCTACGACGAAGGCGGCAACACAGGTGATAGGTAGCAGTAGCAGCGGGTTCGTAGTGCGTGAAGCAGTGACAGCAAGTGCAAGCGCCCACAGCCACCACGCGGCCGCGTGTAGTCGTGGCGTCACGGAAGATCATTCCAGCGACGCAGCCGTCGACGTCGAGCCATCGCCACTGCGCCACCACCGAGTAGTGCAATAGCCATGATGACTAGGGCTGCGGTCCAGCCCGATGCGGGTAACTCTTCACCCGGTGCAGGGCTAGGGTCAGCGGCAAGAACGATCGTGTCATCTGCGGTCTCGATGACTGGCGATTCGGCGGTGTTCGGCGGGGGGGTCAGATTGGTGGGAGTGGTCTTCGGGAGGGTTGTCGCTACCGCCACCTCCGGTGTATTTGGGCTAACCGATGGTGCCGATTCGGTCGGAGCGATGGCTGTTGGTTCAGGTACCGGCGATAGCGACGCGGTGCGCTGAGGCACCGGTGCAGGTGCGGTGGAGGTCGGTTGTGGATCGGGATCGCGCAGCGTGACGGCACATTCACTGGCCGGAAAACCATTGAGGCTGCAAATCAATCCACGCTGGGTACGCACCGAAACCTGGCTGGTCACAATGTCAAAGCCCGTCGCATCGATACCCGCCACAACACACCGCGCCCACGCAGAACCACCAGACTCACCCGCTGGTGCATCCTGGGTGAACCCGGGATCAACGATGAGAGCAACGCGCTTGCGCCCCTCTTCACTCGGCGTATCGCCACATACTGCGGCAAAAGATGCCGCCGCTCGTGGTGGCGTATCCCCAACCACAGCGGTGACCCCGAATCTCCAGCCTTCAACGGAGCCATCGGCCGGGGTCCGAAACGCGGGTCCGAGGCTAGAAAATGACCAGCCACCATCACGGTCGAGCCAGTACGTCCAGTATCGGTAGGACGCCGCCTGCGAGAGCGGTGGCGACACGAGACTGATGCTGGCAAGTAGGGCCATGGCAAGAATCGCCGCAGCTAATGAAAAAGGTCGAATCATGTCACGGACTAACGCTGCAACGTGTCTTTGAGGCGCTTGACAAGGTTGACGCCACCAAAACTTCGCGGATTCTCACCTGTTGCGGCAGTGACCAGCAAGGTAGTGCCAAGTGCGGCAGCGCGGTCCCCATCGCCGCTGATGTACTCCGTCACATTGGCTTGCAAGGCGCCAACGGCGAGATCGGTGGCGTTACCTCCGAAACCGTTGTTCACCAGGCCAAGAACGGCGATCGCTGTTGAGTTCCAGTCAGTTTCACCCGGCGAAAAACTAGATGGGATTCCCCCGTTGTTGGCGTTGATTTGGTGCATTGACCATCGGGCGACGGCGATTCGATCATTGAGGACCTCACCGTCTGGGGCGCACTTGGCCATCGGACCACCGCGTCTTTGTTCCTTGGTGCGCGCTGGCAGAGTGCCACTGAGTCCGAGAAGTCCCTGGGTAGAGGAAAAGGCATCAACATTGGCACCGGCCTGATACGACAAACCGAACCGATCACTTATGGGTGCAGTACAGGTTGCTACCAGGGTATGGAGAAAGGCGAAGGCAGCCTGTTTGGTGGCGCGCGCCCGAGGAATATCAGCACCCCGCATAGCGGCCAGGGCCAGTCCGGTTGACGACGAATCCGATGCGGTACCGGCCAAATAGGGCCAGCCTCCGTCTTCATTTTGGGTATCGGCCAGCCATCGGATCGCTGTTCTGGACGCGCTGGTGTTATTACTTGCCGCCAGCGCCAGTGCTGCGACCGCGGTGGAGTTGGTATCGGGGCCGGTAAACGTGCTTGGGTCTGCAGCCGGGCACGGTTGGGAAGGTTCAGCCCGATAACTCACGAACGATCCATCCGGACACTGCTGATCAAGAAGCCAATCCACGGCTGAGGTGGGCACAGATGCCTCGGTGGCGATAAGTCCGAGGATGGCCATGGACTGGCGAAAGACCCCGTCGAAACTCGGGTCTTGAGAGCCAAAGAGGCCCGCATCGTTGGTTGCGGTTGCGGCCATTGGCGCGGCTACGGCGGGGGAGCCACCGGTGAACACCGCGGCAAGTGCTACTGCGCCGGAAGCAAAACTGGCGCCAATGCAGTGGCGGGGAGAAGAAGTGACATGACGCATCGGGTGGTCCCTTCGCATGAGCGACCTACGCAACGACGCCGGCGTGATACGAAGCCAAAACCACTCCGCTGCACCCTGAACTTCGTCCGTAGACCTCGACGGAAAAAAGTCGCTCGCATTCGCCAGGTGCTCCGACTTGTCGACGCAAACCAGGCCAGCCTCTCGATGAAGGCCCGGTGTCGGTCGCTCACGGTTGCGGGTCAGTGCTGGGTTTTCACCAGCTTCCCCTGGACATCGAATGTTGATGAGCTATTTAGTTTTTATGGGCTATCAGTTCATCACGTGCGAGTCCACCGTACCTCATGGCAGGCTAGCCCCATGGCCGTAGATGAGAACTGGACCTGGCAATACCTCGGTAGCGATGGAGCGCCGATCATGACACCCCCTGCTCCGGCCGTGGACACCGGTTTCGGTAGCCAGGTCGATGCTGAGTCCTGGCTGGGGGACGTGTGGCGAGAGCTACTGGACGCCGGGATAGACGCTGTCTCGTTGATGAATCGCGACGAGATGGTTTACGGCCCAATGAGCCTGCACCCGCCGGCCTAGTTGGGTCAGATCACGGACGCGGATTGGGCGAGGAGGTGAGAGCCGAGTCGGTGACCACGATGCTGCCCAGTGCGGCGTCGATAGCGTCAATGATTTCAGGCGCCAGCGTCACGCCTGCAGCAACGACGTTTTCGGACACCTGTTCTGGGCGCGATGCGCCGATGATGGCGGCGCTGATGCCGGGCCGGTTGAGTGTCCACGCTATCGCCAGTTGTGCGAGTGTGATGTTGGCCTGCGCTGCAATTGGTTTCAGTTGCTGGACGGCATTGAGTACTTCGTCGGTCATGAATCGACTGATGAACCCAGCGCCCTCCCCGCCGCTGGCTCGTGATCCGGCTGGGACCGGTTGGCCGGGTAGGTATTTGCCCGTGAGCACACCCTGGGCGATAGGTGACCACACGATTTGCCCGATGCCGTTGGCCTGGCACAGTGGCAGCACCTCTGCTTCAATCACGCGCCACAGCATGGAGTACTGAGGTTGGCTGGACACGAAAGAGGTGAGGTGGTCGCGCTGGATGATCTCGAGGGCGGCGGTGATTTCCTCGGCTCGCCATTCCGAGAAGCCGAGGTAGTTGACCTTGCCCTCGACCACGAGATCGTGGAGGGCATGCAAGGTTTCCTCCAGCGGAGTTTCGTGGTCGAACCGGTGGGCTTGGTAGAGGTCGACATAGTCGGTGTTTAACCTGCGCAGGGAACCATGAATGGATTCTCGAATGTGCTTTCGCGACAGGCCACGATCGTTGGGCCCGGGCCCGGTTGGCCAATACACCTTCGTTGCGATTTCGACGCCCTCGCGGCGCTGGTTGCGCAGTGCTTTGCCCAGCACCGACTCAGCGGCGGTTGCGGCGTAGACATCAGCAGTGTCGAACGTGGTGATCCCCGCATCCAGTGCGGCGTGTACGCACGAGATTGCCGTGTCGTCATCAATCTGAGATCCGTGGGTGATCCAGTTCCCCAGAATGATTTCGCTAATTTTAAGCCCACTGCTGCCCAACCGACGATGCTCCATGGGTTATCGGCCTTTCCTTTTTGATGATTTAGGCTGCACCGGTGCGCCGCCACGACGTACTTTCGGTGGTGGCAACCGGAGGCGACGCAATTGCAGTGTGCGCATGATGGCGTAGAACGTGGCCCCGCGGCGATCAGTTTTCTCCGGGAACCGTGACTTAAGTTCACGCTTCAATCGCCACATGATGAGCGCGGAATCGACCAGGATGATGCCAATCAGGAGGAACCAGCCCAAAGAGATCACTGATTGGACGGCCTGGTTGGGGACAAACCCCAAGATCAGCACTGCAAGGGCAATGAAGATGAAGTACTCAGCGATGGTGAAGCGCGAGTCGACGAAGTCGCGGATATAGGCCCGTACGGGGCCCTGATCGCGGGCGGGCAGTGCTCGCGCATCGCCGGACATCATGGCTGACCGGTTGGCTGCTCGGGCTGATCGTTCGCGCTGGCGAGATGCTTTGCGGGCTGATCGAGGGTCACCCTGCTCCCGCAGGGCCTGCTTGCGCATGAGTTCGGCCTCTTTGCGCGTGGGCGTGGGTCGACCTTTGCCCGCAGGAAGATCGGATGCGGAATCATTCGTTGACTCAGCGGTGGCGGCGTCTGAGCGTCTGCGTCGGTTAAACATGATGTTTTCAGGGTATCGCGACCTAAATCTGTACCGCCGGGGAGCGCATACACACGTCTAGCACCTAGTCTGTAATGAGTATCCAATGCACCGGGAGGACCACCATGGGTTTATGGCAGCGCTTCAGCATGATCTTTAAGGCAAAAGCGAGTAGGGCATTAGATAAGGCGGAGGACCCTCGCGAGACGCTGGACTACTCCTATGAGAAGCAGTTGGAACTGCTCCAGAAGGTACGCCGCGGTGTTGCAGACGTGGCTACGAGCCGCAAGCGCATTGAATTACAGATGACCAATCTTGACCGCCAGGCGGCGAAGTTGCAGGAGCAGGCCAAAGCGGCACTGGGTGGTGGCCGAGAGGATCTCGCTCGCGAGGCGCTTACGCGCCGCAGCGGTCTGCAACAGCAGGTGGGTGACCTTCAGGTCCAGTTGGCGCAACTGCAAGAGCAAGAAGAAAAGCTGATCCTGGCCTCCCAGCAACTCCAAGCCCGGGTAGATGCCTTCCGAACGCGGAAGGAAACCATTAAGGCGACCTACTCTGCCGCTGAGGCGCAAACAAAGATCACCGAGGCGGTGACGGGGATTTCTGACGAACTCGGCGATGTTGGGCTAGCTGTTCAGCGGGCAGAGGACAAAACTGCACAGATGCAGGCTCGCGCTGGTGCGATTGATGAGCTCGTTGCATCGGGCGCTTTAGATGACATGTCCGGCGCCGGCAAGGACAACCTGACCGTGGAGTTGGAGCGCATGGCTAGCGCTTCGCAAGTCGATGAAGAGCTTGCTGCTTTACGCGCGGAAATCACCGAAGCGCCCAAGCGGCCCGCTATCGAGTCGGATAACTAGCGGAGGTTGAGTTAATACTGATGGCGCGTACCCGGTTTGGCACGGATCGAGGCCTCACTGCCCGAATGGTTGGTACGTTATTCGGCCTGGGCTTGATGTACGTGATTCTCGGTGGGCTGCTACTAGCCCTCGGATTCAATGGATTCCTCGTGCTCGGACTGATAGGTGGATTGTTTTTCGCCCAGTGGTGGTTCTCTGACAGTCTTGCGCTGTCGAGCATGCGTGCTCATGAGGTGACTTTGGAGCAGGCTCCCCAACTGCACGCAATGGTGGATCGGCTCTGCGCTTTGGCCGACATGGAAAAGCCACGAATCGCGATCGCTGATTCTGACGTCCCCAACGCTTTCGCTACCGGCCGCACGACCAAGAGGTCGGTTGTCGTGGTCACCACCGGACTCCTACGTCGACTTGATCAGGAAGAACTCGAAGGCGTTCTTGCGCATGAGTTATCGCACGTGGCTCATCGCGACGTGCTCGTGATGACGATCGCCTCCTTCACGGCCATCCTGGCGGGGCTCATGGTGCGTAGTGCGATGTGGGGTTCAATGATGCGCGATCGCCGAGATAACAACACCGCGCTGATCTTCTTTGCTGTTATGGCGGTGAGCATCCTGGTGTACGCGATTTCGTGGTTGCTCATCCGAGCGCTGTCACGCTACCGCGAGATGGGGGCCGACCGCGGTGCCGCGTACATGACCGGTAAACCATCAGCGCTGGCCAGTGCACTGCAAAAAATTAGTGGTGAAATGGCGAGCATTCCAAATGCTGACCTGCGACGGATGGAGTCGGTGAGCGCTTTCGCCTTCGCCCCTGCGTTTTCGAAGCGCAGCAACGGATTTGGCTTAGAGTCTCTGATGTCCACGCATCCGTCGCTGGAGAAACGTCTCGCTCAACTGGCCAAGATTTCCACCGATTTGGGTGGTCGCTGACATGGGTTTTCTGGACACGGTGCTGGGTCGGAAAAAGCCGGTCCGACCCAACCTCGATGCGCTCTTCGCAATTCCTGCCGCTGCCATCACGCTCCAGGTGAGCATGGACCTGCTCCCCACCGGTTCGGGTGCGGTTGCTTTTCGATCGGTTGAGGGTCGCGCCATGGCCGATGTGGAACAAGAAATTCGTGATCTGCTTGATGCAGATGGCGGACCGCCGGTGTCGCTGGTGAACGATGAATTCGGATTCACCTGGTTGGTGGTGACCACCGATGCCGCAGCAGAATCATCGGAGGCGGATGTGTCGTCTATTGTCACCGACTTGCACGCGGTTAATGTGACACTGGCCGACCACGGCTTCGGATCGCAGTTGCTGTGTTCACTCATTCCTTTCAGCGATCCAACCGAGCAGATGGTGGCGCTGATCTTTCTGTACAAGCGGGGCACTTTTTACCCGTTCGCACCAGCTCGCGACGGTTCCGAGCAACGCGACAACGTGGCGGAACTAAAGGTCCGCGACCAACTCGCCGGCGAACTTCCCTGGGAATCAGATCTTAGCCGCTGGTTTGCCGTATGGGGAGCGCCAGGAACTTCAAACTAAGCCCTAGGACGGCGTCGCTGCCCCGGCGCCGGGTAGGGCCAGCATGCGGTCCAGGGCAACCTTCGCCCAACGGGCAGTGTCTGGATCGACACTGATCTGGTTGACAACCCGGCCGTCCACCAGGCTCTCCATCGCCCAGACCAGGTGCGGTAAATCAATGCGGTTCATGGTGGCGCAGAAACATACCGTTTTGTCGACGAACACCACCGTTTTGTCGGGGTTTCCTGCAGCCAGACGGCGAACCAGGTTGAGCTCGGTTCCCACGGCGAAAGCTGATCCGGGTGGAGCAGCGTTAATGGTGGAAATGATGAACTCCGTCGACCCGACCAGATCGGCTCGCTCGACCACGTCGTATCGGCATTCGGGGTGCACGATCACGGTAATTCCTGGAACCCGCTGACGCACATCGTCGACAGATTCCGGGGTGAAGCGCCCGTGCACAGAGCAGTGGCCCTTCCACAGCAGCATGCGGGCTGCTTGAGCGACCTCGCGAGTCAGGCCCCCATCGGGCCTATGCGGATCAAAGACCACACAATCGTTGAGGGAAAGGCCTAGATCGCGCACCGCAGTGTTGCGGCCAAGATGCTCATCAGGGAGGAATAGGACGCGCTCACCGCTCTCAAATGCCCACTCCAGGGATCGACGAGCGTTACTCGACGTGCAAATGGAACCGTGATTTTGCCCCGTGAACGCCTTAATGTCGGCGGAAGAATTCATGTAGGTAATCGGAATAGTCGAGTCGGCAAGGTCCCACCGGGTCAGGGTCTGCCAGGCAGCATCAACCTGGTAGGCAGCGGCCATATCTGCCATGGAACAGCCCGCGGCTAGGTCGGGCAAGATCACCTGCTGGCGAGCATCGGTCAAGATGTCGGCACTTTCGGCCATGAAATGCACGCCACAAAAAATGATGAACTCTGCTTGGCCACGATCAGCAGCCTGCTGCGCCAACTTAAACGAATCGCCGGTCACATCAGCAAAGGCGATGACCTCATCGCGTTGGTAGTGATGGCCGAGAACAAATACTCGTTCCCCAAGTGCGGCCTTGGCTATGGCCGCGCGCGACACGAGGTCAGGATCGCTGGCCACCGGTAAGTCGCCGGGACACTCAACGCCGCGCTCACTGTCGGGATCGGCACCTTTGCCGAGGAGAAGGAGGGCCAGGGGAGTTTTTTCTGGCTCAACGAATGACTGCGCCATGCCGACAGTGTCCCACTGCCGGTGCATCTTCGCCTCTTCCGGGACCGATAGCGTCCGCGTGTGCGCGTACTGGTCAGCCCGGACAGTTTCGGTGGGACGCTCTCTGCGGTCGAAGCGGCAGAGGCGATGGCGAGCGGATGGCGCGATGGCGCTGGGCACGACGCGATACATCAACTACCACTCAGCGATGGTGGTCCCGGATTTGTGGACGTTCTTGCCCGGGCACGCCGACTGCAGACCCAGCTGGTGACCGTGACCGGCCCGTTGCGCACGCCTGTTCCGGCAACGATGGCCATCGAAGATGATGATGAGCACGCAATGACGGTTTACCTGGAATCGGCCCAGGTCTGCGGGCTCTATCTGGTGCCCCCCGAAGATCGATCACCCTGGAACCTGACAAGTGCAGGCCTGGGCGAACTCATCCTTGCCGCCGTCGACGCCGGTGCTCAACGGATCGTGATTGGCCTGGGTGGAACCGGCACGGTAGACGCCGGTGCCGGATTGCTAGCCGCTTTGGGCGCCTCAGTGAACAACCCGGGGGCAGCCTCGCTCATGTACGGGGCGCAACCGCTGGCTAATGTCTCGGGGATTGATCTGGGTCCGGCGAGGGCGAGCCTGCGCGGGGTTGACCTGCTCATTGCCGCGGATGTGGATGTGCCGCTATCGGGACCTACCGGTGCGGTGCAGGGCTTCGCTCGACAAAAGTTTCCCCGGCCCGGTGATGTAGCTAATGCTGAAATTCATCGTCTGGCGGCCGTCATTGACCGGTTCACCGCCACTGTTCAACAGGACACGGATATGGCAGACCTCACCGGGTTGCCCCACGCCGGGGCCGCCGGCGGTATCGGTTGGGCATTGGCATCACTGGGCGCCACCCTGACCCCCGGATTCGACACCGTGTCTGCACTGGTGGGTTTTGCTGATCACATGGCCGATGCTGATCTGGTGCTCACCGGCGAGGGGAGATTGGATTGGCAAACACCACGCGGAAAAGTCGTGTCTGGGGTGGCCCAGGCTGCCGTGTCGGTGGGTGTACCCGTCCTGGCGATCGCTGGATCGGTGGAGTTGGGTCAGCGTGAACTGGGTGCCATGGGGGTCGCAGCCGCCTACGGGCTGGTGGATCTACCCGGTGGCCGAGAAGCAGCGATCAATTACTCCGACAACGCACTACGCGTCATGAGCGCCCAGGTGGCTCAGCAATGGTCTAGGAGTCGTTAGCGGCCAACTTGGATTAGTAACCCCCGGGGTGCATAATTAAGCAGAAGGCTCCACACTGGTGATTGCCGTTACGAGAAACTGCCGTTCAACTGTTCACATCGTTTCACTACCTGGGAGACAGCCAATGACTGCCGAACCAACAACCGATGGCGTAGTACTCACTGACACCGCAGCCGGCAAGGTCCAGACCCTTCTTACCTCTGAGGGCCGCGACGACCTGACCCTGCGCATCGCTGTTCAGCCTGGCGGCTGCTCAGGCCTGCGCTACCAGTTGTTCTTCGACGACCGGACCCTTGATGGCGATGTGGTCAAGGACTTCAACGGCGTTGGCGTGGTCACCGACCGCATGAGTGCCCCCTATCTCAGCGGCGCCGTCATTGACTTCGTGGACACCATTGAAAAGCAGGGGTTCACCATCGACAACCCCAACGCCGGTGGCTCCTGCGCGTGCGGAGACTCTTTTCACTAGTTCTACACACCTCCCGCCGGCAGTGAGGCTCGCCGATAGGGTCAGCGGGTGAATATTGTCGTCACCGGCTCCATCGCCACCGATCACCTCATGACCTTTCCGGGCAAGTTTGCCGATTCGATCGTGGCCGACAAACTGGACCGGATCTCTCTATCGTTTCTGGTCGACCAGTTAGAAGTTCGCCGCGGTGGCGTGGCGCCCAATATCTGCTTCGGGATGGCTGCTTTAGGGTTCACGCCCGTGCTCGTGGGTGCGGTCGGCCCAGACTTCGCCGACTATCGCTCCTGGCTTGAACGCCACGGCGTGGATACCGATTCGGTGCATGTTTCCCAGGTGCATCAGACAGCTCGATTCATCTGCACCACCGATGACGACGCCAATCAGTTGGCTTCCTTCTACGCCGGGGCCATGAGCGAGGCTCGCGATATTGAACTGGATCCGGTGGTTGCCCGCATTGGTGGCGTGGATCTCGTGGTGATTGGCGCCAATGACCCCGACGGCATGCTCCGTCACACCGATGAATGCCGCGCTCGTGGCTTTGCCTTCGCGGCTGATCCATCCCAGCAGTTGGCTCGGATGGAAGGCGCCGAAATTCGTCGACTCATCGATGGGGCAGCGTACCTGTTTACCAACGAGTACGAAGCTGCATTGACCGAGCAGAAGACCGGGTGGAGCGCAGCGGAGATCGCTGACCGGGTGCAATGCCGGGTGACCACGTTAGGTGCCCAGGGTGCTCGAATAGAGCGCGCGGGTGAAGCTCCGGTCAAGGTGGAGTGCTTGGCTGAAAGTTCTGTCGTTGACCCCACCGGAGTCGGGGATGCTTTTCGAGCAGGATTTCTTGCCGGACTCGGACTGGGCTTAACCGATGAACGATGTGCTCAGCTGGGATCGCTGTTGGCAACGCTGGTCATCGAGACGGTGGGTACGCAGGAGTACCAGGTGTCGGATGCAGATATCCACCATCGTCTTACCGCGGCCTACGGCGCTGAACCGGCCGCGGAGATTACCTCTCGATTGTCTCTGCGCCCCAGCGCATAGCGACAGACCAACTCGGGGGAGTGGAGCCAAACATGGAGAGGCGGACATTGGCACGCGTTGAGCCGCCCCACACCCAGTGGCAATTAAGTGCCGAAGATGCCGACCCAGGCGATGACCTGGTTGGGGTCGGTGCTGATTTAGCGCCAGGAACTGTGCTCGCGGCCTACCGGGCAGGTCTTTTTCCCATGCATCTACGCGACGACAATGATGACGAGCTGCTTGGCTGGTGGTCACCGGACCCCAGGGGGGTGCTACCCCTTGATGGCGTGCGTATCACCCGGTCGCTCAAGCAATCCATGCGCCGGTTCAGGGTGACCACCGACCATGCTTTCCAGGAGGTCATGCAGGCCTGTGCCGATCAGGATCGTTCGGGACGGTGGATCACTCCACAGTTTCTAACTACCTATGTTCACCTGCACGAATTGGGCTGGGCGCATTCGGTAGAGGTGTGGTCGGGGGATGGATCGCTCGTGGGTGGCCTCTACGGAATTGAGGTGGGTGGGCTCTTCGCGGGAGAGTCGATGTTTCACACTGAGCGAGATGCGTCCAAGGTTGCCCTCGTGGGGCTCGTTCGCCATCTCAATAGCGCCCCGGACCCGGATCGACTCCTTGATGTGCAGTGGCAGACCGACCACTTAGCAACTCTCGGCGTCATTGAGGTGCCCCGGTTGGAGTACTTCGATCGACTGAAAACTGCTGTGCAGTTGCCCCCGGTGTTCGTCGTGCCAGAAGTTTTGTGGGAACCGCACTGATTCATCCGGGTCATGCGGCTGAAACTAGAGTCCGGGCAGGTCCTGGGCACCGAAGCGATGTCGAACCTCGTTGACGGTGTGCCGCAGAGCTGCCACAAACCCACCGATATCTGGCGTGGTGTCTCCGACCGGGAGTGAGACACGCACATTGCCGCCGCTCGCCGCACCCATTGCGGCCAGAACGTGGCTCGGCCGGCGAGTGTCTGCCACACATGAGGAACCGCTTGATACAGCGAAACCTGCGGTATCTAAGCCGCCCATGAGTGATTCGGCATCGGTGTACAGGCAGCTGAAGGCACCCAGGTAGGGCAAGCTGTTGTCCGGGTCGCCGAGCCAGCTAGAGCCGGAAACATCGGCGAGCACTAAATTCCTCAGATCGTGCAGTGCTGCTTTTGCGAGCCGAGCATCATCATTTTGCCGGGGAAGTGTCCACTCCAGTGCACGCGCCGCCACTGCGATCAACGGGGTGAGCGGTAAGCCCGGAACGTGGTGATGTTCACGTTGATCGAGCACGGCCGGTGGCTGCCAGGGCACGCCCTTGCGCACACCCAAAGCAGCGACTCCTGCTGGACCACCCCAGGAGTTGGCCTGCGCTAGCACGAGCGATGCTTGGTCGACCCCGAGCATCAGGTCTGACCCCCGCCCGATCGTCATAGCGGCATCCACCAGGAGTGGTACGCCGGCGGCTTGGCACAGGGCCGTGGCAACAGGTAGGGGTTGGCGGGTACCAACCTCGTGATTTGCCACCTGCAGACAGGCCAGGGTCACCCCGGGTTGAGATATCTCGTGGGCGAAGGTATCCAGATCGATGCGCCCGAGATGGTCTACCCCTACCAAAGATACGTTGGCGGAACCGGCCGCGGTCTCGGCAGCGGCGAGCAGCGCACTGTGCTCAACGGCGCTGCACACCACTCGCCCGGGCCTTGCGCGGAGTGCTCCGCTGACGGCCCAATGCCCCGCCAATGCCGACGATGAGGCGAAGGCAACTTCGGTTGGCCCCATGGTCATCGCCGCAGCGATTCCGGCTCGAGATGCATCCAGAATTAACCTCGCGCGGCGAGCATCGGCGTACCAGCGCTGCGGGTCCGCCCACGCAGAATCAAAGGCCGCCGCAAGGGCCTGGCGACCCCCCGGATTGAGGGGCCCAGCCGAGGCAGCATCAAAGAATCGGTTCATCGCATTGACCATTGTGCCCGGGCCTTTGGATTGACCCAATGTGACGTATCCGACACCGGTCAAAATCCGGTTCCCCCACACCCCGCGAACAGGCTCAGTGCGCTAAGGTCAAAAGGTATCGGTAGGTTCACGTAGGCGGTTGTTTCATCGGTGGATCTGCTCTACCAATTGGGTTGTGTTGGCATGAAGAAGGGTGTGTGGTGAGCTCAAGCCGCAAGCGCATGACGCGGAAAGCCAGCGTCATTGCCGGTGTCACTGCCATTGGCCTCATTGCCTCAGGCTGCACAGCAAATGAGGCGTTCTTCTTCGACCTGCCCGAACCTTCCACCGCAGAGGGCCCGATCGTTCAGAACTTGTGGAACGGTTCCTGGATTGCAGCGTGGATCGTGGGGGTTATTACCTGGGGCCTCATGATTTTCGCGGCCGTGGCCTATCGCCGGCGCAAGAATGCGGGCGTGCCTGTTCAAACGCGGTACAACATTCCCCTTGAAGCGCTCTACACCATCGTGCCGCTCATCATGATCCTCGGCCTTTTTGTTTTCACCGTTCGTGACCAAACCGAACTCATTGCCGTAGAAGATGATCAGCAGCAAACGGTCAACGTTGTGGGCTTCCGTTGGAGTTGGACGTTTAACTACCTCGACGAGGATGTCTACGAGGTGGGCACCCCGGGCGTTCCGCCTACTCTGGTGCTGCCGGTTGACGAAAAAATTCAGTTCGAGTTGTCCTCGCCCGACGTTATTCACTCCTTCTGGGTGCCCAACTGGCTTTTCAAGATGGACGTCATTCCGGGCAAGGTCAATGTCTTCCAGGTGACCCCAAATAAGACCGGCACCTTCGTTGGCCGCTGTGCTGAGTTGTGCGGAGTGGATCATGCGCGCATGCTGTTTAACGTTGATGTCGTGGAGCGGGCTGAATACGACGAGTACATTGCTTCGCTGAGAGCCAAGGGTCAAACGGGCAAGCTGCAAAGTGAACGTGTGGATTACGAAGGTGAACGGCCGTCGGAGAGGATCAACCTGTGACGATCTTGAATGAGCCTCCCCGGGCTGCACCCGCTGCCCCGGCTCCATCGCTAACGCGCACTGAGATTCGCAAGGACACCCTCGGGCGCACGATCATCAAATGGGTTACCTCCACCGATCACAAGACGATCGGTTACATGTACCTCATCGGATCTTTCGTCTTCTTCATTCTCGCCGGCGCGATGGCACTGGTTCTCCGTGCAGAATTGGCCGTGCCCGGGCTGCAATTCGTGTCCCTTGAACAATACAACCAGTTGTTCACGATACACGGCACCATCATGCTGTTCCTTTTCGCCACACCACTTTTCGTCGGTTTCGGCAACGTAATCATGCCACTACAAATCGGTGCTCCCGACGTTGCCTTTCCGCGTTTGAATATGCTCGGATTCTGGCTGTTTATCTTCGGCGGCACGACCGTGATGCTGGGCTTCCTCACTCCGGGTGGCGCCGCCTCCTTCGGTTGGTTCGCCTACCAACCCCTGAGCAATGCCGTGAACTCTCCACAGGTGGGCGGCGATCTGTGGTTCCTCGGCCTCGCCATGGGTGGACTTGGCACGATTCTGGGAGCCGTAAACTTCATCACCACCATCTTCGCGATGCGGGCTCCAGGTATGACCATGTTCCGCATGCCGATTTTCACCTGGACGATCCTGGTCACCAGTGTGTTGGTGCTCATCGCCTTCCCGATCTTGGCTGCGGCCCTGGTTGTGGCTTTCATCGACCGGCAGTACGGCGCGGTAGTTTTTGATGCGGAAAATGGTGGGGCGATTTTGTGGCAGCACCTGTTCTGGTTCTTTGGCCACCCCGAGGTCTACATTATTGCGCTGCCCTTTTTCGGCATCGCCAGCGAAATTATTCCGGTCTTTTCCCGCAAGCCAGTCTTTGGCTACAAGGGTCTGGTGGTGGCCACGATGGCCATTGGCGCCCTATCTGTGGCGGTGTGGGCTCACCATATGTACGTAACCGGCTCGGTTTATCTGCCCTTCTTCGCGCTCATGACCATGCTGATAGCCGTGCCTACAGGCGTGAAATTCTTCAACTGGATCGGCACCATGTGGCGCGGCTCGGTCACTTTTGAGACACCCATGCTGTTCACGATGGGGTTCTTGGTCACCTTCCTCTTCGGAGGCTTGACCGGCATCATCCTGTCTGCTCCGCCCCTGGACTTCCACGTCTCTGATAGTTACTTTGTCGTGGCTCACTTCCACTACACCGTCTTTGGCACCGTGGTGTTCTTGATGTTCGCCGGGTTCTACTTCTGGTGGCCCAAGATGACCGGGCGCATGCTTGATGAGCGCCTCGGACATGTGCATTTCTGGCTGGTTTTTGTCGGCTTCCAGGTGACCTTCCTCGTTCAGCATTGGCTTGGTGTTCAGGGCATGCCAAGGCGATATGGCGATTACCTGGAAAGCGATGGCTTCACCACGTTGAACACAGTGTCAACGATTGGTTCTTTGATCGTCGGCGGATCCACCCTGTTCTTTATCTGGAATGTCATTAAGACATGGCGCACCGCGCCGAAGGTGACCGTTGATGACCCTTGGGGCTGGGGTGGCTCACTAGAATGGGCAACTTCCTGCCCGCCACCACGGCACAATTTCACGTCGCTGCCGCGTATTCGCTCCGAGCGTCCAGCCTTTGATCTACACCATCCGGAGTTAGCTGATCTGCCGCAGACTCCGTCCGCCGTGAGCGTATTTACCCGGGTGCTGGCTGGTGACGGACCTTCGCCAACGCGCGAGCAGGTTGAACAAAAGCGGGCCCGCGAAGCTGGCGGTCCGGAAGGCACCGCTCGATGAAGATTGAAGGTTGGATCTTCGGTGTTGGCGCAATTTTTTACTTTGTTGTCGCCGGGGCCTACTGGTTCTTCAGCCGCGATGAGATAGGCACCACCGCGCTGGTTATGACCGGGGCGTTGGCGTTCCTGGTGGCTTTCTATGTGCTGTACACGGCCAAGAGGGTGTATCCACGCCCAGAAGATCGAGACGATGCCGAGATCGACGAGGCCGATCCCGAATACGGCTTCTTCAGCCCCCACAGTTGGTGGCCGCTGCCCGTCGCCTTCGGCGCAATGTTGACCGCACTGGGTCTGATCTTTGCCGTGTGGTTGATTGTTTTAGGTGTGGCACTGCTGATGTTTGCCATCATTGGTTGGCTCTTTGAATACTACCGCGGCGAGTTCGCCCACTAACTTTCATCACCATCCCCTGCTCACCAAACAATTTGGGTCGCTATTGGGAGGTATCTACCTTCAATAGCGACCCAAATTGTTTGGTCAGGAGGCGGCGATGTGGTCTGGCACCTTCTTCGTGCAGTACCCCGCCGTGGAAGGGAACGGTCACACATAGTGAGTCTCCTCATATTCGTGGAGATGAGGCTTCAAGGGCGGCTTCGTGGGCCACGTAGGCTTGACCCGCCTCAATCTGTGACTGGTCGGAGGAGTAATCGTTTCGGCGACGTAGAACCCACAGCGGCGGGGAATTCAGTCCTTGTGACGGGTGACTTCTAGCGCCTCAGCATTAGTCATTGGTGCGCCCTCTTCGTGCAGTACCCCGCCGTGGAAGGGCACGTTGACGTAGTGAGTCTCCTCATATTCATGGAGAGGAGCTTCAAGGGCGGCTTCATGGGCGACATGGGCTTGACCCGCCTCGATCTCTTCGAGGGTCGGGGGAGCGATCGTGTCGGCGAAGTAGAACCCGGAGAGCCGTGCCCGCAGCATTTCGATGCGGTAGCGCTTGTTCTTGACACCATTCGCATCGGTCTTTTGTGGCAGTGCGATGGGCGTCTGCTCACTGTCGAGCTTGGCCATCAAGATCGCCTTTTCCTTGTTCCCCAGGGGTTCGTGCACCTCAACAAATTCACCATGCGGCAACCGAAGGACGCGACCAGACTCATAGCCGTGCAGTAACTTCTCCCGGTCTCGGCGCTGCAGGCTCAGACAGGTGCGTTTGGTGATGATGAAAGCCAGGGGTGGCAGCACGAATAGACCTATTCGTAAGAACCAAGTGATCGCATTAATCGACAGGTTGAAGGTGGTGGCGACGAGGTCGTTGCCACCACCGAGCCACAGCAGTCCGTAAAACACGATTGACATGACGCCAATGCCCGTGCGCACCGGAGCATTGCGGGGACGATCAAGCAGGTGATGTTCGCGCTTATCGCCCGTTGCCCACGCCTCAAGGAAGGGATAGAAGGCCATGGCGGTAAAGATGATGCCCGGAATGATGACGGCGGGTATCAGGATGTTCCAGGACACGGTGAATCCGAAGGCCACGGTTTCCCAGTTCGGCATGACGCGTAAGGCACCGTCGAGCCAGCCGATGTACCAGTCCGGCTGAGTGCCGGCGGTCACTTGATCGGGCGTATATGGCCCAAATATCCATACCGGGTTGATGTTGACCAGCCCGGAAAGCATGGTGATGATGCCAAAGACGATGAAGAAGAATCCACCAGCCTTGGCCATGTACACCGGGAGCAGGGGATAGCCGACGACGTTCTCGTTCGTGCGGCCCTGACCTGGGAACTGGGTGTGCTTTTGGTACCACACCATCATCAGGTGGACGGTGATCAAAGCGATAATCAGCCCGGGAATGAGCAGGATGTGCACCATGTAGAGGCGCGACATAAAGTCTACCCCGGGGAATTGCCCATCGAAGAGCAAGAAGGCCGCCCAGGTGCCGATGATGGGAATGGCTTGGGCGATCCCGCGGGCGATCTGTAATCCGGTTCCGGACAGCAGATCGTCAGGCAGGGAGTAGCCGGAGAAACCGGCACCGAGAGCCAGCACGAGCAGGCCTACACCGATGACCCAGTTCATTTCCCGTGGCTTGCGGAAAGCACCGGTGAAGAAAACGCGGAACAGGTGGACGGAAATGGCGGCCACGAAAATGAGTGCCGACCAGTGGTGCATCTGACGGATGAGCAGGCCACCGCGAACGTCGAAAGAAATGTCCAGCGTGGTGGCATACGCCTCGGTCATGTAGATGCCCTTCAGGGGCACGTAGGAGCCTTCGTAGACAACCTCAACAAGACTGGGCTTGTAAAAAAGGGTGAGGAACACACCGGTGATGAGGACCACCATGAAGCTGTAGAGGGCGATCTCGCCCAGCATGAACGACCAGTGGTCAGGGAAGACCTTTTTCAGGTTCTTGCCCAGCCATTTATTGGACCCAAGCCGCTGATCAACGAACGTGCCAGCTTCGGCGCCAACTTTCTCGGTGGTACTCATCCACGCTCCCAGAAACTAGCTCCGACGGGTTCAGCGAAATCTGACGCCGCTACGAGGAATCCTTCCTCATCTACGGTAATCGGCAACTGGGGCATGCGTCGGGCTGCGGGCCCAAAGATCACATTGCCAGCGTCGGCGAGATCGAAGGTGGACTGATGGCAGGGGCACAGCAGATGGTGCGTGCGGTGTTCGTACAAAGCGATGGGACAGCCCACGTGGGTGCAAATCTTGGAGTAGGCCAAGATGCCCTGGTAGTCCCAGTCGGCGCCCTGCTGGGCTCGGATATCGCCCGGATCCATACGAACGAGAATGATCGCGGACTTGCCACGCTCGTTGAGAGTGTGGGTTTCCTCCTGGATCTCCATGATGTTCTCCGGCAGCCCTGAAACTAATCCACCCACCGGAATGTCTTCTGGCCGTAGCGGCGCCAGGGATCCGTCGATGACGATGCGTAATCCGCCGGTCCAGGCCGTTTCGCTGAGAATCTCTGCCGGTGACATCCCGGCTAGGGCAGGATCGTCGTTCACCCACATGTCGCGCACGAGGACGACCAAGGGGATCGGGAACAGCGCGAGGGCACCGATGAGGGTGCGACGCATGATTCGATAGGCGGCGAATCCGGATTCTTCCTTGCCCCGCTCGTACTGGTCATGTGCCTTGACGGTTTCGGCCGGGTCGGACTGCAGTCGGTGGCGGTCTTGAACGACCTCCACGTCGGGCATTAGCTTCTTAGCCCACTGGATGGCACCGGCGCCGATCAAGAACACGCCGAGACCAAAGGTGACGCCGAGAACGAGGTTTTGGTAACCGACCGTTCCCAGAACGGGAATGTAGATTTCCGCGCCCACGTCGATAGCGACATAACCGATGACGAACAGCACCGCCATGAGCATCGACAGTAAAAACATGAGCGTGATCTGGCGTTCCACACGCCGGGCCGCCTTGGGGTATAGGTCGCTGCGGCGCGGTGTGTGATCAATGGCGGCTAGGGGGAGTGCACCGGGGCCGGAATACTCCGGCCGGGCCAGACGGTCGTCGCGGACGCCACCGTGGGCTAGTTCAGCGGAGGGGCCATCGCCGGTCGCGGCTGAATCGCTCGGCGTCAGATCGCTACTCATCGGGCTCTAATCCCAATCCACACGGCCGCACCGATCAGGGCGGCGAAGACGGCGGTCCACAGGAATAGGCCTTCCACCACCGGACCTAGGCGACCCAGTGACAAACCACCCGGGCTCGGTGCTTCCTGAAGCTCCATGATGTAAGCGATGACCGCCTGCTTTTCTTCCGTGGGCAAGGTCTTGTCGTTGAAGATCGGCATATTTTGCGGCCCGGTGAGCATGGCCTCATAGATTTCTTGGGGTGAGGCCTCCATGAGGCTGGGCGCGTATTTACCCTGGGTGAGGGCACCACCCTGGCCAGCGGCCTGGTGGCACTGAGCACAGTTGATGCGAAAAAGTACGCCACCTTCGGCCACGTCGGCATCGGTGTAGTCAATCTGCTCGGCGGTGGGGATTGCCGGCCCGGGAGCCAAGGAGGCAATATAGGCCGCCATGGCTAAAACTTCCTCGGAGGAGTAAATGTCCTTCTTCACCGGGGCCTGAGCTCCGGGAGCGGCCAGAGGCATGCGGCCGGTCGCCACCTGGAAATGAACTGAGGCGGCACCCACACCGATCAGAGTGGGGCCAGAAGCCGCACCTTCGGCATTGAGCCCGTGGCAGGAAGAGCATCCCTCTAGATAGAGCCGGCGACCCTCTTCGATCTGCGTTTGGTCACCCACGAGCGCGGCATCTGCCGACGACGGGGTGGTCGTGGCTACGCCATAAACCCCGCCGACAACGCCCAGGGCGAGGAGGAGCAAGACCAAACCCATGATCGGGTGCCTGCGATGTGCCGCGAGTGCTCTCATGCGAGTGGGGGCCACCTTTCTGCGCTAGTTCTCTATCAGGGGAGACGAGCAAGAAGTGCTAGCGGTTATTTCAGGATATAGATCATGAAAAATAGGGCAATCCAGACCACATCGACGAAGTGCCAGTAATAGGACACCACGATTGCTCGGGTGGCCTGCTGATGGGTGAAGCGTTTGGCGATGTAGGTCGTGGCCAGGACCAGCAGAAATGCCATCAGGCCGCCGACGACGTGGAGGCCGTGGAAGCCGGTGGTGAGGTAAAAGGCCGAGCCATAGGCGTTGGACGAAAGCGTGAGGCCCTCAAAGACAAGTTCGGAGTACTCGGTGATCTGACCGCCGATAAACACCGCACCCATGAGGAAAGTGATGATGAACCAGCGGCGTAAGCCCTTAACGTCACCGCGTTCAGCGGCGAAAACGCCTAACTGGCAGGTGACGCTGGAGAGCACCAAAATTGTGGTGTTCACACTGGCGAACGGGACGGCAAGCAATTGAGTCTCTTGGGCCCACAATTCTGGATTGACCGCCCGCATCGTGAAATACATGGCGAAAAGCCCAGCGAAGAACATCAACTCGCTAGACAGCCACACGATGGTGCCGATGGCCACCATGTTGGGGCGATTGGCAGGGGCGTGTGTGTAGGCCTCGCCTACGGTGGAAGTCGGTGAAGCCACGTCTGCATACTGTCAGATTCTGTCTGCGGGGGCATGTCGACCCCCTGGTCTTGTTCGAGCAGTTACGATGCGGATTGTGTCCCAGGTTAACCAGTCTTCTGCCGCCCCATCTCCGGCTCGTTCTGCTCTCGATCCCACCGCGGTCGCGGCCCTGAGTAGTTCAGCACTGGGAGCCGGGCCGGCGGGCACTTTAAAGGTGTTGGTTTACAGCAGTGATCGACTGACCCGGGCGAGCATCGTGATGGCCCTAGGGCGTCGTCCAGCCCCGGAATTACCCGCCATTGAGATCGTGGAATGCGCGACCGAGCCCATCGTTATTCGACAACTGGACTCCCACACCTTTGACCTAGCGATTCTCGATGGCGAGGCGGCTCCCGCCGGCGGCATGGGCGTATGCCGGCAGTTGAAGGATGAAATTTTCCGATGTCCCCCGATTCTGGTCGTGGTAGGGCGCCCCCAAGATGCGTGGCTGGCTACGTGGAGTCGAGCTGACGCCGTCGTTCCCATGCCCATCGATCCCAAGGTGCTCGCAGACGCGGCCGCTGGGCTTCTGCGCCGGCGACTGGTTGGCATCGAATCTTCGTGATGCTGGGTGCAATCGGGTGAGCCAAAACTGGCCTGACCTCCTGCGACAACTCATCACCGGACATGACCTGCCTGAGGCCGATGCCCGATTTGCCATGAATTCGATCATGGCCGGTGACGCGTCTAGTGTTCAGATCGCGGCCTTTTTAGTTGCTTTGCGCTCCAAGGGCGAATCGGTCATCGAAGTGGCTGCTGCCGCCGATGCCATGCGCGCTGCGGCGACCCCACTAGATCTGCCCGGGGTGTTGGTCGATGTCGTTGGCACAGGGGGTGACGGATCCCACACGGTCAATATTTCTACGATGGCCGCCGTTGTGGTGGCGGCGAGTGGTGCCCCGGTAATCAAGCATGGAAATCGCGCAGCTACGTCGGCCAGTGGCTCGGCCGACGTTTTGGAGGCCCTCGGCCTGCCGCTGGAGTTGTCGGCAGCAGCTGTGACGTCGTTGGTGAAAGAGATAGGAATCGGCTTCGCGTTTGCTCCCACCTTTCATCCGGCAATGAGCTTCGCCGGACCTGTCCGCAAAGAGCTAGGTGTGGCAACGGTTTTTAATATTTTGGGGCCACTAACCAATCCTGGCCGGCCTCGGGCTGGCTTAATCGGGTGTGCCGATGAGCGACTCGCGCCAGTGATGGCTGAGGTATTCGCTCGGCGTGGGGATCAGGTAATCGTTGTGCGCGGCGATGACGGATGGGATGAAATCACACCCCGGTGTGCCACGCAGGTGTGGGATACAACGGGTGGAAACGGGCGGGTGGAGCATCTAAGCATCGAGCCGGAAATGTTTGGACTGCAGGGTATTTCAGCTGATCTCTTACATGGTGAAGATGCGCTATATAACGCAGCCGTAATGCGTTCAGTCTTTGGTCTCGATGGTGACGTGGTGAGGATGGATGTGGTGGAAGCAGTTCGGCAGGTAACGATTGTCAATGCCGCCGCGGCACTAGCCACCTATCAACGAACTACAGGTAGGGATGTGACCACTCAGATCGTGGACTTGATACGTGCCCAGATGGTGTCTGCCCGGCAGGTTGTGGAGTCGGGTGCTGCTGGAGAGTTGTTGCGCCGTTGGGTGAATCGCGCTCAAGCCCTGTCCTAATGATGAGCTAGATCAAGGGCCTGCAGAGTGTTTCGTGCTTGACTTTGGGCGGCGCGCAGCTGTGCCAACATGCCACCGCTCTGCGCCAACGGAGTGGAGAACGTGGCAGCAGTTGATACCAGGCGCGTGTCAGCCTCGGTGAGCCAGCGCCACAGGAGCCGAGCCTCTTCGATGAGTCCGGCTGGTTGCGGAATGGGCAGCGTCGGTGTTGGTGTGTCGTCTGCGATGCGAACGAGAGCATGCAGGACTTCGAGCGGGTGTACCCCGGGTGCAGCCAACCCTGCAGCCGCCAGACGTCCGGAGCGAATCACATGAAGTTCCCATGTGTCACCCACCCGTCGACCAGCGGTTATTTGACCAGCGTCACGGAGTAATCGCAGGACGTGTGCCGATTGCACGCCCCACAGCACGGTGGCCATGCGGTTGCGCCACACAGTTGCCCGTTCGTAGCGACCGGCAACTACGTGGCCGGCGATAGCGTGCTGGATGCGGCGGACAAATTCAGCGGTGTTGCCTTGGAGGACCTCGGTGATGAAGTCAGTTGATTCAGTCGGCGGCGAGGCGGGTGGAAGTTGCGCGGTTGCGGTGAGGGCCGCCACTGCATCGTCGGCAAGGCGTCGAGAAGCATAAGGACCGATCCCACTGTGGTGGAGGGGACCTGGCGTGTTGGTGCGCACCATATGGCCTGCGGATGTGCCCTTCAACGCCACCCAGGTCGCTCGCTGAGGCGTCCGGGAACGCCGGTTGAATGATGGTTGATGTTCAGCAATGAGTCGAATCTCGCGGACCTGAGCCTCCAGGGGAGTCGCGCATACGATCGGGGTGACAGATGCGGTCTGGGCGAGCATGTCGTTCATGCGGGCACGTGGGGCTGCGGGTGCGAAATAGGAACGAACCCGAGTGCGGATGTTGACCGATGTGCCCACATAGAGCGGGGTGTTGCAGCGATCACGAAAGACGTAAACACCGGGGCTTTCCGGCAGGGCCTCCGCTAGCGAGCGTTTGCGGTGCTGCACCGCGGTGGGTGCATTGGTGAACCCCAGCAGATCTTCGAGAGTGTGCAGTCCCAGTGACCCTGCACGTTCCAGGAGGCCGTGCAAAACGTGCACGGTGGCGCGGGCATCGGCGAGCGCTCGGTGCACTGGTTGGGTGGGACTGGCGAAAAAGCGAGCCAGGGTGCTGAGTTTTCGATTGGGTACCTCCTGGGAACTCAGCAGGCGACGCGCCAACGTGACCGTGTCAACGACAGTGTGTTGCGGCCAGTCAATGTTGTGAACTGCGCCAGCGCCGCGCAGGAACCCGATGTCGTAGGGGGCGTTGTGCGCCACCAAAACACCACCGCGCGCGAACTCCCAAAACGTCGTGACGGCAGCGAAAACCCCGGGAGCGTCGGCAAGCATGGTTGGCGTGATGCCGGTGAGGCTTGAAATCATCGGTGGAAGTGGCAGCTGGGCGTTGACCAAGGTGGCCATTTCCTTCTGAACCACACCCCCGCGAACGGCAACCGCACCGATTTCGGTGATGCCACCCTCGGCCGGCTTTCCACCGGTGGTCTCTAGATCGACAACGACGAAGGTGATCTCGGCGAGCGGGGTGCCTAGTTCGTCCAGGCTCAACTGCCTGCCATCGGGGTACTGCATGCCATGGCTGTACTGCTTGCCTTCGCCCTCGGTGGCAGGGCAGGTGCCCCATGAGTTGGTGGCTAGATCGATCATGGCAGCGACGCTAGAGCGGGGGTCTGACAGTCGGCGCCTGGCGGTTCGATAGGTTCACGGCCGTGACCAAGGCGATACCTGATTCGGACCACCGCTGGCGCTGCGCCCACTGCGGCAACCTGACGCGTTTTGACGTCATCCGGCGACAAAAGACCACTCAGTTCTGGCACCTTGACCTCTCCGGTGAGCCCTCAATTGACAGCGAGCAGGTGGACGAAGACATCATCGAGGTCATTCGGTGTCGGTGGTGCAGCAGGGACGATGCGATCGAGGTCGTTGAGCGACCCGGACCTGGCGATCCGCTTCCAGAGGAAACCCTCGGGGGCAATCCCTAGGCTTGACTGCACTGTCAGACCCCGCGTGCATGCTGGTTCCATGACTTCTTCACGCGTGCGTTTTCGTGCTGGCAACGAACCTGTCGACGGCGAGTTGCTGGTGGACTGCGCCAGTTGCACCATGCGCGACCTGGCCTGCCACGACTGTGTGGTCAGCGTCCTGCTCGGGCCCCCGCAGATGCTCGATGAGTCCTCGCGCATGGCTATCGCTGTGCTTGCCGACTCCGGTCTCGTGCCACCCCTGCGGCTGGTGCCCCAACAGTCTGGTGCCGCATGATGAGGGTGTGCGTACGTACCTAGTCCTCACGCCGTGGCGATTGTGCGCAGGCGCTGCTGTAGCGGCCGCACTGGTGGTGATGATGGTCACTCCGTGGTCATCAACGGTTGCACCGTGGGCGCAGACCGCATCAGGTGCCGGCATCGGTGCTGACCTGCAGGGAAAAATTGATCGTTACGAGGCGGCCTCAGCCGTTCCGCTCATCTTGGCGTGGCTGAGTCCGGTTGTGGTCGCAATCGTGTGGTTCCTGCTCTCGCGCATGGGTACCCAAGGTTTGCGCCGGTGGATTCACACCCGTTCCGGTGTCATTGCCGCCGTCGCATTATTGGTGGTTTCGGGCATTCCCGGCTCGCTGTGGTTGGCATCGGTCCGACGCGAATTTGGTCTAAATCTCCGTTCGGGTCCGCAAGATTTTCTCGTTGCCATCATGGCGGGAGCAATGACAATTGCGGTGGCGGTTGCCGTGGTGTCGGCGCTCGCCTGGATCGTGGGCCGATGGCCAAACCGTTGGTGGATCGTGCTCGCACCGCTGGCAGCCGCGGTGGCCCTGATGGGCTCATGGGCATTGCCATTGTTTGGGTCTCAAGCTGATCGCGCGGTACCACCGGCGGTGGCTGTTGAAGTTGATGTGCTCAGCCAAGCAGGTGGGGTCGATGCGCCGGATCTGAGGACGGCGGTGATGTCGCAATGGGCGAGCACCGTGAACGCGGTTGTTACCGGCTACGGGGCTTCTTCAACCATTACCTACCACGACGGCCTGTTTGTCGATTTGACTGCGCCAGAAGTTCGCGCCATAAGCGCACACGAGGTCGCCCACATAGTTTCGCAGGATGTGTGGTGGGCCTCGGTTGAGGCTGCGCTTGTGTGCGCCGCAGCAGTGGCAGCGATTGCTGGAGCCCTGAGCAGTCGACGAATTCGTCGATGGTCGGGCGCAACTGATGGTGTGGGCGTCGTGGTTGCGATGACACCATTTTTGGCATTGGCAATCGCCGCCCTGCTGGCCTTATCTGTCCCGGTGGTCGCCACCGTGAGCCGACCGATTGAACTCAGAGCCGACCACGAGGCCGTAGAACTTCTTGTGATCAGTGGGCTGGCAGCCAATGAAGTCAGGGCAAGCGATGAACTGGCCAGTGCCCTGCGCACGATGACGAGCATCAACCTGGGCGGAGTTAACCCGCCTCAATGGCGCTACGCGCTTTTTGGAACTCATCCGAGTCTGGCTCAGCGTCTTGGCGTCTTGGCGGCGGCGGACGCCAATGCGGACGTGTCAGGCGACCAAGTACCAGCCACCCGCACCAGCCGGTGGCAGCAACCAAACTGAGCACACGCAGGGTCTGCAATCCGACTGCCCACCAGTCTCCATTCAGTAGCGAGCCGTAACCCAGGGGATAAATGACCTGCCCCGCAACTGTGGACACGACCAGGAGGGCGACCACCGGTCGTAGCCGGGTGGACGGGTTAATCAATGCCACCGCAGCCACCCCAGCCACCCACACCATGTACTGCGGAGACAGCACACGGCTGGCAACAATGGAAATCAACAGGGCGGCCATCGCGATTTCAACTCCATCGATTCGCTCCAGACTGCCCAGCAGTCGGGCAACGCCAAGGAGCGCGATAAGGCCGATGCCGATAACCGTGATGACGCTGCCAATGGTGATGGTGATAGGCAGGTCAATTTCCATTGCGCCGAAACGAAATTCCAGCGGGATCTGTGCACCGAGTCCCTGGGCCACCATAAATGGCCAGGCCCCAACAGATTCCACCTGCAGTCCCCGTGATTGCTGCTCGCCGATAAAGGCGATGCCACCGACGGCCCACACGGATACGAGCATCAAGATGCCCACGGCGGTTACGACGAAACCCGTGCTGCCGCAGATGAGACTTCGTCGGGGGATGGCCAGCATCATGAATCCAGGCCACACCTTCAACAGTGTGCCGACCGCAGCCATCGCGCCGCTGTAGACCGGACGAGAGAGCAGCAGCAGTGCAGCGACAGCCGCCGCCGTGGGAATGACGTCGAAACGAGCGATAAAAACCGGACCAATAATGATCGGGGCCACCACCCACGCCCAGGCAGCGACCAGCCTGGGTGGGTTCGTTCCGCTGCGCCGGACACTGACCACAATGAGCGCGGCCAGTACGGCAGCATCAGCGATGAGGGACAGTACAAAGAATCCCTGCACTGCGTTGGCTCCGATGAGTGCGGCGAGGGCAAACACCACGCCGGCACCGGGTGGGTACTGCCACATGTCGTCACCGATGGGAAAGCGGCCGGTGACGAGCAGCTGTGACCATTCTGAATACAGCAGGATGTCATTGATGACCGAGGGCCCATCCGGATAGGGAACAACCCCGGTGACAAAGCCAAGGAGGAGGGTGCGCACGACTACGAAACCGATGACAATGGTGACCACCGTGGACATGAGTGTCTTGGGCCTAACAGATGTGAGGGCACTAGACACGGGTGCAGCCTATCCTTGGCCGCTGCTAGCCGATGGTTTCTGGTGGGCTAAGGAGGCCCTGGGCCATCGCGGTCATGAGCGCTTGAGCGCGGTTGCCCGCACCCAGCTTGGTATAAAGCTTGGAGATGTGGGTCTTAGTAGTGGAGTCAGAAATGTAGAGTCGCCGCGAGATGGCCGACACGCTCAAGCCGTCCGCTAGCAAACGCAGCACCTCGTCTTCACGCGGTGACAGGGTCGTGCGTTGGGGATCCAGTCGCCGCTGCACGGCCTGGGCGAGATCTGCGGCAGAAAAGGTTCCGGGCGCAGCAGCCGCGTGCCGGACCGCGGCAACCATTTCTGCAGTCGGTGCGTCCTTGGGCACGAAAGCGCTCGCACCGGCTTCGAGTGCTCCTAGCAGAGGTTCGTCGCCCGGGTACATGGTCAAGACCACCAGTCCGAGTTCGCTGGAATGGGCGCGGGCCCGCCGAATAAAGTCAAGGCCGTTGCCATCGGGCAGACGGATATCCACGACGAAAACGGTGGGTAGAACGTGCGCAAGCAAAGCATCAGCCGCACCCAGAGTGGCCGCTTCGCCGATGACGTCGATATCGACTTCGCGCTCCAGTGCCCGGCGCATACCCTCGCGGATCACCTCGTGGTCATCGACGAGGACAACGGTAATCGTCATTGATCACTCTGTGGCATGCGTGGGGTCGGCGTGTGCACGTGGCGAGGCTCCATGGACAGGTCAACCACCGTGCCGCCTTGGGCTCGCTGTCGGACGCTGAGCGTGGCACCGATGTTTGCCGCGCGTTCCCGCATGATCATGAGCCCGAAACTATCGCTGCGACCCGTTGATGACCCGACACCGACACCGTCATCGGCCACCCTGAGGAAAATTTCCTCGGGACTGGCGCGGTAAGTGACCCACAGGGTGTGACCGTTGCCGTGTCGGTGGGCGTTGGTGACTGCTTCCTGGGCGATACGCAGCAGTTGGGGTCCTACCCCCACTGGCATCGTGGCGGGGTCTTCGTCGAGCACCAGGTGCACGGTGAGACCCGATTCGGTGCCGGCCTGGCGCACGAAAGCCGCGAGCGCATCCGCGATGCCGTGACCGGATTCGACACGCAGGTCGAAAATTGATAACCGTAGTTCGGTGACCATGGTCGTTAACAGTTCGCGCACACGGGCGAGATCGGTTGCGGTCTGCGGTTCTTGGGTGCGTTGGGAAATATCCTCAACGATCATGCCGAGCCCGGCAACCTGTTGGGCGATGCCGTCGTGAATCTCGCGCGAAAGACGTTGGCGCTCAGCCAAAGTAGCCAGATCGCGGATATCTTCGAACATCCGTGCTGCATCAAGTCGAAGAGCAGCCGCGTCTAGGGCCTCCTGAGTTTGATTCAGTTCATCTATCGACCAGAGTCCACCGGTACGCTCAATAGCTACCGCACCGATGAGTTGACCGTCTAGTCGTAGCGGAATCACCGCACAGGCATGATCGGTGCCGAGTTCAAGTCCGTCCAATTGGCCGAGACGTTGAACTGCTGATCCCAGATCAAAGGCTTGGGCCCAGATATCTCGGTCTGGTCTGGGCCGTAGTGCCGGTGCATCCTCAGGGGTGTGCGCGACTTCCACCAGTGATCCGGACGGAGCAAACATGAACACCCCGGCACGTTGAAGAGGGAGGATCTGGGCCACCTGAGCCAGGGTTCCCCGCGCCAAGACTGATTCTTCTAAGCCTTCCGGCAATATCCGTGCCACATCGCGCAACGACGACAGCAGTGCTCTCGCCGTGGCATACCCGGGATCAATGGGTACCAGTCGGTTTTGCAGATGACGGGCCAAAACTGTTGCCAAACCAAGAGTCACCGCCGCGGCAAGCCACACGCTCACCTCTACTACCGGCAAAGGTAGGGCGGCTTCCTGGGTGAGCACAGTACCCACGCCAAGGACCAGTGCAATCGTGGTGATGGTGACGGCTACCCCCACGATGCCGATGCTGAACCCAGCAATGATCGGGGGGACGACGAGATAAACCAGGCTCGGGCGCAGCCCGGCCGGGGACGCGACCACAATCACCGCGATCAGCAGGGCCTCGAGAAATAGACCCGCGTAACGCATCCAGGCGCGCGGGAGAGGAATACTCGCGGCCACGGCCAGCAGCGCTACCGCGAAAACCTGCCAGGCGGTGGCGCCGAGGTTGGCGCTGAAAACGGCAATGCCAACACATCCGGCAACACCAAGGCCCCGCGTGACCAGCTCTACAGCATGGCGCGGGGCCCTGGTGACGACCGGCAGAGGTGAACTCACCGGCCGATCATGTCATGAGTACAGTGCATCAACCTGTGCCGCGAAGTCCTTCATGACCACGTTGCGCTTCAGTTTCATCGATGGCGTGAGCTGCCCGCCCTCTTCGGTCCAATCCTCGGTGAGGATGTGGAACTTCTTGATTGCCTCGGCGTGAGAGACCGCCTTGTTCGCCTCGTCGACCGCCCCTTGCACAAACGCGACGAGGTCGGGGTCGGTCACCGCATCGGCGATGGTGAGCGTGGCTGGCTTATCGGCCTGCTTGAGCCAGGCTGGGAAGGATTCTGGATCAATCGTGACCAGCGCGGCAATAAAGGGCTGTGCATCTCCGACCACCATGCACTGGCTGATGAGGTAGTTGGCTCGCAAGCGATCTTCGAGCACGGCCGGGGCAACATTTTTGCCACCGGCGGTGACGATGAGTTCCTTCTTGCGCCCGGTGATGCGAAGGAAGCCACCGTCATCAATTTCGCCGATGTCACCGGAATGGAACCAGCCGTCGGGCTCGATGGCCTCCGCGGTTGCCGTGGGGTTGTTCCAGTAGCCGGCGAAAATCTGATCACCCGCGAGAAGTAGTTCGCCATCGGCAGCCACCTTGACCTTGGCGCCGGGGAAGGGTTGTCCTACGGTGCCAATGCGCAATGCGTTGGGTCGGTTGACCGTTGTTGCGGCACTGGTTTCGGTCAGGCCGTAGCCTTCGAGAATCGTGATTCCGATGCCGCGGAAGAAGTGCCCGAGTCGTTCCCCCAGGGGTGCACCACCTGATACAGCCCAGGCGATTTGGCCACCCATGGCCGCGCGCAATTTTCCGTAGACCAACCGGTCGAAAAGTTTGTGCTTGAGCTTTAGGACTAGGCCGGCACCGCCAGAGTCCAAGGACTTGCTGTAGTCAATGGCGGTTTGCGCTGCTGTATTGAAAATATTGCCTTTCCCTTCAGCCGTGGCCTTTTGCTGAGCTGAGTTGAACACCTTTTCGAACACGCGCGGCACAGCGAGCAGGAAGGTGGGTTGGAAAGACTGCAGGTCGGCCAGCAAATTCTTGACATCGGGGGCGTGACCGAGCCGCACCCGTGCTCGAACCGCGCCGAGTTGGATGATGCGGCCGAAGACATGGGCGAGTGGAAGGAAGAGCAGGGTGGATGCGCCCTTGTGCATGAAGAGTTCAGGCATGCCTTGGACGATGTTGTCGACCTCGAACATGAAGTTGCGGTGGGTGAGCATGCAGCCCTTGGGGCGACCGGTTGTACCGGAGGTGTAGATGATGGTCGCGAGTGATTGAGGGTTAACCGTCGCGCGGGCTCGCTCGAGGTCTTCATCGCTCACACCAACGCCAGCGGCGGTTAACGTGGCCAGTGCCCCATCATCAAAGATCCACTGCCGGGTGCAGTCGGGTACGCGATCGGCGACCTCTTCGAAGACAGCCTTGTTTTTTGCGCTTTCCAAGAACACCGCGACGGCGTTGGAGTCGCTGATGATCCATTCGACCTGCTCAGCGGAGGAGGTTTCATAGACGGGTACACCGACCCCGCCGGCGTACCAGATGGCGTAGTCGGCAACGGTCCAGTCATACCGGGTGCGCGACATAATCGCTACCCGTTGGCCAGGCTCAACGCCGGAGGCAATCAGGCCCTTGGCTACGCCCTTGACCTCAGCGAGAAACTCCCTCGCTGTCACTGACGCCCAGGTCCCGTTGATCATGCGCGACATCACAACGTGG
The DNA here is from genome assembly GCA_018609125.1 of Candidatus Nanopelagicales bacterium. GTDB lineage: Bacteria > Actinomycetota > Actinomycetes > S36-B12 > S36-B12 > M55B157. Next base: position 103,453 of record JABAYF010000003.1, on the reverse strand, counting down.
TTGCCGGCCTGCTCCGCGTTTTCAACGATGTGATCGGCCAGGCTTCCTGACTCTGCTGCTGGCACGATCGCAGGAACAGCGAACTCGGTCTTCATCTGCGGACCTCCTCTTAAAACTGGGCCGTGGTGACCCGGTCGGCTAGACGTTACGCGATTGGCAGAGCCCAGGCAGCCTGATTGGCGCACTCGGTCTGGTTATCCTTGGCCCCATGCCCTCGGTGGACCTGGTCGACGAGACCTTCGTGGTGGTCTCACCGCACACGGTTGCCGCGGTCGTGGGGGATCCGCAGCGATGGCGTACCTGGTGGCCCGGTTTGCAACTCTCGGTGTTCATGGACCGCGCTGATGAGGGAATTCGGTGGACGGTGACCGGAGAACTGGTCGGTAGTAGCGAAATATGGCTAGAACCGATCAATGACGGAGTCATAGTGCATTACTACCTGCGAGCCGATCCCACGACACCGGGATCTGTTACCCAAGTGCGCATTATTCCTGAATCATCGCGTGGACGTCGTGAGGTTGATCGCCTACGTCGAAGGCACGCGCTGGCCTGGAAGCAGGCGGTGTGGGCTTTGAAGGACGAACTAGAGGGTCAGCGCAGAGCCGGTCAGCGTTAGGGTTCACCACGTGGCTGATCAGACTGAGTCTTCTATCGTCGTTGACGCGCCAGTAGGACGCATCATGGCGGTGATCGCCGATCTTGAGACGTATCCGGAGTGGAGTGAGGGCATCACCGCGGTGACGGTGCTCACGGCAGAAGACCCCGAAGACGGTGGCCGGCCGTTGACGGCTCGGTTCAATCTGGCATCTGGGCCCATCAAGGACACCTATGAACTGCACTACACGTGGGACGGGGACCTGGCCGTTCACTGGCAGTTGACCACGGCAGAGTTTTTGCGCGCGATGGATGGAAGTTATGTGCTCACCCCTCTCGCCAACGGGCAAACGCAGGTCAACTATCGACTCGCCGTCGACGTTAAGATGCCCATGATCGGCATGATTAAGCGGAAGGCAGAAAAGGTGATCGTTGACTCGGCCCTTAAGGGCTTGAAGGCGCGGGCACAAAGTTGATCACGAATCGGTGTGCGTCCCGATGAGCCTGCGTATCGGTGTTGACATCGGCGGCACCAAGATCTTGGGCGGTGTCGTCACCGATGACGGCCGAATCCTCGACACTGAACGCGTTGCGAGTCCACGTCAAGACCCGATGGCAGCGACTGCGACCATTATTGGTGTGGTCCAACGCCTTCGCGAGCGCACCGTCGGTGAAATTCATTCTGTCGGACTAGGCGTAGCCGCACTCGTGGATTTCGATCGGACGCGTGTTATCACCGCGCCGAATCTGGGCTGGATGCAGCAACCGCTAGGCGCTGATGTGACCGCAGCTACCGGACTTCGCACGGTGGTGGAAAACGACGGCAATGCCGCGGCGTGGGGAGAGTTCGTGTTCGGTGCTGGTCGTGAGCTCAACGATGTTGTGGTCGTGACCGTGGGCACCGGGATCGGTGGCGGTCTGATTTTGCGCGGTGCCTTGCGGCGTGGAGCTCACGGCGGTGCGGCCGAGATCGGACATATGAACGTGATTCCCGAGGGACGACCCTGTGGCTGTGGACGACGTGGCTGCTGGGAGCAGTACGCCAGCGGACATGCGCTGGTTCGTGAGGCGCGCGAACTTGCTGGCGAGCGGCGTCAGGATGCTTCGATCCTGCTCGCACTTGGTGATGGCACGCCCGAAGGGGTCCAGGGCCGCCATGTGATGGAGGCTGCGAGGGCGGGTGATCTCGTGGCCCGGCAGGCATTCGAAACGATTGGTACCTGGCTTGGCCGAGGGCTCGCCGATCTGTCGGCGATTATCGATCCGCAGGCATTCATTATCGGCGGTGGAGTATCCGAGGCCGGTGACCTGCTGTTGATGAGTGCGCGATCGACCCTGAGCGCAAAAGTCATCGGCGGCACCGATCGGCTCATCCCACCTGTAATTTCTGCCAGTCTCGGTAACGAGGCTGGGTTGGTGGGGGCGGCGGACTTAGCGCGGCTGCCCAACTAGGCACCACACGGAGCCAGTAGCGCTAAACCACTGCTCCGTCGTCGTTGCCATCACGGTCATGGCGCATGCGGGCAACGAGAGTGATGAAGCCGGCGGCGAAGGCCGCCATGCCCACACCACCGACCGTTGGACTGAGTCCGACCGCGTGATTAATCACCACGACGATGGGGCCACCGATCGTCGCGCCCCAGGCGAAGCGATCTACGGCGGTTCGTGGCCGAGGTAGCGGCGGGGGCTCTGGTGGTGTAAACCTTTCCGGTGTTTCCTCGCGCGGTTCGTAGTCGCGGGGGCCGAAAACGACGTTCGGGACAAAGGGTTTTGCCTCCGGGACTTCTGCGTTGTCCTCTGGCGCGTCGTGCTGTCGGATAAGTCGTTGAGACAGCCCTGATCCGCCCTTATCTGGTGTGGGCCACGGATCTATTTTGCTGCCGGAATCGCCATCATCGGTCAGAGACGTGACAAGTTCGTCCCATGCGGTGTCCACCTGTTCAGCGGACAGGCGCTCCATATGTTCGGCATCGGCGCGGGCAGCGGCATCAGCGAGTAGGCCAGCTTGGAGGCTGGGTAGTCGCGAAGCGATGATGGCCCGGGCTACATGCAGTCGAGTGCGATCCACGTAGATGCGACTTGTGGGCCGATCAGGTGAGCGCACATCACGGTAGGGGCCGATTTCGCCTGAATATGGCTGCGCATAGGCGGCTATGTGTTCGTCGGTGAGCATCTCCATGACCGACTCCACCAGAGGCGGATCCACGTCGACCAGTGGCACGAAGGATCGAGCCGGCAGTTCGTTGCTGTGTGTCGTGGTTGTCACGGCGTACGGTCACGCGCCTTCAGATGTGGTGTGCCCTCTGAGGAACTGAAGACTTCGGGAGAAGATTTCGGGGGCATCGTTGTCGAGGGTGGCAACGTGGAAAGAGTTCAGCAAGACAACCTCGGTGACATCTTCAGAGTTCACGTTCGCCAGAATCCAGGCCGCATTCGAGGCTTCCACAACATGGTCCTCGGCGCTACGAAACAGCAGCGTTGGCTGGGTGACCTTGGCGATATCGGTTTTGACCTTTGCCCATAGCTTGGTCAGGGAGTGGGCCGCCTTGAGCGGAATCTTGTCGTAGGCGCCCTCGTCTTGGTCAGGCTTCTTGATGTCGTTAGAGATGCCGGGAAAGGCACTAACGAGGTGCTTGACCAGAGGGAGAATGAAACGATCGGGTCGCTGGGAATGGACGGCAGCATTGACAAGCACGATGCCGGCGATCTCATCGCCCTTGGCCTCGGCCAGTCGCAGAGTGAGCGACCCTCCCATGGATAAGCCCATAACAAATACGGTGTCGCACAGCGTATTAAGTTCGCGCAGAGACCGGTCGGCCTCGGCGTACCAGTCCTGCCAGGTGGTGATGTTCATTTCCTGCCATCGGGTGCCATGGCCGGGGAGGCGAGGCACGCGCACGGTGTAGCCGGCATCAGCCAGATACTGCCCCCATGGCTTCATGGATTTGGGTGAGCCGGTGAAGCCGTGCAGGAGCAGCACCCCCACTCGGCCGTACTCGGGGTGAGTGCTGTCGATAGCCAGTGGTTCGGCTCCAGGCATCAGCGGCATAACGATCTCCTTAGCGCACCACGGTGTCGATGGTCTAGATAGTGCCACACGGCCTAGGCTATGTCGGGTGCTGTACTGGGTATTGAAGGTGATTGTGGTCGGTCCGTGGCTGCGCGTGCTGTTTCGGCCATGGACTGAGGGCATGGACGTGCTGCCTCGCCGCGGTTCTGCCATCGTGGCGAGCAATCATCTGTCTTTCTCCGATTCTTTCTTTCTCCCATTGATGACTCGGCGGCGGATCACTTTCTTGACCAAGAGCGATTACTTCAACGGGCGCGGCATCAAGGGCCTGCTCACCAAGGCATTTTTTGCCGGGGTGGGACAGGTGCCCATCGACCGGTCCAGCGGTCGCGCGGCTGAAGCGGCGATCGCCACCGGAGTGCGCATGCTGCGCGATCGTCAATTGCTCGGGATTTACCCCGAAGGCACCCGCACCGTCGATGGACGGCTGTACCGCGGACGCGTTGGGGTCGCGCGTATGGCTCTGGAGGCTCCCGCCCCGGTGATCCCGGTAGCGATGGTGGGCACATATGAGATTCAGCCGCCCGGCAAAGTTCGCCCACGCCTTGGGCGCGTGGGTATCCGGTTCGGCCCCATTTTGGACTTCTCCAGGTATGAAGGCATGGAAAGTGACCGGTACATTCTTCGGTCGATCACCGACGAGGTTGTGTATACCCTGATGGAACTGTCGAGCCAGGAATACGTGGACATGTACGCCACCAGGGCCAAACAGTTGAAGGCCGATTCTACGAATGCGGCGCTGGATGGCGAAGCAGTCCCAGGTTAACCGCCCGGCGCACTTAAATGTTCGCCCAACCACCGGCGCGACCAACGGCGCAGTCCCAGAGCGCTCGATGATGCTCATCGATACTGGTGCCCGGGTTGAAGGTGGCATCCACGGCGGTAACGTGACTGAGCTCTTCGGCGGATGACCACACCCCTGTTCCCAGGCCCGCCAGGTAGGCCGCCCCTATTCCGGTGGTCTCCAGGTTGACGGGTCGATCGACGGGGATACCCACCACATCGGCTTGGATCTGGCACAGCAGATCATTTGCCGCAGCGCCACCATCAACGCTGAGACGGTTCAGCGTGATGTGCGCATCGCTTCGGGCAAGTTCAACGACATCGGCGACTTGGAAAGCAATGCCCTCCAAGGTGGCACGGGCAAGGTGTGCCGCTGTCGTGCCGCGCTGGATACCGATGATGAGGCCGCGTGCATCCGGATCCCAGGTGGGTGCGCCAAGGCCGGTGAGCGCAGGCACGAAGACCACTCCGCCACTGTTGGGAACGCTGGCGGCTAGCTGTTCGATATCTCTTGCCGATTCGATAATTCCAAGACCATCTCTGAGCCACTGCACGGCAGCACCGGTGACGAAGATGGATCCTTCGACGGCGAAGGTGCGTGTCCCGTCGGGATGTCCCAGTGCCACCGTCGTGAGCAGTCCCTGGGGTGCTGGCACACAGGTTGTGCCGGTGTTGAGCAATAAAAAGGAGCCGGTCCCGTACGTGCACTTGGCATCCCCGGTGTTGAATCCACCCTGTCCAACCAGGGCGCTTTGTTGATCACCGGCGATCCCGGCAATGGGAACATCCATGCCCAAAAATGTGGCCGGATCAGTACGTCCAATGGCGCCGTAGGAGGCAACGATGGTGGGTAGGGCGTCGATTGGGACCTCAAATAGGTCACACAATTCCTGGCTCCACACCCCTCGATGGATGTCATAGAGCAGGGTGCGAGAGGCATTGGTGTGGTCTGTCACGTGGTGCAGGCCGCGCGACATCCGGGCAACGAGATAGGAGTCGATGGTGCCGATAAGGATGCGGCCAGACTCCACGCCGGCCCAGGTATCGGGGTCGTGATGGCGTACCCAGGTGATCTTGGTTGCGCTGAAGTAGGGGTCTAGGCGTAACCCGGTGAGGTCGCGCACCCGCGGTTGGTGACCGGCGTCGATGAATTCCTGGCAGTAGGCCGATGTTCGTCGGTCCTGCCACACGATGGCGCGGCGCGGGGAGCCCATGGTTTCGCTGTCCCAAAAACACACGGTCTCTCGCTGGTTGGTCATCCCCACCGCGGTCACCGGCTCTGGGCTAGCGGCTAGCGCAGCGCCAACGGCCGCCAAGGTGGCCGACCAGATCTCTCCGAGGTCGTGTTCAACCCACCCATCTGCGGGAAAATACTGCGGAAACTCCACATATCCCTTGGACAGGACACCACCATCGACACCCACGGCTAACGCCGTGACACCTGTCGTGCCGACATCAATGGAGAGCAGTGCCATGGCCACACATTAGCCCGCATCTGCCTAATCTCGGGGCGTGTGTTCGCTAGGGTCGAACCGCCAGGAGCAATTCGGTGAATCACGAAGGGATGACGCTATGCGGGTTGGTGTACTTACCGGTGGCGGGGATTGCCCAGGCCTCAATGCGGTTATCCGAGCGGTTGTGCGCAAGGGGGTAGCCGAATACGGCTTTGAGTTTATTGGTTTCCGCGATGGCTGGCGGGGGCCGTTGGAGGCCGACACCGTTGACCTCAACATCGCGGCTGTCCGCGGGATTTTACCCCGGGGCGGAACCATTCTCGGCTCATCGCGTACAAACCCGCTCACGGTTGACGGTGGAGTGGAGGCGATTGAAGCCAACTTCGACCGACTCGGCGTCGACGCGCTTGTCGCGATCGGCGGTGAGGACACGCTGGGCGTTGCGACGACACTCGCCAAGCACGGCCTGCCCGTTGTGGGCGTCCCTAAAACGATCGACAACGATCTCAGTGCCACCGACTACACCTTCGGCTTCGACACGGCGGTTACGATCGCCACCGAGGCCATTGATCGGCTGCATACGACCGCTGAGTCCCACCACCGAGCTCTCGTCATTGAGGTGATGGGCCGCCACGCTGGATGGATCGCATTGCACTCGGGCATGGCCGGGGGAGCCAATGGAATTTTGATTCCTGAGGTTCCCTTCGACCTCGACCAGGTGTGCGGTTGGGTGGAAACCCGTTTCGAGTCCGACTACGCACCCATCATTTGCGTGGCTGAAGGTGCTGTACCCGCCGACGGAAATCTGATGACCAAGGACACCACCGTTGATGCCTTCGGACATGCGAAGTTGTCTGGCATAGGGGATTGGTTGGCCTCGGCCATTGAATATCGCACGGGTAAGGAGTCCCGGGCCGCCGTGCTCGGCCACATTCAGCGAGGTGGTACGCCCACGGCATTCGATCGAGTGCTGGCCACGAGGTTTGGGCTGCATGCCATTGCCGCAATTAAGGACGGCGACTCGGGAAAAATGGTGGCCCTGCGAGGTACCGACATCATTCGTGTCCCGTTGGCTGAGGCCACAGCACAGTTGAAGACCGTGCCGCTGGATCGCTATACAGAGGCCAGCGCGTTCTTCGGGTGACCCCTGCTCAGACGTGGCAGGTACGCTGAGGACGTGATCGAACTGACCTGGCCTGACCTTCTCGCCGCCCAGCAACCTCGTTGGCCCGATGAGCAGGCTCTAGCCGCTGCGGTGAACGAACTCAAGCAGATGCCACCATTGGTGTTTGCCGGCGAGTGTGACAAGTTGACCGAGCAGTTGGGTCAGGCATCTCGTGGGGAAGCTTTCGTTCTCACCGGTGGTGACTGTGCGGAAACTTTCGCGGCCAACACCGCTGACTCCATCCGGGCACGACTGAAAACCGTGCTCCAAATGTCGGCGGTATTGACCTACGCAGCCTCCCTGCCGGTGGTGAAGATGGGTCGAGTCGCTGGTCAGTACTTCAAGCCGCGTAGCAAAGCAACGGAGACACGCGATGGGCTGGAGTTGCCCTCCTACCTTGGCGACGCGGTCAATGCGCTGGAGTTCTCGGCGGAGTCTCGCCAACCAGATCCCCAACGCCTCGTGCGGGCCTATCACGCATCCGGCGTTGCGCTCAACCTCATTCGGGCATTCACCCAGGGCGGCTATGCCGATCTCCACCAGGTACACACCTGGAATCGAGACTTCGTCCGCGACTCTGTTGCCGGGCAGCGATATGAGCAGATGGCCGGTGAAATCGATCGGGCACTGGGCTTTATGCGTGCCTGCGGTGCCGTGCCCGAAGAGTTCGCGCGGGTGGACTTCTATGCAGCCCACGAAGCCTTAAGCCTGGTGTACGAGCAGGCCCTGACCCGCATCGATTCACGCACCGGCAACCCCTATGACGTGTCCGGGCATTTTCTGTGGGTAGGTGAGCGCACACGCGGCCTTGACGGCGCGCACGTTAACTTCGCCGCGACTATCGCTAACCCGGTCGGTGTCAAGGTCGGCCCGACCGCCTCGCCGGAAGAAATCCAAGATGTGGTCGAACGCATCAATCCACTGCGCATTCCCGGCCGCATCTCATTGATCACCAGAATGGGTGCTGGTCGCATCACCGAAACTCTTCCCGGCCTCGTGCAAAAAATTGATGCCAGCGGTCATCCGGTCGTATGGGTGTGTGATCCGATGCACGGCAACACATATGAGGCAGCGTCGGGATACAAGACGCGCCTGTTTGACGACGTGATCGGGGAGGTGCAGGGCTTCTTCGATGTGCACCGACGTCTCGGCACCATTCCTGGCGGCATCCACGTTGAGTTGACCGGCGACGATGTCACCGAGTGTGTCGGTGGCACCGAAGGTGTATCCGCTGATGGTCTCGGCGTGCGCTACGAAACTGCTTGCGATCCGCGCCTGAACCGCGAACAGTCACTTGAGCTTGCATTTCTGGTTGCCGACATGCTGCTCAAGCGCTAGCGGTTCTTACTGGCCAACGCATATGTTCAGACATCGCTTGATCAGATAATCGTGATGGTAACGGTGCTGCCGGCTGGAATCATGGTTCCAGCAGTTGGATCCTGGTTGATCACCCGATTCAATGGAGTGAACGGGCCTTCCTGCACATTCGCCACGAGGCCGAGACCTTCAATGATGGCCACTGCTTCCTCGCGGAACAGGTCGATCAGGTAGGGAACCTCGACCGGCGGTGGGCCCAGGGACACCAGCAGGGTCACGGTGCCCCCGACTTCAACTTTCTCTCCTGCTGCTGGGTTTGACGAGATCACCGAACCCAGCGCTACCGTGCTGGAGTAGTCCTCGGTGACCGCGACGACGAGGCCTTCATTTTGCAGTTGCGTGGTTGCCGTTTGCGCATCAATGCCGGCTAGATCAGGCAGTTTTACCGGGCGGGGGCCCTTGGAAAGGATGACAGTTATGGACGTGTCGGCTTTCAACGGCGTACCGGTATCGGGGTTGGTGCGCACCACCGCGCCGGTTGCGATGTCGCTGTCCCACACCTGCCGGACCTCGCCCACGCTGAGGTTGGCATCGGTTAACGCAGCGGTGGCATCGGCCTGCGAAAGTCCTCGAACATCGGGTACCTGGAATCTTTGCGGCCCTAGGGAGACCGCGACGCTGATCGTTGAACCGACCTGAATGCTCTCTCCGGGAGCGGGATCGCTTGAGATGATGAGACCGGCCGTGACGGTTTCGCTAAATTCCTCGGCAGCCACCACCAGGGTGATCTCCGACTCTGCGGCGAGGGATTGGGCGGCTGGCAGAGTCAACCCGACCACTCCCGGAACAGCAACAGATCGACCTGGCCCAATGGCCAGATACCAGCCCGCAACGATCGCCGCGGCAACCGCTGCAATAAGGGTCAGTGCCACGAGAACGCGAGGCCATCGGCGTCGTCGTCGAGGTGTAGACGTGGGGGTGAGTGTGGTGGCCTGCGTGTGTGAATCTGGCGACACCACGAGTGTGTCGTGGCCTCGATCAGCCTCGATGGATCTGGGCACCAGTGCTTGAGGAGCGGGAAGGGCGCGGCGCACCTGGCGTACATCGTCGAGGAAGGACTGGACGCTGGAGTATCGGTCGGCGGGGTTTCTTCGCGTGGCTCGGACGACGAGCTCGTCGACGGCGGGGGTGAGATTTGGCCTCGCTTCGGAAGGCAGGGGAACATCGGTGTTGACATGTTGATATGCCACATTGATGGCACTTTCACCGCCGAAAGGCACTGTGCCGGTGAGCATTTCGTAAAGGCAAATGCCAGCACCGTATACATCAGAACGGGCATCGCTGCTGCCGGATTCGACATGCTCGGGCGAAAGGTATGCGACGGTACCGATGAGTAGTCCCTGGGTGGCTGTCATGGAAGTCACAGCTCGTGCCAGACCAAAATCGGCAACCTTGATTCGGCCGTCATCGGAGATGAGAATGTTCTCTGGCTTGACGTCGCGATGCACGAATCCAGCGGTGTGGGCCGCGTCAAGGGCGAGGAGGACGGGTTCAAGGATGGTGAGGGCCTGCTCAGGTTTCAGCGGGCCATGTTCACGCAGCACGTCGCGCAGGGTACGACCGGCCACGTACTCCATCACCAGGTACGGAATGCCATCTTCGGGGAGTGAGCCTTGATCGTGAACTCCGACGACGTTGGGGTGCGATAGGCGCGCAGCAGCCTTTGCTTCACGGCCAAACCGAGACACGAAATCACTATCTTCAGCCAGACCGGGGTGCATGACTTTAATCGCAACGGGTCGATCCAGGCGTGTATCGATGGCGCGGTACACGGTGGCCATACCCCCGCGGGAAATGCGGTCGGCAATTTCGTAACGCCCATCCAGGACGCGACCGATGAGGGCGTCGTTGCCCGCCACGGGTTGAGCAGTCGTCCCCATAGAAGTGAGTCTAAGTCGCCGGTGACCAAATCGAGGGGAGGCGCGGGGCCGTGGTGCGCCGATGCGACCAATCGGTCAAGATAGTCGGGTGACCTCACGCGTGGACACCAGCATGACCCCTGGTGAAATCAATGACTACCTCACTTTGGCCCGCACCATCATCCTCACGACCATCGGGCCAGATGGGGTACCCGATCCGGTCGGAATGTGGTTCGTCCTCCGCGATGACGAAGTGTGGATGCGCACTTATGGTTCGTCGCAGAAGGCACTCAACGTGATTCGTGATCCGCGCGTAGCCGTGCTGATCGAATCGGGGGAGCAGTACGCCCAACTGCGCGGGCTGCAACTCACCGGCACCGTAGACGTGGTGCGGGATGAAGACGTGATCTGTGAAATCGCAGCGGATCTGCTGGTCAAGTATGAGGGCTTAGCACCTGAACATGTGGCAGCTGCCCGCGCGGCATATCGCGCCAAGGCCCCCAAGCAGGTGGCCCTGAAGCTCCAGCCGACCAAAATTGTGTCGTGGGATCACCGCAAGTTAATGGCCGCACAGTAGTGGCGACACAATGAAGACACAATGAAATTGGCCTACCTAGGGGTCTTGGTCTTTGTTTTGCTCGCCTCCGGATGGCTAGAGATCGTGTTGCGCACCCGTGTCTACGCTCGATGGCGGCGTCTTGGGTTGACGCTGTTGCTTCCGGTCGCGGTATTTGTTGTCTGGGATCTGTATGCCATTGCTGCCGGGCACTGGGATTTTGATCCTGATCAGACCACCGGGGTACTGCTGGGCACATTGCCGCTCGAGGAGTTGTTGTTTTTCATTGTTGTCCCGATCGCTGCGATTCTGAGCGTGGAAGCCGTGCGATCGGTGAAGGGATGGTCGCTCGGGGATGAAGCCCCGATACCCCACCATGACCGGTCCCCGTCGTGACCTACACCCAGTTGGCGGTGGTTGGGGTGGCGGTCATGGTGCTTATCGATCTCTACGTGGCCCGCACCCGGCTGGTCACCCGCAAAGGCTTTTGGGTGCCCTACGCCATCATCGTGTTCTTTCAACTCCTCACCAACGGCGTGCTCACCGGGTTGTCCATCGTCACCTACAGCGGTGACGCGATCGTGGGTTCATCAACCCCGATGGATGGCCCCCCAGCGTTCATCGGTGATGGTCGGCTCATGTTCGCCCCCGTGGAGGACCTGCTGTTCGGATTCTCTCTGATCTTGCTCAGCATCATGATGTGGGTGGTGCTGGGGCGCCGCGGAATTCAACGAGATCCGATGGCGGGGCCGCCACGCTGGCGTGACCGCAAGGCCCGCAGCCAGGCAGGTCCTGCCACCTGAATGCGCCGGCTCATCGGCACGGTCGCTCGCTGGGTGAAGACTTCGTAGTCAATGTTTTCGACCTCGTCCACGATTCCGCAGTACAGCACGCGTGCGGCCTCGATGCACGGTTGCGAGTCCGGATGAAGCATGGCGATGCCCGGCCGGGAGGCTTGTTCAAGTCGGCGCACCCGCTGTATCTGCTCGGCGAGGGCAGCCTTAATTTCTGGGGTAGCCACTCGTTGATCCAGCATTGGCCGATCCACCCCGTGGACGGCGAGTTCTTCCATAGGGAGGTAGACGCGCCCACGATCGAGATCTTCGTTTACGTCGCGAATAAAATTGGCCAGCTGGAAAGCGACGCCTAGATCCAGGGCGTGGTCAAAAGCCTGTGGCGCAATGGGTTGCAAGATGGGGACCATCTGCAAACCGATGACAGCGGCGGAGCCGTACACGTAGGTGTAAAGGTCGTCGAAATTGGCATACTCGGTGACGGTGAGGTCCATGCGCATGGACTGCAAAAATGCCTCGAAATACTCCACCGGGATCTCCCAGGTGAGCACCGTGTCGACTACGGCCTGACAGACCGGGTCATCGGAGCGGCCACGGCGAACATCGGCGAGGAAAGCATCACCCCATGAACTCAGCAACTGTGCTTTGTCGTGGTCGCTCAGAGTCGAAGAGAGGTCATCGACGATCTCATCTGCGTAGCGGGCGAAACCGTAAAGCGCGTGCACGTACGGCCGCTTTGCCGGTGGCAGCAGTTTGGTCGCTAGGTAGTACGTCTTCCCGTGTGCCGCGTTGAGTTGGCGGCAACGCTCATAAGAGTCACGCAGATCAGTGGAATGGATGCCCGCGGCTGTCAACTCTCGAGCGCTCATGAGTGTCTATCCTGCCAGGTCGGTGGCCAAGGAAAGAGTTCCTGGGCGCGTGCCTTGGAAGAGGCGTCCAGCGGGAGAAGTGGGGGTGCGGAGTTTGTCCCGAGCAGCAACCGCCGTTCGCGACCGCTAGCGATCAGCACGATACTGACGATCGCGAAGGCGGCAACGATGCCAAGTCCGTCGGTGATCTCGAAGAGATTGTCAGCGGTGGCCAGCGATTCGGCCATACCGTGCACCGCGAACCCGGCGATGACCAGGGTTACCCAGCGTAGCCCGGCCACGGTGAGTCCTGTTACCGCGAAGAGGGGGAGGAACCACAGCAGGTACCACGGTTGTAGGACCGGACCGAGGAGAACCACCACGGTGAAAGCCCACGCCGCACCGCGCACGGGACTTCGCCCTTCCGGTTTTAGGGCCAGCCACGCCACGATGGCCAGGGCCGCCACCGTTCCCAGTGCGCGCAGCGCGGCAACGAATGCATCATTGGTATCGGTCCAGCCAAGAAATTGCCCGATACCACCGGTAATCATGCCTATGGCCGTAGGGGGTGATAGCCAGGTGCGCACCTCACCAGGAGTGCCGAGAGCGGAAATCCAGCCCCAGCCAACCCCGGCAACGATTGCGGTGACGGCAAAGGCGGCCACGGCAATGCCGGCCGTTGCTACCCACGTCCAGATCCGACGTCCCCAACCTGCGCGTTGCCCGGCCCAAATCAACCCGATGAAGGGAAGTGCGAGCAACGCGATCGGTTTCACCGACGCGGCCAACGCGATGGCGATGGCAGCCCACACCGGCAATTTCTGCAGTGCCAGAGCGAACCCCACCATAATCAGGCCCACCATGAGGGCGTCATTGTGTGCACCGGCCACGAAGTGCATCACGACCAGGGGATTCATCGCACCTAGCCAGACGGCCCGGGCCGGGTCGATCCCGTGAGCTTGGGCGATCCGTGGAATCACTGCCACCATTAACGCAACACCGATCAGCGCAACGAGACGAAAGACCAGTGCCGCCAGGGCGGGCTGTTCATAGGAGAAATTTGATACGCCACGGGAAATCAGCAGAAACAACGGCCCGTATGGCGCGGGAGATTCTGCCCACATGGGATCTACGCCGTCTTGGAACCACCCGGGTATCTGCGCAACTCCGGTGGAGTAGGGGTCAAAGCCGGCGTCCATGAGCCGGCCCTGCAAGTAGTAGGAGTACACGTCGCGACTAAACATCGGCGGTGAGGCGAGCAGGGGAACACACCACAGGGCGACCACCGCACCCAGGCTCCAGGGGCGGATCTGGAGGCCGGCGCTGAGGTGGTGACCGAGCACCAGCCACACCTGCAGGAGAAGCGCGATGCCGATGAAGACCATGGAATGGGCCACGAGCAGGCCCGATGTCGTGGTGCGCAATGCCTCCACGAGGGGGAATTCGATGACGCCGGTGCGCAAAGGTAGCCAGCCCACGCCGAAGGCGCCGATGGTGATGAGGAGGGTCGCCACCGTCCCGGGTAAGCCGAAACGAAACAGAACGCGGCCCAGGCTGCTCTCTGGCGGGGTCGCTGGGTGCACGAACAGTTACAGTACGCCCCGCCGATCAGGAAGGCGGTTAGCGCAGCGCTCGGGAGTGGTACATCGGGTCTACTCCCAGCACCCGTTCAGCCGCGAGTCGACCAGACACCAACACCATGGGCACGCCCACGCCAGGCTGGGTACCTGAGCCGGTGAATACGACGTTCTCCCCCCACAGATTGCCCGGCCGGAAGGGCCCGGTTTGGGTGAATGAATGAGCGGAGGCGAAGGGGGCGCCGCGCTCCATGCCCCTGGCTTCCCAGTCCAGTGGAGTGGTGACGTCTTCAACCTGGATGGAGTCGCCAAAACCCACGTAGCCGCGCTTCTCCATGGTTGCAACCACTTCGTCGCGGTATCGAGGCCCCTCTGTACGCCAGTCGATGGGCGCGTCCATGTTCGGCGTGGGAAACAGCACGTAGTAGATCTGTTTACCGTCAGGAGCTAGGGATGGATCCGATGCCGTGGGGTTGGTAACCAGCAGGCTGGGATCAGTCATGAGCCGCTGCTGGTCGATGAGTTCATCGAAAACGCCCTTCCAAGACCGACCGAAGTGAATGTTGTGGTGGGCGATCTTGGAGTAGTTCGCATTGGATCCGGCCAGCAGCAAGAAGCAGGAGGGGGAGTATTTCAAGCGGCGAACCGGCCACGGGCTGCGGCCGAGCAGATCTCGGTAGGCCACGGGAAGGTCAGGGTTCAACACGACCGTGTCAGCCTCAATGCGCTGACCGTCACTGGTGTGTACAGCAACCGCACGATCTCCCCGGGTTTCGATGCCGGTCACGGTGGTTGAGTAGTGAAACTCAACACCCTTTTTAGCAGCGGCGTTGGCCATGGCGGTGGGCACAGCGTGCATGCCACCCTCGGGGAAATACACCCCGGCCACGGAGTCCATGTAGGCGATCACCGCATAGATGGCGAGTGCGTCATAGGGAGAAAGACCGGCGTACATCGCTTGAAAGCTAAAAACTCGCTCGGTTCGCGGGTCTTTGAGGTATTCGCGGACCTTCGGTGCCAGTTTGCGGAAGCCACCGATGGCGGCCAGGCGAGCAAGATTGGGGGTGAGGAGATCCAGCGGTGAATCAATATTGCGGTCGATGAAGTCGGTCATCTCGTATTTATAGAGATCAGAGACGAAATCGACGTATTTCAGGTAGCCGGCGGCCTCCTCCGGGCCGATCACGCTGCGAATTTCCTCGGCCATCTGGGCGGGATCGGAATGCACATCCAAGACTGAACCGTCCGGGTAGAACGATCGGTATAGGGGTGAGACGGGTTTGAGGGTAAGCCAATCGTCCATGTCCTCCCCGATACTGTCGAACGCATCAGCGATGAGATCGGGCATGGTCAAGACCGTGGGCCCGGTGTCGAAGCGGTAGGTGCCATCAGCGGTGGGCACGTCGAGGCGCCCAGCGCGCCCACCCGGCACGGCCTCTCGTTCTAAAACGGTGACGCGTCGCCCGGCGCCGACTAGTCGCATGGCGGCGGACAGGCCAGCGAGGCCGGCACCAACCACGACCACGTGATCTGTTGGCCCGGTGACCGTGCGTGGTGACCGATGGGGGAGCCAGCGAGTGATGGCGTTCACACAGACCTCCGGGTTGCCGCGTATGCGAGTTGGGTAAGGACATCAGTAGCGTCGTTCTGCAGCGAAACATGTGACAGTGAATCCAGTGCTTGGTCGGTGAGCTTGGTAATCATGTGCTCCGCGTGGACTAGCGCGCCCGTGTCACAAATGATTTCACGCAGGGTGTCAACGCCGGACTGATCCAGGTGTGGATCACCCAGGTAGCGTCGAATATGGGATTGCTGCTCGGGTGCTGCTTTATCCATGGCGGTGGCGATCAGGACCGTGCGCTTTCCTTCGCGTAGGTCATCACCGGCGGGTTTGCCGGTTTCGGTGGGATCGCCAAAAACTCCGAGCACATCGTCACGCAATTGAAAAGCTTCGCCGAGTGGAAGCCCGTATCCGGTGTAGGCCAACACGATTGATTCATCGGCATTTGCTAGTGCGCCACCGAGGTGAAGTGGCCGCTCAATGGTGTACTTCGCCGATTTATAGCGCACCACGCGCATGGCGCGTTCGGCATCACCACCACCGTGGGCCTGCTCCAATAGGTCAAGGTACTGACCGGCCATCAGTTCCGTTCGCATTTCGTCATACACCGATTTACCGCGAGCGAGGTCCACCGTGGGGAGTGAGGCGCGCATCATGAGGTGGTCTGCCCAGGACAGGCACAGGTCACCCAATAAAATGGCGGCGCCCACACCGAAGGTTTCTGCCGATCCCTGCCAGGCGGATTCTCGATGCAGACTAGCGAAACGCCGATGTGCAGCAGGCATGCCACGTCGCATGTCCGAGCTGTCCATGACATCGTCGTGAATCAATGCGCAGGCCTGGAGAAACTCCAGTGCGGCTGCGGCGGTCATAGCTGCTTCGATGTCGCCGCCGCCGGCACCCCGCCAGCCCCACCAGCAAAAAGCTGGACGGAGTCGCTTCCCGCCGGCGAGTAAATCTGACACGGCATCAACAAGGGGGTGCAGATCGTCGCTCACGTCGGCCATGACCAGGCGCTGCTCGGCAATAAAGTCATCAACGATCGCTTGTACGCGGGAACGCATGTCAGCCGCATCCAACGGGGACGGCGCGACCGGAACACTCACCCCAGCAGCCTACGGGGGTCTGAGCAAGATGCCAGCCGGTGGTGTCGCCAATGCGGGCCGTAATCTCAATCCATGGCCACACACCTTGAGGTTGCCGCTGCATTGAGAGCGGGGGAGCACAGTTATTCGTTTGAGTTCTTTCCGCCCAAGACCGATGCGGGCGAGGCGAAATTGTGGCACGCCCTGCGAGAGTTGGAATCCCTCCAGCCCACTTTCGCCTCAGTTACCTACGGGGCTGGCGGCACCACGCAGGACCGCACCGTACGCCTCACCCGCCGGATGGCCGCCGAGACCACGCTCAATCCCGTGGCGCATCTGACGTGTGTCGGAGCAGACGTTGAACAACTACGCGCAGTGGTGGCGCAATATGCGGATGCTGGGGTGCGCAACATTTTGGCGCTGCGCGGAGATCCATCCGAGGGCGTAGGAACGCCGTGGGTCCGCATGCCCGATGGTCTTAACAGTGCAATCGAGCTTGTGTCTTTCGTGCGCGCGCTCGGCGACTTCGCAATCGGGGTGGGTGCTTTTCCCGAG
Organism: Candidatus Nanopelagicales bacterium; assembly: GCA_018609125.1. Classification (GTDB taxonomy): domain Bacteria; phylum Actinomycetota; class Actinomycetes; order S36-B12; family S36-B12; genus M55B157. Next base: position 86,175 of record JABAYF010000003.1, on the reverse strand, counting down.
GGACATCCTGAGTCCCCAGACCTAGACCACGACGCCCGCGTGTTGGTGATGAAAGCCAATGCCGGTGCCAGTTTTGCCATCACGCAGTTCTTTTTTGACCTGAATGACTATGTAGATTTGGTTGATCGGGTTCGGGCGATGGGCTGCGAGATTCCGATTATTCCGGGAATCATGCCGGTCAACAGTATCGCCCAGATCACTCGATTCGGGCAATTATCGGGTGGTGCCTTCCCAGCAGATCTTGCCGCACAATTCGATCGCTACCGCGACGACCCCGTCGGGGTTGCCGCGCTCGGTGTCGACGTAGCTGCTGCGCTGAGCCAGCAACTCTTAGACGCAGGTGCTCCCGGTTTGCACTTCTACACGTTGAACGCCTCGTCGGCAACGAGAGAAATATATGACCGCCTCAACCTGCGCCTTCAGCGCAGCGGATAGTCACGCCAAGGACTAGCCGTGATCACCCTGGATCAACTCGGACCTGCCCTCCTTGCCGGCGGTGTCGTCGTCTTGCTCGCCATTATCGGGGTTCGTTTCGCCGGTCGGCTGGGTGTGCCTGGTCTGTTGCTCTACTTGGGAATCGGACTCGGGTTGGGTGCGGTGCTGCCGGGAAGTGAGCCGATCAACCCCGAAACTGCGGCTGCGCTCGGCTATGCAGCTCTCGCCCTGATCCTTGCCCACGGTGGTCTCACCACGCGCATCACCAATCTGAGACCGGTACTTGTGGCTAGCGTGGCACTGGCCACCATCGGCGTGGGTGTCAGCGTCCTTGTCGTGTCGGTGCCGCTGATCTTCTGGTTCGACCTAGAGCCCAGAACCGCGGTCATGCTGGCTGCAGTCGTGGCAGCAACGGATGCGGCTGCCGTTTTCGCCGTCTTGCGCCGCACCAATGTCATCCCACGCCTGCGCCAACTCCTCGAGGGTGAATCGGGCTTCAACGATGCTCCGGTAGTGGTGCTGGTCACCGTGGTCGCAGGCGGTTCTCTCAGCGCACAGCCCTGGCTCATTCCACTCCTGGTGGTGGCAGAACTGCTCGGTGGCGCGGTGATTGGGATCGCGTTGGGCTATGCCACTCGATGGCTGCTACCACGCATGGCGCTGCCAGCGATTGGCCTCTATCCCATCGCCGCTATCGCCCTACTCGTTGCTGCCTATGGACTCGCTGACGTGCTGTCGGTATCGGGATTCATGGCCGTATATGTGGCGGCCATCATCGTTGGATCAGCGCGAAACCTTCCCCACCGCCGCAGCGTTATTGGTTTCTCCGATGGATTGTCCTGGATAGCCGAAATAGGACTATTCGTGATGCTCGGCCTACTGGCACAACCAGACCGGCTGCCTGGATCACTGGGTATCGCTCTGGTCACTGCAGTCATCGTCGTACTATTTGCTCGGCCACTGGCCATCCTGTTGACCCTTGCTCCGCTGAAGTATTCCCTGCGCGACATGACGTTCGTCTCGGTCGGTGGCCTACGTGGAGCAGTGCCCATTGTTTTCGCCGCAATTCCACTCGGACTGGGTGTGCCAGGAGCTGAACTCGTTTTCGACGCCACCTTCATCGTGGTCATCGTATTGACATTGGTTCAGGCACCAGCCCTGCCTTGGGTCGCGCGCAGACTCAAAGTCGATGCACCTGAGGAGCCGGCCGAGTTAGACGTAGACGTTGCACCACTCGACCAGATGGACGCGGTCGTGATCGCCGTTGACGTGGTGGCCCACAGCCGTCTTGCCGGGGTCAACACCTTGGAACTTGGCCTGCCGCCGGGTGTTGTAGTTTCCATGGTGCTGCGCGGAGGTGAATCGTTGCCCTTAGACAGACATATCCGACTGCGTCGCGATGATCGACTCGTTGTTGTTGCACCTCAACAAATGCGGATGGCAACGATTAATCGGCTACGCGACGTGGCCAGTTTTGGCCGGTTGGCCGGTTGGCAGCGCGGCGGAAATACGTCCTAGGTAGTCCCATGTAGTGCTAGGTAGCACGGCCAATGGTTGCAGCAACGATGTCACCAGACATGGCCACTAAGGGCAGCCCACCACCGGGATGGGAACTGCCCCCCACGAGAAACAGCCCGGGAACGGGCGACACATTGGCCGGGCGCAGAAAAGCAGATCTGGCGCCATTGCTGCTCGTGCCGTATATGGAACCGCCCGGCGCGCGCGCCGATGCTTGAAGATCGGCCGGGGTGCGTATTTGGCGCCAAAGGATGCGTGAGCGCAGGTCGACACCACGTTCGGCCAGTCGCGCCACGATGTGGTCGGCATAGCGCTCCGCTTTTCCCTCCTCACACCAGTCGATTTCACCCGTTCCGGGCGATTCACTGTGGCGTGGTGCATTCACCAGGATGAACCAGGATTCGTGATCGTCGTCGGGGCGCATCTTCGGATCGTCGGGTACGCACGCGTAAATCGTGGGGTCGTCAACCGCGTGTGCACGCCGGGAGAAGATCGCGTCAAATTCAGCATCGTAGTTGGCGGGAAACCACACGTTGTGGTGTGCCACACCAGGTGTGCGTCCACGCACCGCCAACATCAGCACGAAGCCGGCCAGGGAGGGAGTTGTGCGTTTGAGTTTTCGGCGAGCGGGTCCAGCGCGCTGGTCGGTCACCATGGACCCGTAGACGGTTGAAGCGTCGGCATTCGCCACGACGATGTCAGCAGATATTTTGGTTCCGTCCGTTAGGCGAACACCATGAGCACCGTTGTCATTACTCAGGATGGTTCGCACATCGCAATCGGTGTGAAACTCAACGCCAATGTCAGTGCAGCGCTTGACCAGGGCATCGGCCAGAGTGGCTAGCCCACCCGAAATATGCCAAGCCCCAAAGGTTTGTTCGACGTAGGGAATGGTGGCCAGCACTGCCGGTGCGCGGCGTGGATCTGATCCGGCGTACGTGGCATAACGGTCAGCCAGGGTGATGAGCCGTGGATCGTGCAGGTATTGACGTGCAACGCCGCGCAATGTTTTCCACGGGGCCACGGTGCGCAGCGCATCTGCATCCCTGGCTAAGGGAGCCAGTGTGCGCCAACCCTTAAGTGGCGCTTCCAGGAATGGCCGGCGTGTCACGGCCCACATGCGGCCGGCCCGTTCAATAAAGCGGCGCCAGTCATCCTCTGCGCTGCCACCGAGTGCGTCACCTAAAGAAGCGGCGATGCGAGCCGGACCAACGCCGGGTAATCGTGCGTGGGCGCCGTCTGACCAGGTGTAGGCGAATGCGGTATCCAGTCCCTGAATATCAATGGAATCTTCCAGCGCACCACCGGTCTTTAAAAACAGGTCCCGGTACACAGCTGGCAGCGTCAAAAGGCTGGGTCCGGTGTCAAAGACAAAACCGTCCTGGGCATAACGAGCCAATTTGCCGCCGAGAGTTCCCGACTGTTCACAAATGAGGACTTCGTGACCTTTAGCTCGCAATCGCGCGGCGGCACTGAGGCCGCCCATGCCAGCCCCAATCACCACAACCTTCGCCATGGGAGACAGCCTAGGAGTGCGCTACCGGACGCCCGCGCCAGCGTAGGGTGCCCCGTCGATGCCCTCGGACAGATGCGGCCATCATCGTGGTCAGCAGCACAATCGACATCGGATGGGCCAGCGCATCGGGCCAGGCTCGTTCGCGGGTGTGACGCGCGATCACGGCCCGCCCGTAGACACCCGATGCGTAAGAAATTGTTCCGAGCAGTCGGATCGTGCGGGTCGGGCCTGCGGTCATGAAGATGATCGGTGCGAAATATGTGTTTAGCAGGGTCAAGCCCACCACCGCAGCCGATAGCCTGCCACCGAAAACGGACCAGAGGCTCTTGGTGTAGCCCGACCACACTTCGTTGGCGTTGGTGTACATGCGACACGTTGCCACGTGGGCGCCATTTCCGGGGGCACCTCGAAAGCCGTGACGCTTAAACGAGCGAAGTAGTGCCACGTCTTCGATGACCTCACCAGAAACACTTCGATGTCCGCCGGCGGTGCGATAGGCAAGTGCGTCCACGACGATGAACTGGCCATTGGCAGCGGCTAAGGAGGGGTATGGCTTATTCTCCACCGAACGGACCGGCAGCATGCTCATCCACGACCAGACCACCAGTGGTTGTACGAGCCTTTCCAGCCACGTCTTGGCCAGCATGCGCGGATACGGCGAAAATAGTTGCAGGTCGCAGGAACGCATGAGTTCGACGCAGGCGGCGATGGCGTCGGGGGCGAGACAAACGTCTGCATCAATGAATACCAGGGTGCGCCCGGATGCAGCTTCGCTGAGCCGGTGACATGCCCATGTCTTGCCCAACCAGCCCGATGGCGGGGTGGCATTGTCGCCGTTGATGACTTTCAGTCGTGAGTCGCGAACGGCCGCGGACCGTAGAATACCGCCAGTTCCATCGGTTGAGCCATCATTGAGAACGATGAATTCAACATTGGGAATATTTTGCTGCGCCAGTGCATCTTCCAGGGTTGGGGTGATGCGATGTTCCTCGTCGCGGGCTGGGATGAGGACCGAAACAGTTTCCGTGACGGTGCCCATGCTAGATCGGGGAGTCAGAACTCGACGTCCGTTAGATGTTGCGATGAGCGCCGATAGGCATGCTGCAAGGGTACTTGCTCCGGCGAGGCATAGCACAAATCGTGGCGGTCTCACGAACGCAGTCGCCACGTTTTTATTAACCACGGAATGACGATGACGCCCATGCCAATGCCACCCCACAGCGCTACACCGGGGCGGTCAAAAAAAACGATGTTTGCCAAAATATTGGAGGCGAATACCCAGGTCAACAACACCGTGGGCACGGCATCGTTGGCCGTAGTTTCAGGAAGTAGCGAGAGCACTCCCATGATGACGACAGCGGTGGCAAACCAGCCGAGAAAGTTTGTGATCGGAATGTCTGCGATACCGGGAAGCGAGGGGGTTGGATATGCCCACACCCAATGCCCTTCGCTCACCATCTGTGGATCAAGGAAGAAATCCCAGGCAACGAGCAGCCAGGCACCCATCGCGATCACTGCCAGCCGGTTGTGGGACAACGTGCGAGCGGCCAGTAGTACGGGGTAGGCCATCATGGCCCACGCCAGTGGGATGACTACCGGCACTGAGAACAGTTTCAGGCCCAGGGTATCGGTGTAGTCATAAGCCCCAAACGGAAATCCGGTGCCCGTTCCGATTGATTCCGCGATCAAGCCAACTCCGGCCGCGATCGCGAAATAGGAAAGCGCCCACCACGCGCCCCGGTTTTGCCAGGCGTGAATGAAGCTGGCGAGAGCGAAGGTGACGACGGTGCCGATGGTGAGCCCGTCTCGGACAGAGCCCGACAGAATCCAGAGGATCTGGCCGAAGATGGTCAGGCCGACACAAGCCCATGGCAGCGCAGCCCAACTCCTAAACCACGGACGGTCCTGCGCATGGGGTCCGTCGTAGTAGCGAACACTCATGCGCGTTGGGCCGTTTCCCGGATGAGTGACGCGCTCACCCGTGGCACGTCCCACATGGGAACGTGTCCGCAATCGTAGAGAACTTCCCAGCGTGCGCGATCGGGTGCCCGATCACGACGCTGGTTTCTGGGTGCGGGAAGAATGCGGTCTCGGTCGCCGAACGCGATGGTAACCGGGGTGTTTGGCGAAATCGGATGTGAAGCGGTTGGGTCAAACGATGCGAGGAGTGTTGCCTGGTATGCCGCGGCATACCCCTGCGCTTGTGCTTGCGCTCGAATGGCATCAACCACAACGCTTCGATCGATTCGGCGGGCGCGCTCGCTGGCGGAGGACATCAGGGCAGAGCGTAGCCAAGCCGGACGGGTGAGGGGGCCGATCAAGGGCAGCGCAAATCGAGCCGAACGCTGATTAAATTCGATGATCCGACTTCGGCCAGGCAGCGGCCGCCAAAGACCCGCCGGGCACAGGGCGGTGACTGAACCCACCAATTCCTGTCGCGCCCATTCCAGTGCGATGAATCCACCGAGGGAGTTTCCCGTTAGATGCGGGCGGTCGATGCCATGCGCTGCGGCAAATTCTCGCAATTGACTGGCCAATCCGGTCGGGCTCGCATCCTGGTGTTCAGTCAGTGGCGGACTATGTCCGTGGCCGGGCAGGTCGACGCGCCACACTCGAAAGTGCGGCGTCAAGAGTTCGACGATCGGATTCCACGCCGTACGGGCTGATGCCAGCCCGTGGATGCAGATGAGGTCTGGTCCTTGGCCGTCCACATCAAACGCGAGGGTTCGGGAACTGGCGGGAGCGGGCGCCTCGCTGAAGGATTCGCTCATCCCATTGCCTCTCTCGGGTGGATCGGTGGCTCGATCACTTGGCACGGTTACCGCTTATTGGTGAGCCTAACGATTAGGCTGGGACCGCGATGGCGTGAGGTGGCACAGGTTGGTGCCAGGTGATGTTGAGTCGTTAGAGACAAAGTGACTCATGAGACAGGGAGGCCGCGTGACACGCAAAGACAGGATCGTCATGCGGCACCGTCCTTCGCCGCCGGAGCCTTATGACACCCCGGATCAGGTGTCCCCGCAGATGCGCAGGGTCGGTGGCTATGCCTGGCGCCTGACGGCGATTGGGGTGGTCGGGTTTGGGATCCTGCTCCTTTTTGAACCGGTGCAGGCCCTGGCCCTGGCCATTTTCTTTGGGCTTTTGGTAGCTGCCTGGCTCATGCCGCTGACGAACCTGATGGACCGGGTAATGCCGAGAGGACTCGCGGCCACCCTGTCGATTCTATTTTTCTCCGTGTGTGTTGGGCTCGTTATTGCCTTTATCGGGCTCTCCACGGCTAGCCAGTGGGATGGTATTGCCGATGCGTTCCGGCAGGGTGTGTTGGACCTGGAGCAATGGCTGCAGGAGGGTCCGTTCGCAGTCTCAGATACTCAACTGACCCAGGCATATGACTGGGTCGTGGGCTTCATTCAAGATTCAGGCGGGGCGATTGCACTCGGCGTTCTGTCAGGTCTTGGAAGCGTTTTGGGCATTGGCACCGCCGTCGCGGGTGGCTTTTTCGTACTTATCTTCGCTCTTGCACAGCCCGAACGCCTGATGCATTGGTTTGTGCAGTGGATGCCAAGCCGAAATCGAGTTGTTATCGGTGATTCGATACGCATTGCGTGGGAGGGGTTCTCCCAGTACTCCCGTGGCGTCGTTCTCGTTGCCATTACCAACGCCGCCGTCGTCACGGTGGTACTGCTCATCATGGGTGTGCCGCTGGCTATTCCGTTGGGGATCATTGTGTTCTTCGGTGCGTTCATTCCCTACATTGGCGCACCGATCGCCATGTTCCTCGCTGCCTTCGTCGCCCTGGTGACCAACGGCCCGCTCGCTGGTGCGCTGGTGATTGCCCTCATTTTCATTATCGGCCAGCTCGAGGGCAATGTGCTTCATCCACTCATCATGGGGCGAACGGTTGATCTACATCCACTTGCCATCGTTCTCGTGACGGCCGCTGGCGCCGCCTACTTTGGCCTGATCGGTGCCCTCATTGGGGTTCCACTCGCCGCCGGCGTTTACGGCGTATTGAAGTATTTACGCGGGGATGCGATCGTGATTGACGATGATATTGAGGACAATGCGGTGATCGTCAATGCCGATCACCAAGACCGAGTCGATAAGCAGAACACCGAAGATTAGTCACCAATAACGGCGGCGGTGCCGCCGGTGAGTTGCAGGAGTTCGGCAAACGTGGTCGGGAAAACACAGTGGGGATGCCCGGCAGCTGCCCATACCACCGCGTAGTCGGCGAGAGCCTGGTCAACCACCGTGGTCAGTGGTGCTGGGTGAGCGATCGGTGCAACCCCACCGATGGCGAAACCGGTGGCCGCACGAACATCATCGGCATTAGCTTTCCCCAGTCGTGCACCGCCGAGGAGCAGTGATAGGCGATCGGTGTCGACCCGGTGCCGCCCCGAAGCCACTACGAGTACCGCGCGGTCATCAGCCAAAAAAATCAACGAGGACGCGATCTGGCCAATCTCAATCTCCAGTGCTGCGGCCGCTTCTTGGGCGGTGCGTGCAGTGGCGTCTAAGTGCAGCACCTCACCGGACACGTTGGCGGTCGCGAGAGCGGACTTGACGCGCAAGACGGAGGCCTGTTCGAGTGGTCCGGGCATGGCCGCACGATACCCGATCGCGTTAGTCGTCGATCGCGTAAATCGGTGGCGCAAAACTCACACCGATGCTCGTTACGGCGAGAGCCGCCGCGACAACAAGGTAGGTAATCGGTAACCCAACGGACTCAATGGCAATTCCGCTGAGCAGCATGCCCAGCGGGGGAGCCGCGTAAAAAAGCGAAAGTTGCAGTCCAAAAACACGACCCTGCGCATCGGGTGCAACACGGCGCTGGACCAGGGTGTTGATCAAGGGCATCATGGGACCCCAGAACAGCCCGAGGGCGAAACCCGCGGCGATCAGAAACAGAGTGGGGGGTAGCAGCGCCATAAGGAAAACAGCAATCGTCACCCCGAATAGCCCCACCCGTGCAATAACGATGCGCCGCCATCGCGATGCAATCCAGCCGTAGGTGAAGCCACCAAGAATCCCACCGGCAGACATGGCGGCCAGGACCGCGCCCAGGGCCCAGGGGTTGTTCATGTCTTCAAAGTACGCCGGCAAAATGACAGTTTCGGTAGGTAGATAAACAGCCGACAACACCAGTAGTGCCAGTGTCATTGCTCGCAAAAGCCGGTCGCGCCACACCACGGTAATTCCGATCGTTACCGTGGACCAGAAGCTGGAGGGTGCCTCACCTGCTTTCGCTGCATCTGCTCGAGCCTGCTGACCTGCGTCGCTGACGCGGAGTCCGGCGATCAGTGCTGCTGCTAGGACGAAGGCGACGGCGGGTAACCAGAATGTGTTAACCGGGCCGATGGTGGCGATTGCTCCGGCGGCGATGAGGGGTCCCAACGCAAACCCAAGCGCAAACACTCCCTCGTGGATGCCATTGAGCTTGTCCGTGTCGTATCGCGCTTCACGTGCGACGTCCACGATGAGGGCTTTGCGTCCGGTGTAACCCGCAGGATCAAAGACGGCACCGAGGACGGCTAGGCCGATGATGACGCCGAGGGACAGCTGGCCCACAGTTGCCGCAATGGGTATGCCGATGACAGAAATGGCCGAAAGAAGATCGGCGAAGATGCTCACTACCCGCCGCCCGAACCGGTCCACCGCCCAGCCAGCCAGAGGTGCGGCCAAGGCGCCGGGCGCTGAGGAGACAGCTACGGTGAGCCCTGCTGCGGCAACCGAACCGGTGTATTGCAACACCAGCCACGGTAGGGCCAGCCAAATCATCGAATTGCCTAGTGATGACAAACCATTGGATGCCTGCAGCCACAGGATCAGCGACCAGCGAGGCGGTGGGGTCAAAGGTTTGCCGCGAGGACATCCAATGCCTCGTGCAAGAGTTCGTCACTGATACTCAGCGGCGGCAGAAAACGCAGCACGTTGCCAAACGTTCCGGCCGAAAGGACAACGACACCTTCGCCATGGCAGGCCTTGGAAATGCGGCTGGCGGCCTCGGCATCGGGCTCCAGCGTGCCCGGTGTGACTAACTCAATCGCCAACATGGCACCGCGACCGCGAATATCGCCGATGTGTGGGTGCGCTTCGGCCATGGCGTTCAGGCGCGCCCGCATGAGTGTTTCGATCTGTTGCGCTCGTGTGTTGGAATCTTCGGTCTCCATGACGTGAATTGAAGCGAGAGCAGCCGCACATGCCACCGGGTTGCCGCCGTAGGTGCCGCCCAGGCCGCCGGCGTGCACGGCGTCCATCATTTCTGCCCGTCCCGTGACTCCGGCGAGAGGCATGCCATCAGCAATGCCCTTCGCCGTGGTGATCATGTCGGGCACAACGTGGTCGAATTCGATAGCGAACCATTGTCCGGTGCGGCAGAAGCCGGATTGAATCTCATCGCTGATGAACACGATGCCGTTGGCCGTGGCGTAGTCGCTGAGTTCCTTCAAGAAGCCCGTCGCGGGAACAATGAAGCCACCTTCGCCCTGGATCGGTTCAATGAGGATGGCCGCAATGTTGGCGCCACCGATTTCCTTGTCCATTTTCGTTGTCGCCCATGTGGCCACTTCAGCGCCGGTGTACCGACCATCGCGGAACGGATATGACATGGGCATGCGGTAAACCTCAGGGGCAAAAGGCCCGAAGGAATGCTTATAGGGCATGTTCTTTGACGTGAGCGCCATGGTCAGATTTGTGCGGCCGTGGTAGCCATGTTCGAAGACCACGATGGCTTGCCGGCCGGTGTAGGCGCGGGCAATCTTTACGGCGTTTTCTACTGCTTCGGCACCGGAGTTGAACAGCGCTGACTTCTTGGCGTGGTCACCGGGAGTGAGGCGATTTAGTTGTTCGCAGACCGCGACGTAGCCCTCATACGGGGTCACCATGAAACAGGTGTGGGTGAAGCGAGGGGCTTGCTCGGTGATGGCTTTCACCACAGCGGGATGGGCATTGCCGATCGTGGTGACCGCGATACCTGAACCAAGGTCGATAAGTGAGTTGCCGTCGACATCGACGATCACGCCACCCCCGGCACGATCGACGAATACCGGCAGCGTGCCACCCACACCAGCCGATACTGCTCCGCTGCGCCTGTTCATCAGCTCGATTGATCGTGGGCCTGGTATTTCGGTGACCAGTGAGCGCACCTGCGGGATGTCTGGGCCGAAAAGAGTCTCGGCATGGTCAGGAGCTGTAGGAGAGTCAACGACATCGGTCATACCAACAGAGTAGAGCGATTCGGCCTTCGCGTGCACCTCAACGGGTGTACTCACCTTTAGGTGCGGCTGGGGCCAGCGCGTAGCGTTGCGCTATGCACAACGTCAACGGGAAGCGTGAGATCGTCATCTGCGGAAGCACCGGGTCCATCGGCACGCAGGCTTTGGCCATCGTTGCTGGGCATCCGGACGCCTTTAGTGTCCTCGGGTTGGCCGCCGGAGGCAGCCAGGTGGAACTCATCGCGGCCCAGGCCGTGGAGTTCAACGTCGCCCACGTAGCGGTGTTCGACAGCAGTCAGATAGCCCCGATTCGCGAGGCGATCAATGCTGAACGGCGTCGTCGTTGCCTTGCTGACATCGACTTCACCAGGCCCGATCAACTCAGCGTCACCGGTGGTGCGCAGGCCATCGAGGATCTGGCTTCGATCCCGGTGGATGTCGTGCTTAACGGTATCGCCGGAGCTGCCGGGCTACGGGCTACCCTGGCCGCGCTTCGAGCAGGATCCACCCTGGCGTTGGCCAATAAAGAGTCCCTCATCATGGGTGGTCCGTTAGTTACCGCCCTTGCCGCCCCGGGTCAGATCGTTCCGGTCGATTCAGAACACTCTGCGCTGGCTCAGGCACTGCTCAGCAGCCGTGCGTCGGAGGTTCAGCGGCTGATTCTGACCGCGAGTGGTGGGCCCTTCCGAGGACGCACCAAAGCTGAGTTAGCCGAGGTTACCGTCGAGCAGGCTCTGGATCATCCGACCTGGTCCATGGGGCCCCTGGTGACGATAAATTCAGCCACGATGATCAACAAGGGCCTTGAAGTGATTGAGGCGCAGTTGCTCTTCGACGTGCCGCTGGCGTCTATTGATGTGGTGGTGCATCCACAATCAGTGGTTCATTCCATGGTGGAGTTTGTGGACGGATCCACGATTGCTCAGGCAAGCCCACCCGACATGCGCATTCCCATCGCCTTGGCTCTTGATTGGCCGCATCGGCGGGATCGGATCGCATCACCGTGCGACTGGACGCGGGCCACACAGTGGGAGTTCTTTCCTGTCGATCACGATGTTTTTCCCGCGTTGACGGTGGCCCGGACCGCGGCCCGGGCCGGCGGGCTTGCCCCAGCAGTGTTCAATGCCGCCGATGAAGTGGCAGTGCAGGCATTTATCGATGGTGAGGTGTCGTTTCTGGGCATCGTGGACACCGTCGCCGCCGTCGTGGACACCTATGTGGCCGAGGTCGCCCCGGGGGAGTCGGGGAACGAGATCAGTCTGGATCGCGTCCTTGAAGCAGACCGTTTCGGTCGACTCACCGCGACCGCGCTGCTGGGCTAGGTCACACTGGGAGTAAGTCCAGGGCTTATTGACCAGGCCGGCCCGAGGAACAGGAGGAAACATGCTTGAGATTGTCGGCATCGTTGCCTTTTTCGGCGTCATCCTCGGGTCAATCGCCTTACACGAGGTAGGTCACCTGGTTCCAGCGAAAAAATTCGGCGTCAAGGTCACCGAATACATGGTCGGCTTCGGTCCCACGGTGTGGTCAAAACGGCGCGGGGACACCGATTACGGAATCAAGGCTATTCCCCTCGGGGGCTACATCCGCATGATCGGAATGCTTCCGCCGGCGAAGGATGCCCCACCCGGCACCGCTCGCAGCATGACCACCGGTCGCATGGGCACCATGATTGCCCAGGCGCGCGAGCAGGCGCTTGAGGATGTTGCACCCGGCGACGAAGCTCGCGTGTTCTACCGTCTCCCCGTCTACAAGCGGGTGATCATCATGATGGGCGGGCCATTGATGAACCTGCTGCTTGCCTTCGTTTTTTTCGGCCTGGTGCTGTCCGGCATTGGCCTACCCCAGCCCACCACCACGGTTTCTGCCGTTGTGCCCTGCGCCCCGAGCGTCACTGATCCGACCGGAGCCGCCGCAACCGCAGGCACGTGTCCCGATGGCCCGACCCCGGCTGCGGCCGCCGGGCTGCTCCCCGGCGATGTCATCACCGCATTTAACGGAGTTGCAGTCACGGGTTGGGAGGAGGTATCGGCTCAGATTCAGGCCGCCCCGGCCGGTCCTGCCACGGTTGAAGTCCAGCGCAATGGGGTGAGCCAGTCCTTGGCGGTGGAACTGATCGAGGTTACTCGACCGGTATACGCCGAGGATGGTCGCGATACGGGTGAAACCGCGACAACAACCTTCCTGGGAGTTCGCCCAGACTTTGAGTACGTGACCCAGCCGTTGACCGCGGTACCGGGCCAGATGTGGGACCTGACAACCCGATCGGTCGTTGCCCTGGTGTCACTGCCGGTGCGCCTCTATGAATTGGTCACCGACACGTTGATCGGTGGTCAGGAACGGTCCCTAGAGAGTCCCGTGAGCGTGGTGGGGGCAAGTCGACTCGGAGGCGAGATTGTGGCCTCCGACGGCGACACCCAGGCGAAGCTAGCCACTTTCTTGTCCCTGGCCGCTTCTTTGAACCTATTCCTGTTCTTGTTTAACCTCCTGCCGATCCTGCCCCTCGATGGAGGTCACGTCGCTGGCGCGCTCTATGAAGGAACACGGCGGCGTCTTGCACGTTGGCGCGGGAAGCCAGACCCGGGACCGGTCGATGTGGCCCGGTTGATGCCGGTCGCCTACGTGGTGGCCGTGGTTCTCATAGCCATGGGCGCCATCGTCATCTTTGCCGACGTTGTGCGCCCACTAACGCTGTTCTAGCCGTACTGCTGGAGCGCCGCCAGGCGTTTACAGGGATACTGAACGGGTGAGCATTGATCTAGGCCTACCTGCCCCGCCGCCCCCGGTCTTGGCGTCACGTCGCCACACGCGTCAGTTGCTGCTTCGCCATGACACGCATCCGGTGTATGTCGGTGGGGATGCCCCGGTAAGCGTCCAGTCCATGACGACAACCCTCACGTCAGATGTCAATGCCACGTTGCAGCAGATTGCTGAACTCACGGCAACCGGATGCCAGGTTGTGCGCGTTGCGGTTCCCAGTCAAGACGATGCCGACGCGTTGCCGGCAATCGCGAGAAAATCGGGCATTCCAGTGATCGCAGACATTCACTTTCAACCCAAGTACGTGTTCGCCGCCCTCGATGCTGGGTGCGCGGGCGTTCGGGTGAATCCAGGAAACATCAAGAAGTTTGACGACAAGGTCAAAGAGATCGCCCGCGCAGCCAATGACACCGGCACGCCGATTCGCATCGGCGTTAATGCCGGTTCGCTGGATCCGCGGTTGATGGCCAAGTACGGCAAGGCCACGCCCGAGGCGCTTGTCGAGTCTGCTCTTTGGGAAGCCGCGCTTTTCGAAGAACACGGTTTCGGTGACATCAAGATCTCGGTGAAGCACCACGACCCGGTCACCATGGTGCGTGCTTATCAACTGCTCGCCGCCCAGTGTGATTACCCGCTGCACCTAGGCGTTACCGAAGCCGGACCTACTTTTCAGGGCACGATCAAATCCGCGGTGGCGTTCGGTGCATTACTCTCCCAGGGCATCGGCGACACCATTCGCGTTTCGCTGTCTGCGCCGCCAGTGGAGGAAGTCAAGGTTGGCATCGGGATCCTTGAATCATTGAACCTTCGCCAGCGTGGACTCGAAATCGTGTCGTGTCCATCATGCGGGCGCGCCCAGGTCGACGTGTACACGCTGGCTGAACAGGTCACCGCGGGGCTCGAAGGCATTGATGTTCCGCTGCGCGTTGCCGTGATGGGTTGTGTCGTGAACGGTCCAGGCGAGGCTCGAGAAGCAGACCTGGGGGTCGCCTCGGGCAACGGCAAAGGACAAATCTTTGTTCGTGGTGAGGTCATCAAGACGGTTCCGGAATCGAAAATTGTGGAAACCCTGATTGAAGAAGCGATGCGACTGGCCGAGGAGATGGGCGCAGATACGGATGCTGACGGTTCACCCGTGGTCTCGGTGGGCTAAACCATCGCCATGACCACGTTGGCGCCGGCCACTCGAAACCTCACCCAGAGTGATGCAGCCGGTTTGGGGCAGCTCATGGATCGTGATCCGGTCACCCACTGTTTCGTTTCCGGTCGTGTGGCCGTAGCAGGAGATATCACGAGAACGGGTTGTGATGCGTGGGGGTACGTCGTCGATGGCGAACTTCGCAGTGCCATGGTGATTGGTGCCAACATCGTTCCCGTGGAAACAACAGTCGCCGCGCGTGCCGCGTTCGCCAGTCGACTGCGCCTGACCGGACGGCGCAGTTCGTCGATGGTCGGCAATGCTGATGAGGTGCTTGATTTGTGGCGCATGCTCGAGCCAGCCTGGGGTCCAGCGCGCGACGTGCGCGACAACCAACCGCTCATGACCATGGTCCAGAACTCTGAGATTCCGGCTGATCCGCTCGTACGGTGTGTTCGCGAGGACGAAATCGACGTTTTGCTCCCCGCCAGTATCGCCATGTTTACCGAAGAGGTGGGCATTTCTCCCGTCGGTGGCGGAATGCTCAGCGCCTATCGAGCGCGGGTGCTGGAACTCATCCGGCAACGGCGGGCGCTGGCGCGAATAGAAGACGGTCGGGTGATCTTTAAGGCCGAGATCGGTGCGTCAACGACACAGGCATGTCAGGTGCAGGGAGTCTGGGTCGACCCCGCCCACCGGGGTCGCGGGCTGTCGCTTGCGGGAATGTCGGCGGTGGTGGAGCATGCTCGCCGCGAAATAGCGCCCGTGGTGAGTCTGTATGTCAATGACTACAACACGTACGCGCGCAAATGCTACGAACGCGTTGGCTTTGACGTCGTCGGGCGTTTCGCCACCGTGTTGTTTTAGCGGCGCTGTGGCGACGCCCCCGATGCGGCCAAGTATTGTCAGGCGCAGACCCGCTCGTGCCGATGTTCTGCTGATTTGATGGGGAGAACCACCTTGTTGCGCATGTCGACGCTGTTCGTTCGTACGTTGCGTGATGATCCAGCAGACGCGGAGGTGCCCAGTCATCGACTCTTGGTGAGGGCTGGTTTTGTGCGGCGCATTGCGCCGGGAATCTTTAGCTGGTTACCGCTGGGCTATCGCGTGTATCGCAAGGTTGAACAGATCGTTCGCGCGGAAATGGACAGTGCTGGTTTTCAAGAGGTGCATTTCCCGGCCCTGCTGCCACGTGAACCTTATGAACGTACCGGGCGTTGGGCTGACTACGGCGACACGCTGTTTCGACTCGCTGATCGGCGCGAGTCGGACATGCTGCTGGCCCCCACGCATGAGGAAATGTTCACCCTGATGGTCAAGGGGGAATTCTCTTCCTACAAGGACCTGCCCGTCTCGCTCTATCAGATTCAAACTAAGTACCGAGACGAAGCCCGCCCACGGGCTGGAATTTTGCGCGGACGCGAGTTTGTCATGAAGGACTCCTACTCCTTCGATATTGACGATGCGGGACTTGATCTTTCCTATGCCCAACATCGAGCCGCGTACATCAAAACTTTCGACGCCCTTGGTTTGAACTACGTCATTGTGTCGGCGATGTCCGGTGCTATGGGTGGATCCCTAAGTGAGGAATTTCTCGCACCGACACCGCACGGTGAAGACACCTTTGTGCGGTGTGTGGAGTGCGATTACGCGGCAAACGTGGAGGCTTTCACGACGCCGGCAGGCGAAGCGCATTCATTTGTCGAGGCATCCGCCGCGGTGGTGCATGACACTCCAAACACGCCGACGATCGACACGTTGGTAGGTCTGTCGAATGAACGATCAGACCTGCGCCATCTCGATCGAGAGTGGGTGGCTGCTGACACGCTGAAGAATGTGTTGCTGATGGTGACAAACCCCGATGGGCAAGCGTCGCCACTGGCGATCGGCTTGCCCGGTGATCGCGAGGTTGACATGAAGCGCTTGGAATCGGTGTTGTTGCCTCGGGTGGCCCGACCATTCGAAGAAGCTGACTTCGCCCGTTTTCCGTCTCTAACAAAGGGATACATCGGGCCAACCATGCTCGGGTCAGATCAGGGCGTGGAATACCTCCTCGACCCTCGAGTGTCAACGGGCACGTCGTGGATTACCGGAGCAAATGCGCCAGGACAGCACGTGTTCGGATTAGTTGCGGGCCGAGACTTCACCGCAGACGGGGTGATCGATGTAGCGGAGGTCCGTAGCGGCGACCCGTGTCCCAATTGTGGTGCGGGGATTGAGTTAGCGCGCGGGATCGAAATTGGACATATTTTCCAGTTGGGCCGCAAATATGCGCAGGCACTAGATCTGACCGTACTGGACGAGTCTGGGCGCCAAGTTGTGGTGACCATGGGCTCCTATGGCATTGGTGTGTCGCGTGCGGTAGCAGCCGTGGCCGAGCAGCACCATGATGATGTCGGTCTTATCTGGCCACGAGCTATCGCACCGGCTGACGTCTACCTCGTCGCCGCTGGCAAAGATCAGCAGATTGCGACGGCGACGGAGGATCTAGCTGCAGAGTTAGAGTCTGTTGGCATTAGCGTCCTACTCGATGATCGACGCAATGTGTCACCGGGTGTGAAGTTTAAGGATTCTGAGTTGATCGGTATTCCGACCATCGTCGTGGTGGGGAAGAAACTGACCGAGGGGGTCATTGAGATCAAGGATCGTGCCAGTGGCGAGCGCACAGATGTGCCGATCGCCGAGGCTGTCGAACGGCTTCGCGGAATCTGTCAGAAATGACGCGGCAGATCCGGGGGGTTATTTTCGACTGGGGTGGCACTCTGACGCCGTGGCATGACATCGATCTCGTTGCGCAATGGCAGCACTATGTCGATGTGTATGCGCCACTTGATGAATCGATGGCTGAGCGGCTCATGGCCGCCGAAATTGCCCAGTGGCGTGACCAGCAAGTGACTAATGGAGCTGCGGGAACCGGAACGCTGGATCATATCTGGGCGAGCGTTGGTGTGGATGTCTCGTCCACTAGGCATCGCGCAGCTATGGCCGCCTACCTCTCAGCCTGGGATCCACACACGTTGGCCGACCCTGAAGCGAAGTCGACGCTGCAAGCCCTGGCCGACCGCGGCCTTTTGATCGGGGTGTTGTCCAACACGATGTGGCCGCGGTCACATCACGAGCAGGTATTCAAACGTGACGATCTACACCAACTCATCGACGCCGCGGTCTACTCGAGCGAAATCCCTGTCGCAAAGCCGCATCTTGATGCCTTCACGGCCGTACTCAGCGCCCTTGATCTCACGCCAGAGGAGGCAGTCTTCGTCGGCGATCGTCCGTGGGATGACGTGTATGGCGCACAACAGGTCGGGATGCGCGCCGCCCTGATTCCCCACTCTCGGTTAGGGAACCAGGCGGTTGACATCGCAGTTGAACCTGATGCTGTGCTGGGATCGCTGGGAGAAATAGTTGGCGTCGTCGACCGCTGGATGAGTGAGTATGACGCTGCGCGGGGTGAGGTATCGACCTAGGAACGGCCGGCATTGGGCTCATTGATTCCGGCTGGACCATCGCCCTGCTATGTGTTGTAGCGGCCGTGGCCGGGTGGGTGGATGCGGTCAGTGGCGGCGGCGGTCTCCTTCAGGTGCCGGCTTTGCTGCTGTCTGTCCCGGCTGATGCACCGCAGGCAGCCTTGGGCACCAATAAACTGTCCTCCATAGCGGGGACCTCCGCTGCGGCGATTACCTATGCTCGAAAAGTTAAACCCGAGTTGCGCACCGCCCTGCCGATGGCCGCCGCGGCGTTCATTGGCGCCGGGGCGGGGGCGTTGGTGGCGCTGCGACTACCCGTTGAGGTGCTGCGACCTTTTGTCGTTATCGCTTTGGGCGTGGTGTGGGTACTGATCGCCTTTCGTTCTCGCTGGTTGTCCTCCGCAGCACCCGTCGTGTCTACGAGGCGGAAATGGGGGACCGCTCTGATCGGTGGTGGCGGCATCGGTTTTTACGACGGCATGCTGGGCCCCGGCACGGGAGCATTTCTCATCGTCTTGCTGGTGGCGGCGTTGGGCTATTCCTACTTGCGGGCATCGGCGACGGCAAAGCTGGTCAACGTCGGCACTAATGCAGCAGCGCTCATTATCTTTGGGCTGGGTGGTTCTGTCATCTGGTTGCTCGGCCTCGCAATGGGTGCCTGCAACATCGCGGGTGGGGTGATTGGGGCACGTACAGCTATGGCTCGGGGGAGTGATTTCGTGCGCATCGTGCTCCTCGTTGTCGTGGGGATTCTGCTGGTGACCCTCACCGTTGATCTGTTGCGCTAACGGCCAGGAAACGGTTGTGGCGCAGCGCCCCACGTGATGCTTCGAACCGCGCATTCTCTCGCGATGAGAACGGCTTCCCTTCGTTGGTCACCCGTGCTGGCCGCGGCTAGGTCCGCGTACTGCGCAGAAAGTCTTGCCTCAACCTCGCCGAGTAGCGATCGGGCGGTACCACCGTCAATGACCTGAGGTACCTCAAAGCCCAGTGGTGCCTGCGGCTGAGATTGAACGTTGAGTTCCGCGCGCAGCGCTGTGACACGTTGTTGGTGGGCAACGAGGCCACCTCGAACTCGATCGTTTTCTGCCCCCGAAAGGTATGGTGCTGCGCGGCCGTATGCGTAGACGGCAGCTTCCTCGCCCTGGATGACCTGTTCTAGTGCCCCACTCATGTCGGAATCACTTGGCTGAGTGCCTGAACGTGTGACGCCTCCGACGCCGCAATAAGTGCCAGGCTTCTGGTGAGGTTTTCGGCGGTGGCCTCCATGCATGAAGACGTTCGCTGATCGGCTGCATTGCGTTCTGCGGCAATGAGGTCGTCGATCGTTGGCCTGTTCATCGCGGGTGATGGCGCGGGAGGCGCATAGGTCGTCGGCATCGCCTGCGCGTGGAGTCGGTGTTGATTGGCAATCTCGCTGAGGAGGGCCAAGGTTGATGCGTTGTTAGTGGTTGATGCAATGACCTGCTCGTACATGGCCACGAGGGCGATTTCGTTAACCACAACCGATTCGGCGACCGCGAGGTCATTATCGGGTTCAGCAGCAGATGAGGTGGGGTCGACCGGAAGTGAATCATCATTCGTGGTGCATCCGGTGACGACGGCGGTAGAACCCACTGCGAGGCCAACCAGCAGCGCTCTGCGGCTGAGCAAGGTTCACCTCCGATTTCAGTGAATTGACACGGCGTTGGTTCACGTTGAACAGGTGTCACGATAGCGTGCCCACCGGTTAAGAATTGGCAGGCGCTGGAAGGGGTCGGCACATGGGAGCACCGATTGCTCAAGCACGGGCCGCGGAATTGACCGTGCTGCTTACCCCGATTCTGGCCGCCCAGGACGTAGAACTAGATGACGTTGATATCACCGCTGCTGGACGCCGTCAGCGCATCCAGATCACGGTGGATTCCGATCGCGCGCTCGATCTTGATTTGATTGCAGCGATCAGTCAACTGGTTTCTGCAGCCCTTGATGACAACGCTGTTGCGGGGCGTGTCATGGGGGAGGAACCCTACGTCCTTGAGGTCTCTACGCGTGGAGTCGATCGACCGCTGCTGCAGCCACGGCAGTGGCGTCGCAATATTGGGCGCCGCGTGGAATGCGTTTTGGTTGACGGCTCCTCAGTCACCGGTCGTATCGCGGAAGTGAGTAATGCGGTGGTTGAACTACGATCTGAGTCTGAAAAGTTGGTGACTCTACAGTTGATCGATATTGCGTCAGCGGTCGTGCAGGTTGATTTCACCAGAGCCACCCCAAGTGTCGAAACTGACGCGGGCGAGGCTGATGAGTCTGGTAAGCATTCCTAACCCGCCGAAGATGCACTACCTCGACCAGAGGATGATTTAACACAACAGGGAGGTGAATCCGCATGGACATCGACGTCAGTGCTCTCAGGGGCATCGTCCGAGACAAAGAACTGTCGTGGGACCTGGTGATTTCCTCCATCGAAGAAGCCCTCCTTTTCGCATATCAGCGATCCCCGGGGGCCGCGGCAAAGGCACGCGTGGTGGTTGACCGGGATTCCGGGCACGTCACCGTATGGGCTACCGAAGAGGTCGTCGTTGACCCCGATGCGGTCGATGCGGATGAACCGGTTGCCCAGCCAAGTTCATCCGGCGCCGCGCCGCCCGCGCGTGAGTTCGATGACACCCCCACGGGATTTGGCCGCGTTGCCGCCGCCACAGCACGCCAAGTTTTTTTGCAACGATTACGTGAGGCCGACGAAGACCGGACGTTCGGTGAGTTCAGCGGCACCGAAGGCGACCTAGTATCCGGTGTCATTCAGCAGGCATCGGATCCGCGAGTGGTGCGGGTAAACCTGGGCAAGGTGGAAGCCCTACTGCCTCCGTCGGAGCAGGTGCCCAACGAAACATATGAACACGGAAAACGAATTAAGTGTGTTGTGGTCGGGGTGCGCAAGGGCCCTCGTGGGCCCCAGGTGACGGTGTCGCGTTCTCACCCCGGTCTCGTGCGTAGCCTTTTCGCCCTTGAAGTTCCTGAGATCAACGATGGCATAGTGGAAATCTCCGGCCTGGCCCGCGAAGCAGGGCATCGCAGTAAAATCGCTGTGCACCCGACAGTCGTGGGAGTGAACGCTAAAGGTGCATGTATCGGGCCCATGGGACAGCGTGTGCGCCAAGTCATGAGTGAACTCAGCGGCGAAAAGATCGACATCGTTGACTTCTCTGAAGACCCAGCCACTTTTATCGCCCAGGCTTTGTCGCCGGCGCGGGTGAGCTCTGTCACCGTGGTTGATGAAGATTCCCGATCGGCCCGCGTGGTCGTTCCCGACTATCAATTGTCGCTGGCGATCGGTCGCGAGGGCCAAAATGCCCGACTCGCAGCTCGTCTCACCGGTTGGCGCATCGATATTCATTCCGATGCTGAAGTGAACACCGACATACCGAGTGATTGAGCCGCAGCGCACCTGCGTGGGATGCCGGGCCACCACGGACAAATCAAAACTTATCCGTCTGGTCGTGTTCCAGGGGCGCGTGGTTGCCGATGAAAATGCCCGTCTGCCCGGGCGAGGCGCGTGGGTGCATGAGCAGTGCCTAGACGGGGCACGACGTGGGCGTGCCATCGACCGGGCATTACGTCATACGGGCGAACCAGGGCCAGGGGCGGGCTGATGACCAGGGCTAAAAGCGGCACCGTTAGCCTTAACCTGTTGTAGAGGTGTTTATCCTCTGCGAACCGGTGTGCGCATGCCGCCCACACCGCGTAGTCCAACCGTCACGTCCCGAAGGGCGCACCCAAGATGAGCCACGCATGAGTTCCCAGCCATGAGCAGGTTCGCTACACACTGACGGTTCGAGATTTGCTCGGACCGTAAGACAGGAGAGTTGTGTCGAAGGTCCGGGTCTACGAGCTCGCAAAAGAGCTCGGAGTCGAAAGTAAAGTCGTTCTCGCAAAACTTGCCGAGCTCGGTGAGTTCGTGCGCTCTGCCTCGTCGACGGTTGAGCCACCAGTGGCCCGTCGTCTCAAAGAGGCCATGCCCGCCGTTGAGCCAGCGGCCAAGAAGCCTGCGCGTAAGGCAGCCGCAAAAAGGGCCGCGCCGACGCCTGAAGTCCTAGCTGCACCCGCCCCGGCTGCGCCGACGCCAATGACGGCAAAGCCTGCGGCCGAAGAGATTCCGGCCGTCCAAACTGAGGAACCGGTAGCCCACGAGGCACCTGTAGCGGAATCCGCAGCCGCCGCATCGGCCGCGTCCACGGCCCCCACTCCCGGTGCGGCACGACGAACTGGGCCGCGAGTGGGCAACAACCCCTTCACCGGCGGGGCGACGGAAGAAGAGGCCGAAGCCCCAACGCCACGTCCTGCACCTCGACCTGGCGGATCCCGACCCGGTGCTCCACGACCGGGTAATAACCCCTTCGGTACCAGCACCGGTATGGGTCGCCCAGGAGCAGCCGACGCTGGCGCTCGCGGCGGCGTCCCCGGTGCCCCGCGACCAAATCCGGGTAGCATGCCCGCAGCTCGCGCCCCCCGACCAAACGCGCGACCCGGTGGTTCCGGTGGCGCACCCGGCGGTCGTCCCGGTGGCCCCAGCGGTTCGCCCTCACGCGGTCCACGCCCCGGCGGCGGCGCATCCGGTGGCGGCGGCGCACCCGGTTCCGGTGGCGCTCCCGGTGGCGGCGCACCCGGTGGTGGTGCACCCGGCCGCGGTGGATTCGGCGGTCCCGGTCGTAGTGGTCCCGGCCGCGGTGGCCCAGGTCGTGGCGGAACCGCTGGTGCCTTCGGTCGCCCCGGTGGTCGCCCAGCGCGCGGGCGAAAGTCCAAGCGGGCCAAACGACAAGAATTTGACAACATGCAAGCACCCACGATGGGTGGGCTGCGATTGCCGCAGGGTGGCGGCCAAACCGTACGCCTATCGCGCGGTGCCAGTTTGACCGATTTCGCTGACAAGATTGATGCGAGTCCAGCAGACCTGGTGACAGTTCTGATCAATCTCGGTGAGATGGTCACCGCCACTCAGTCGGTGGACGATGACACGCTGAAACTCCTCGGTGGCGAGTTGAATTTCGATATTCAGGTCGTTTCGCCAGAAGATGAAGATCGCGAACTGCTGGAACGGTTCGATCTTGATTTTGGTGAAAACGAGGGCGGTGCTGACGATCTCGCGGCACGCCCACCGGTCGTCACCGTGATGGGTCACGTCGATCACGGCAAGACCAAGTTGCTGGACGCCATTCGCCGAACGAATGTGGTGGCAAGTGAGGCTGGTGGTATCACCCAGCACATTGGTGCCTACCAAATCCAAACGCACACCGATGCCGGTGACCGTGCGATTACCTTCATTGATACACCCGGTCACGAGGCATTCACTGCCATGCGTGCCCGCGGTGCTCAGGTGACCGATGTGGCGATCCTGGTGGTTGCCGCGGATGACGGTGTGAAACCGCAAACGATCGAAGCCCTCAACCATGCGCAAGCGGCCAATGTGCCCATCGTGGTTGCGGTCAACAAGATTGATAAGGAAGGTGCTGACCCGGCACGTGTCCGGGGCCAGCTCACCGAGTACGGCCTGGTGGCCGAGGACTTCGGTGGCGACACCATGTTCGTTGATGTGTCTGCCATCAGCAGGCAGGGTGTCGAGGAGTTGCTCGAGGCTGTGCTACTCACGGCTGATGCCACTTTGGATCTCACCGCGAATCCCACCCAGGATGCCCAGGGCGTGGCCATTGAGGCGCACCTGGACCGAGGCCGTGGCCCGGTAGCCACCGTGCTTGTTCAGCGTGGCACCTTGCGCGCTGGCTCCTCGATCGTCGCTGGCGATGCCTATGGTCGCGTTCGCGCAATGCTGGATGAAAATGGAAACCCGGTGGAAGAGGCCGGGCCGTCGCGTCCGGTTCAGGTCCTGGGTCTTACCAGTGTTCCCGGAGCTGGAGATACCTTCCTTGTTGTTAACGAGGATCGCATCGCCCGCCAAATTGCCAACACACGTCAAGCCCGCGAGCGCAACGCCCAATTGGCCCGCAGTCGGGGTCGTCGTACGCTTGAAGACTTCTTGAAGACTCTGGAAGAGGGCGAACGTAGCGAACTCAACCTTGTCATCAAGGGCGATGTCTCCGGATCTGTTGAAGCCCTCGAAGATGCGCTACTCAAGATTGAAGTGGGCGACCAAGTGTCGGTGCGCGTCATTCACCGCGGCGTGGGAGCCATCACCAAGTCCGACGTCATTTTGGCGAGCGCCTCGGATGCCGTGGTTATCGGTTTCAATGTTCGCCCGGAGGGCAAGGTTGCTGAGTTGGCCTCGCAAGAAGAGGTTGATGTTCGCTACTACTCCGTCATCTACCAGGCCATCGATGATGTTGAGGCAGCCTTGAAGGGGATGCTTAAGCCGGAATACGAAGAGGCTCAGCTGGGCACCGCGCAGGTACGCGAGGTCTTTAAGTCTTCCAAGTTTGGCACCATTGCCGGATGCCTCGTGCAAAGTGGAGAAATTCGCCGCAATTCCAAGGCGCGCCTCGTTCGCGACAGCAAGGTGGTGGCGGACAATCTGTCGATCAGTTCGCTGCGTCGCTTCAAAGAGGATGCCACCGAGGTTCGTGAGGGCTTCGAATGTGGCATCAACCTCGGCTCATATGGCGATGTCAAGGTTGATGACATCATCGAAACCTTTGAGATGCGAGAAATCGCGCGCACTTAGAGAGTTAGCACACGGAAGGGACTGCACATCATGGCCTCGGAGGCACGTGCTCGACGGTTAGCTGAACGCATCAAAGTCATTGTTGCCCAGGCGCTTGAGTTCCAAGTAAAGGACCCGCGCATGGGCTTTGTGACCATTACCGATGCTCGGGTCACCGCCGACCTGCGCGAAGCAACGCTGTTTTATACAGTCTTCGGTGATGATGAGCAGCGTGGTGCGTCGGCTATCGCCCTTGAATCAGTCAAAGGGGTGCTGCGCACGGAAGTGGGCCGCCAAACGGGCATTAAGCACACGCCATCGCTGACGTTCATCTTGGATGCATTGCCGGATACGGCTCGCCATATCGATGAACTTCTCCAGCAGGCTGCGCAGTCGGATGCAGAACTATCGGCACGGGCCAGTGGGGCGCAGTACGCAGGCGAAACCGATCCGTATCGGCACCCAAGCGAAGATGCTGAATAGCCCGATCGGTGTTGTCGTTATCGACAAGCCGGCGGGCATGAGTTCCCATGCGGTGGTCTCAAGGGCACGGCGAACCCTGGGAATGAAGAAGATTGGCCATGCCGGAACGCTTGATCCTGATGCCACCGGGGTGCTGGTGCTTGGTGTAGGGCAGGCCACTCGACTCCTTGGTTATCTCACCAGGGACGATAAGGGTTACGTCGCAACCGTACGACTAGGTCAGTCCACGGACACTGACGATGCGCAAGGCAACCAGACCGCCGCAGAATCCACCGCTTCGCTCACCCAGGCCCAGATTGAGGCCGCGTTCGCCAGCAACGTGGGCACGATCAACCAGGTGCCCAGTTCGGTCAGTGCCGTAAAGGTTGACGGCAAGCGTGCCTACGCGCGGGTGCGGGCGGGGGAACAGGTGGAACTGGAGCCTCGAACCGTCACAATCCACGAACTCAGACTCGGTCAGGTCACCCGGGGGAGCGACACCGTAGACGTAGAGATTCATGTTCGGTGTTCGGCTGGCACCTACATCCGTGCGATAGCCCGCGACACCGGCGCGTTACTCGGTGTGGGTGGTCATCTGACGTCACTGTGCCGCACCACCTCCGGAGCCTTCACCTTGGCTGAGGCACAGTCACTCTCGGAGTGGGAAAAGTTGACACCGGTGGAGGCAGCCAAGTTGTTAATGTCCCCTGCAGAAGCCGCTAGTCGTTCGCTGCCGGTGTGCCAGATTGACTCCGACACCGCGTTGGCCATTAGTCATGGCACGCGTATACCGTGGCCCGGAGACACGCTGTCTGCCACTGCCACCGCGCTCGTACACAACCAGCGCTTGCTCGCGATCGGTGAATCAATAGAGGGTCGATTGCACTACTGCGCGGTGTTTCCCAGCGGGTGAGGTCGTCTTCACTCGTCGGTAGGGTAGAGCGGAACTTGAGCTGTTGCTGGATCCACATCGGTCGTGAGAACTTCAGTCCACATTCGTGCTACGTCGGTCAGCGGGAACGATGCGCGTACCTGCTTGAAGGCCTCTTCGGCAGTCTGCTCCCAGGTACCTGCTTCGGTGATGTCCAAAATCTTTTCGGCCATGGCCTGTGCCGTCTGACTAATCCATCGAGGGTGGTAAATGGTGTCGGCTCCAGGCCAGGGCAGCAGACAGGGCACCGCGTGCGATGCCATGCCCTCGGCTGGGGCGAGATGGAAACTTTCATCCTCAGAAGTCGATAACACCCAGCCCACGCGACGCAACCACGCCGCGACATCACCCCCGAAACCATCGAAGGAAACGGCATCGTGAACGGTGGGGTCATCACGGATTCGGCCCATGAGTCGTTCGGTATCGATGCGCTCCTCTGGCTTGCGCCAGATCCACCAGTAGTCCCAGGGCATTTTGGACTTTACCGCCATGGTGAATCGTGCGTCGTAGCGACGCAATCGAGAGAGCACGTCGATGCCGATGTCGGGACGTTTACGAACCGGTGAGATTCCGATCATGCCGAGGGTGAACTGTGCGCCAGCGAGTTTGGGGCGCTGGAACTGTTCGAGATCTACCCAGTTGGGAATCACCACGATCTTTCCACTCGGCCATCCAGTTGTTTGGGCCGTGAGTTGAGCGTAGTAGGGGCTGACGCAAATCACTTGATCGACGTTGGCGATCTCGACATCGGTTAGCCACCCTGCACTGAGTTCGAATCGGTGTAGGCGGGTAACGAGGCGTTGCCCAGGCGTCTTGTTCTTGCTGTACCACACCAGGTTTGGCCCGGCCCATTCGCAAATAACAACATCGGCCCACGAGGCAAGATCTTTACTGACCTCTTCATCGTGCTGTGCGAGAGCGGGCCAGTGGTCGATACGGAGTTCAACGCTGGGGAGAGCCCCCAGATGTTCTTGTAGTCGACTGAAGAACTTCAGATCGTGGCTGGCGACAAGAACCTTCAGCGGGGCGGCAAATGCCGCATGTGATGGCGGAGCATCGGGTAACGCCCGCCGGAGGAGTTCTTGGAGGCGGTGCACCGCCGAATTCATCAGGTGTGCGCTCACACCACGATAGGCCAACGCGGTTGCTCGCGTGAGGGTGTCGGATAGTCCGGTGGTGTTGGTCAAGATCTGCACGATGTCGTCGGCATCGGCAACGAAAAGCGGGTAGTCAGCACCGAAAAGGTCTTCGTGCATGGGGGTGCGGTTAAGCATGACGGGAACGGAAAGGCGAGCGAATTCCAATACCTTGGTGGAAAGTTCCAGGCTCGCATCCATGTCCGCAGTGCGCCACGACAAACCGATGTCGGCCTGTGCCGATAGTCGCATAGCCTCCTGCCTGCTCACCCCACCGTGCCACGTGATGCCCGCAGTGTTGCGTAGGGCAGCCGTCATTCGATCAGACCAGCCGGGAATATCCGGCTCATCATGCACCTTGTCACCGACCATGTTCAGTTCCGCGTTGATGCCATGTTCGCTTAGCAATTGGGGTATCTCGGTCATTTCCAGGGTATTCCAACGTGCGGCGTACTTTCCGGTGTAGGCCAGTTGGATCGGGCGGTTCGGCCTGCCGGTGGATTCGTCGAAGAGAGGGGTGCGCGGGACGATTTCGAAGTCAGGTTCGGGAACGATCGGTGGCCACAGCACACATCTGCCCGCCGCTGCAGGGATCACCGCTTCGAGGAAGGACCGCAATTGTTCGGTCTGGCACAACAGGTATCGACTGGCTTCGGCGACTATTACGAGTTGATCAACCACCGAGTCGGTGAGTCCGGTGACATCGTGGGGAATATCGGTGAGATAGGTCCACAAGCGTCCGTGTAGTTGTTCGCGGGATGATGCGGTTACGGCAAGGCGCAAGCCCCGGACAACGATGACATCGACCCGCAGCCGGTCATCGAGTGTCTGCAAGATGTCAGCAGCCTGTGCCGGGGAGAGGGCATCATCGTTACCGACAAGTCCGTCGACGAAGGGGTCCACGACGGTGACGCCAGGCATGGCGCGCAGCGGAGCCACAAGTCGATCGGTGAGTACCGGTGCTTTGAGTAACACCTGCGTATCCACGCCGGCTTGCGAAAGGGCCTCACACATCGATTGGACCCAAATCGCTGAACCATCCAAGATGTTGAGGTTCACATCGGCATAGACGAGGGCGCGCCGGGTTCGAGTCATGTGTGCCAACCAGGGTGTGGAGGAGCGATGGTCAGGGGTGCGGAGGCGTCGCCGAGAGCGACGCTGCGCCGGAGCAGATGCACACCGGTGTTGTTTTGTAGGTCACCAGGCTCCAAGTGACCCAGCTGAACTTGGTTGGCTTGGCTGATTTCAACGCTGATCATTGCATCGAGAAGGAGATCTGCTGGCAGGGTCACCGTGGACGGGCAATGTACCTGAGCGATCCAAGCTGATGTCGTGCGCTGAGCGATGTGCGCGATGTCACCGGATGCGTCGATCACGTCAATGTGTAACTGCAGCACTTGGTCACGCAAGCGATCACCGATCCTGCCTCGGACAACAATTTCGGCTGGTCGCAACGTTTGTGCGAGTAATTGTTCAACCAGTCGGTCGGCAGTGATTTCGGCGTCAACGATCACGGCGATGCCTCGGCACGCACCGGCTGTGATCGATAGATGGAGGCGTTGGGCAAGATCGGTCAGGGTGACCGGGGCGGTATGGCGCAAGGCAATGCGGCGCAACACCTGCCAGTGGGTGGCCAAGGACCTTGCCGGGCCCGTTTGCGCGGCGTTGAGAGTGTTATCGAGGTCTGATTCAGACCCATAGTGATAGACGATGCCGTGCTGTGGCTCAACGAGTTCGCCTAGCACCGAGCGTAGTTCGTGTGTGTCTCTACTCACGATGGGTAGCCCCGCCACCAGGGCGGCCCACATGGCAGCTGAACCGCCGACGCGCTTGGAAGTGCCCGGCTGTGTGTCGACGAAAAAATCGGCCAGTGCTATCGCTTCCCGGAGCGCACCGATGGGTGGGGCCTGCGGGCGCACGTTGACCGGTTCTACGCCGCGGCTAAGAGCCCACGCTCGGACGTGTCCGCTGGTGTCGCCACCGCTAACCGTGAGCAGTGGCCGGTGCTGTCGAGGAGTATCAAGATCGGCTGGCTGTTGCCCATTCCACCAGTCCAACCGGGTGCCGGGCAGCCATACGTTCTCCCGAACTGAGTGGGTTGCATCGACCACGAGATCGCATCGATCGATAATGCCAACGAGGCCGGCTGTGTGACCGGGTGAGCTATTGCGCAGCATCACGACCGGGCGGCCTCGCTCTCTGGCCGCGGTCACCAGATCGAAGGCGGCCAGCGCCCGATCGGTTGCCGCCGGGTTGCCCAGGTGTGACCACGATTCGCCAGGTAGGCCAGCTGCGGTATCCACGAAAACGATATCGGGATCAGCGTCCATGATGAGTGCGGCGGCATCATGAGGGAGTACCGAGGTGGTCGCGGCATAGGGCTGCAGGAGTTGTTCGGTAGTGCGGCTCAGCGCACCACCGACGCTCACCGAAGCATCGGCGGCGGCACCGATACGTGGAAGTAGCAGGCGTGCGGCATGTTCGTTAGACAAATCGCTGCGGTGAGCCCGAGTGACTTCTGTGAGTGCTACTTCGCTGGCGGTACGTCGATGTTTGCGCAGGCGGTAGAGGCTGAGTAACTCGCGTGGAAGAAGAAACAGCCGACGCGGATCCTTGGCCCCCCGAACCAGAAGGTCACCCACGGTGTACTTAGTTGACGCTCGAACCCGACGAGCATCAGCTTCGAAACGCTGCGCTCGGGCGTTGGCGTGTCTTAGTTCCATCCGTAGTCGAGCATTTTCTTCGGTGACGCGCGCCACCCGCTCCGGTTCAACGGCTGGCGCGAATTCTTCTTCCGGTGTCATCGGGCGTACCGATCGTCGAGCCAGTCAACGATCAGGTGTGCGATTCGTTCGCCCGCATGACCATCCCACAGCGGTGGGATGCGAGTAGGTGGAGCAAGGCGGTCGGGTTGTTCTCGGCGTAGCGCCACCTGCTCGGCGAGTGCGGCAGGGAGCGAATGAGTAGTGACCAACTGGTTGGTGCCGTGACTAATAGTGACGGGGCGTTCAGTGTTGGGCCGCAGCGTTAAACAGGGGACACCGAGCACCGTCGTTTCTTCCTGCACCCCGCCAGAATCAGTAATGACCGCGAGGGATCCACGTACGAGCGACATGAAGTCGATATAGCCGAGGGGCTCCACCACGTGAACGCGCGGATGGTCGCCGATGCCGAGAGCTTCAAGTACCGCTCTGCCGCGAGGGTGTAGCGGAAGCACAATGTCGGCGATGCCGGCTGCTTCGTGAACCACGGCGACCAGGTCTGCTGCTACCTGTGGGTCATCCACATTGCCCGGCCTGTGCAAGGTTGCCACGATGTAGTCGACACCCACGCCGATGTTTTGACGGGCCTGATCTACATTGAGGCGATGCAGTTGCGCCAGGAGCGTGTCGATCATGGGATTGCCCACCAGGTGAATCTTGCCTTCCGGCACGCCTTCTCGAGCAAGGTGAGCAATAGCATCCGGACTGGTCACGAAGAGGAGGTCGGCAAGTGCATCGGTGACCAACCGGTTGATTTCTTCGGGCATCGACATGTCGAAACTTCGCAGCCCGGCCTCCACGTGAGCCAAGGGAACGCCCAGCTTGGCAGCGACGATGGCCGCAGCCAGGGTCGAGTTCACATCGCCATAGACGATGACCAACTGTGGTTCGGTCGAGAGAATTTCCTCTTCCAGGCCGATCATGAGGGCAGCCGTTTGCTGGGCATGGGAGCCTGACCCCACGCCTAGATTCACGTCAGGTTGAGGCAGACTCAATTCGCGAAAAAAGACTTCAGACATGCGGTCGTCATAATGCTGACCGGTGTGAACTAAGCGCTGGCGGACCCCCAATTCCGCCAGAGCCGCGATGACTGGAGCCGCCTTGGGAAAATTGGGTCGAGCGCCAGTAATGTGCAGCAGAGTCATCGGAGCCTCTCGGTCGGGAGGTTGCACCGCCTACTATCCCAGACGTGACCGTTGAACCGTCGAACCCGCCTCCCCGTGCGTTTTCTCGCGTGCGTGCCCTGTCTCGCGCCGTGCGCCACCTGCCCCTCGTGGCGTCCGGGGCATGGCAGCGTTTCGCTGAGGATCCCCGACGCGCAGTGATGGCTCTCCAGCGTGCGGTACCCACGCTACGTTCGCCATGGCCTGCCGCAAATGCTCAAGGTCGTTTCGACCAGGCTGTTGCGGGGGATGACTATGCCGGAGCCATGGCGCTACTACCCACGCTCACCGCGCAGAACCCGGCAGACGATTCTGCTCAGCTCGCTGCTGCCCTGCTGTCGGGCCAGGTCAATGAGGTTGCCGCCCTCCCGCGTCGAGGTAGCCGCCGAAGAATGCGGGTGATCACGTCTGCTCGACGGGTGAGTCGGCTGGCCCGGGCTGCTGTGCCCACGTGGACCGCTGCCGCTTCTCCAGCCCCAACCGTTGCTGCCAAGACTGACCAGCCACTATCGATTCTGCATGTCGTCACGAACTCCCTGCCCCGAGTCCAGGCCGGATCAACAATCCGAACGCAGCAGGTCGCGGCTTCGCAGCGTGCGTGTGGCTGGGATGCCCAGGTGGTGACCAGGCTTGGATTCCCGGTCTTTCACGGCGACATCGCAGCCGATAACCATCACACCGTTGACACGGTGCCCTATCACCGACTGCTGCCAACGCATTTACCGGCTTCCGATCGGTTTGAAAAAGCCTATGAGAAGCACCTGACTCAACTCGCTCGACGGCTGCGTCCCCATGTTATTCATGGGGCATCCGATGCCATGAACGGTCGGACAGCACTCGCGGCTGGTCGGGCGCTGCAGATCCCGGTGGCCTATGAAGTCCGGACCTTTTTCGAGCACACCTGGGCGGCAGGACACGGCGGTAAGCAGGCGGAGGAAACCGACATGTTTCGGTGGCTGCGGGCCCAGCACACGCAGGTATTGCGCTCGGTCGATGTGGTGACGACGCTGGGTGAATCCATGCGCGATCACGTTGTGCAACGAGGAGTGCCTCCCGAGCGCGTATTCGTCGTCCCCAACGGAGTCGACATCGATTTCCTCACCGCTTTCCCATCGGAGAATCGCGTCTCCATCCTGGGCCCGTATGCGCAGGCAGACCTGGTCATCGGCTCGGTGACCACGATGTATGCCTACGAAGGTTTGGCCACCACCATCGATGCCGCGGCGATACTTCGCGGTCAGGGCCTCAACGTGGTGGTGCTGCTGGTGGGTGAGGGGCCTGAATTGGCGCGGTGGCGGGAACTAGCGCGAGAGCGCCACGTGCCCCTGGTTTCCCCGGGTCGGGTTGGTCTTGACCAGGTGCGCCAGTACTTCGACACGCTGGATGTGCTGACCCTGCCGCGCATTGACTCTGATCTCACCCGCTGGGTTACTGCCTTGAAGCCGGTGCAGGCACAGGCACGCGGCGTGCCCGTGGTGGGTTCAAACCTGCCCGCGGTTCGCGAAACCTTGGCCCCTGGGTCCACCATCGCGGGCGATTTCTCGGCTGAGGCATGGGCTGAGGCACTGGCTGGCTACGCCGAGCCGGAGTTTCGCCGACGGCACGGGGTGGCGGCCAAAGAGTGGGTTGCGGCGTGTCGAACCTGGCCTCAGGTGATGTCGGGGTACGCCAACGCGTACGCTGCTTTGGGTTATTGAGTATGGATCGTGGCTAAGAACACGGTCCAGCCGGATTCACCCCCCGACCTAGGTCGCGATTCACACGAAAGAGGCATCGGTATGACGGTCCACGATCCGTGCGATCTCGTCGTCATCGGAATGGGCTATGTCGGCCTGCCACTGGCTCAAGCGGCCACCGAGGCGGGTTTGCGTGTTGTTGGCTATGACCTGTCCACCGATGTTATTGATGGTCTCAACGCCGGACGCAGCCATGTGGATGATCTCAGTGACGCTGACATTGAAGTCATGCGCGATGCCGGATTCACCGCCTCGACGGATCCCGCCGTTCTTGCTGGCGCAGCAACCGTTGTCATTTGCGTGCCCACCCCGTTAACGCCCGAAGGCGGGCCCGACCTCGCAGCCGTGTTGGGTGCCACGGGAAATATCGCTTCCCACCTGCACCGGGGCCAACTCGTGGTTTTGGAGTCAACGACCTATCCGGGAACAACCGACGATGAGGTGCGCCCCATTTTAGAGGCTACCGGACTCATCGCCGGTCGAGACTTTTTCCTGGCGTTCAGCCCTGAGCGCATTGATCCGGGCAATGCCACTTTCGGTATGCGGAACACCCCCAAGGTCGTGGGGGGGCACACACCGGCGTGCACCGCTGCCGCAGCACATTTTTACCGCCGATTCGTCGATACGGTGGTGGAGGCGAGAGGGACACGCGAGGCGGAGATGGCGAAGTTGCTAGAAAACACGTACCGCCACATCAACATTGCCCTGGTCAATGAAATGGCTCGGTTCTGTCATGAATTGGACATCGATTTGTGGGACGTCATCGAGGCGGCGAAAAGCAAGCCCTTTGGTTTTCAGGCCTTTTACCCCGGCCCCGGTGTTGGTGGGCACTGCATCCCGATTGACCCCAACTACCTGTCCTACCAGGTGCAGGCAAAGTTGGGGTACCCGTTCCGGTTCGTAGAGTTGGCCCAGGAAATCAACGCCGGCATGCCTGCCTACGTGGTGCGGCGCATCCAGGATCTACTCAACGAGGCCGGTCAGCCGTTGCGCGGCATCCGAGTCTGCCTGCTCGGCGTCACCTATAAGCCAGACATCGCCGATCAACGGGAGTCCCCGGCCAAACCCATTGCCGTTGAATTAATGGACAAGGGCGCTGAGGTGATCTTCCACGATCCCTACGTGCAGCAGTGGCAATTGGGCGAGTCCACGTTAGACGTCCACGCTGATATCGACGCTGCGGTGGTCTCTGCTGACGTATGTGTCCTGCTGCAGAATCATCGTGTGTACGACGTTGATGCGCTGGCGGCAGCCGCCACCTTGTTCTTGGACACCCGCGGGGTGACATCTCATTCATCGGCGGTTCGACTCTGATTATGGAGGGTGGCCGGGCAATAACGGGTGCAGCCCTTGCCGCTGAGTCAGGCCTTGAACTTGTTAACCAGCGCCCACCGTTCTTCCGCTACCTGCGTGCAACCTGGCAGCGGCGGGCGTTCATCAGGGCTTTCGCCTCGGCCAAGGTGGAGGCGGAGAACTCCCGAAGTCGCCTCGGTCAACTGTGGCAGGTCCTAGACCCTGTATTCACCATGGCGATTTACTGGTTCTTGTTCGGGTTCTTGCTGGGCGGTCGCGGAAGTGTCGAGAACTACACTGGTTTCTTGGCAGTGGGAGTTTTTTCATTCGCCCTGATTCGCCAATCAGTTACAGCTGGATCACGAAGTATTTCCGGCAATGTTGGGTTGGTTCGCGCAATTCACTTTCCACGCGCGGTGCTGCCCTTGGCCATCGTATACAAGCAGTTGCGTGTTTTTGCGGTGTCCATTCCAATCATGCTGGGAATCCTGCTTATTACCGGAGAGCGCATCACCTGGAATTGGCTTCTCGCACCGGTGGCGTTGGCCCTCATCACGCTATTCGCCGTTGGAATGGCCATGATTATGGCGCGCGTGGTAGCCGCAGTTCAAGATGTTGCTGATGTGATGCCCTACTTTTTGCGGCTCTGGGGCTACGCATCCGGCGTCATGATTCCGATCGCGGACCGACTTGATCGACTCGGCGCACCTCCGTGGGCGGTGGTCATTATTGAGATTAATCCCGGCACCGTGTACCTGAACATCATGCGCGACGCCCTCATGAACACCTATGACGCTCCCGGTGGAGCAGCGAACTGGGCGGCGGCCGCCGCGTGGAGTTTTGGGATCGGGATCTTCGGTGTGTGGTACTTCTGGCGGGCGGAGAATAGGTACGGCCGTGGCAACTGAAGATGATTTCCATGACATAGCGGAGCCTGAGGACACCGACGATGGCGTTGCCTTTGTTGACCGCAAACTTGGCGACATCAAAATCGTTGTTGATGATTTACATGTGTCTTATCGAGTGTGGGCTACTCCCAAACCACGCCACACTGACGGGCGGCGCAAGAACCGAATCGCACGTGCAATTAGACGGCGGCCGATCGCGGTCATGCACGAAGTCCAGGCCTTGCGCGGGGTGAGTTTTGTTGCCCGCCAGGGTGAAGCGATCGGAGTTATTGGGAAAAACGGATCTGGTAAGTCCACGTTGATGCGTTCTATTGCAGGTCTTTTGCCGGCCGCGTCCGGCGCTGTCTATGCCGATGCCCAGCCGACACTCCTCGGGGTGAGTTCGGCACTCATCCAGGCGCTTTCGGGCAGCCGGAATATCGAACTTGGATTGCTCGCCCTCGGGCTGCGTCCTGACCACATTCAACATCTCTATGACGACATCGTGGAGTTCAGTGGCATCGGCGAAGCAATTCACATGCCCATGCGCACCTACTCCTCAGGCATGGGTGCTCGAC
The DNA here is from genome assembly GCA_018609125.1 of Candidatus Nanopelagicales bacterium. Lineage (GTDB taxonomy): Bacteria > Actinomycetota > Actinomycetes > S36-B12 > S36-B12 > M55B157. Next base: position 50,548 of record JABAYF010000003.1, on the reverse strand, counting down.
TAAAATTTGCCATCGCTTCGTCGGTTACCCACGATATCTTGTTGATTGATGAGGCCCTTGCCACCGGCGATGGTGAGTTTCTGCGTCGCAGTACCGAGCGGATTCAGCAGTTGCGCGATGAAGCGGACACCATCTTTTTGGTAAGTCATTCCATGTCGTCGATTCGAGCCACTTGCGATCGGGTGATATGGCTTGATGAAGGCAAGATTATTGCCGACGGCGATCCGCTTGAAGTCGTGCCAGCCTATGAGAAAAGATATGGCCTGCAATCGAAGAAGGGCCGCAAGGATCGCCGTCGCCAGCGCCGAGAGGACCGGCCTGGACACGAAGCGGTGGATCAGGCCGCGGATGCGAATCCCGCATAATGCGTGTTCTGGTGGCCACCGTGGTTCACGACCCGCGGGATGCGCGTATAGCGGCACGCGAAATCGCCAGCCTCCTCGCCGCCGGCCACCGGGTGACCTACCTGGCACCCTTTCAACACTTCGGGGTGACGCCGATGCCGGGTGTGGAGTGCGTGGATGTACCTGCTGCACACGGACGACATAGGTTCTCCGCCCTTGTGGCGGCTACCCGCACATTGCGAAAAATGGCGCCCGATCACGACGTGTTGCTGCTGCATTCACCTGAATTGCTGCTTGCGGTCGCAACACTGACGCACCGGTGCATCGTGTGGGACGTGCACGAAGACCTGCCCGCGTCAATTAGCCTTAAGGGTTGGATACCCAAACCGCTTCGATCAATCACGCAGCAGCTTGCCCGCCGGATGGAATTGCGAGCAGAGGCCCACTATCACCTATTGCTTGCTGAACATAGTTATCAGCAGCGGTTCCACGATTCACATCCGGTGATCCCGAACTCAACCACGGTGCCTGCGGTGGTTCCCGCCGTTGGCGGTGATCGCATCGTCTACGTGGGTCACGTGACCCGTGCCCGTGGCGGCGTAGAGATGCTAGAAGTTGCTCAGCAACTACATGGCGAAGTGTCGGTTCATTTGATTGGTTCTGTAGATAGGGAAATGACGGCACCTGTTCGAGCCGCCCAGGAACGTGGAGAGGTGATTTGGCACGGATATGTGGCCAATGAGCAGGCCCTTGCCATGATTGAGGGGGCCATCGCCGGGTTGGCGTTGCTCCACGATGAACCCAACTATCGGCACTCACGCCCGACCAAGATCATGGAGTACCTTGCTCACGGTGTGCCGGTGATCGCCACGAACCTCCCGGTAACCAAGGCACTGATTGAAGATTCCGGTGGCGGCGAAGTTGTTGGGTTTGGTGACACGAATGCCGTCGTTGACATCGTTCGACGATGGCGCGCCGATCCGGCGCTGGGCCAAACATTTGCCGACACGGGTCGCGAATGGGTGACGACGCACATGAACTGGGCGAATGACGGGGTGCGCTTCGTATCTCAATTGCAGGAGTGGAGCCAACCAACTCAACGTGGTTAGGAGTCGACGCTCTCATCAGAGGTGGCGTGCATGGCCTGCATGCCCAGTAAACCGCGTCCGACGGTATCGGTAAGTGCAGTAATCATCTCGTCGTCGCTAGGTGCAGGTTTCGGTGTCGCCGTGAGGTCAGCGAGATCCCCTACAGTTTCAACGCCGGTCACCGAAAGGTCGTTGGCATCGTCAAACTGCCATTGCTGCACTGGTTCATGCAGGTGTTCGGGGATGCCGTCCTGCAATGCTTGCTCAGGGTCTGACCTTAACCCGTGACGTAGCATCCGGCGATGCTCACGTCGCGTCCATCTGCGATCCTGGCCGGCGGCTCGAGCAGTCTCGTTGAAGCCCTGTATTGCAAGGGATTGATCGAGGGAGAGAGACGCGTTTGCTTTGGCGTCGCTGATGCGCGGCGGATCTGCTGGTAGGACATCGGTGAGACCTGTCGCTGCGACGAAGCGGCGCCACATTTCACTCGGATCACTTGGATGTGATGGCACGGTTGCGACCACGACACGAGCGCCGGCTGAGCGCCAACGACGAACGAGGTGCCCATATGCGTAGGAGCGCCAGAATGCGTGGTCTGGTCGTGTTTCTAGGGTCGCCATCTGAGCACGTTCTGCACGGCGCAGATCCAAATAACTCTCCAGGGTTTCGATGTTGCCATTGCGTACGTGCTGGGCCCACGAGCTAGGTAGCACTCTGCCCACCGGCCGTGCAGTAATAACCACGGTGATTTCAGCGGGAGCAAAGGCCGCGATCACCGTTCGCGCACCCGCCAGTCGAGTCGCGGCCACAGCCTCGGCGGAGAAAATAACCGGACCCGAAGCCTGTCGTGCATGATCAATGAGTGCTGATGCAGCCTGCCCATCGAGGTGACGCCAAGCGTCATCTTGTAGGGGTATCTGATCGTAGGTGCGCAAGAGATCAATCATGCCTGGGACGTGGTTGTGGTCGTCCTTCTCGCGAGAGTTCAGTGGGTAAACGGAGGGGTCAATGACGCCGCGTCTGGTCAACTTCACCAGGCACCGCTGCAGATATGTTGTTGCTGTCTTCCGGGGTCCGATGTGCAGGACTATTCGTGCGGCCACTCCCTAGTCCTAAGAACCGAAGGAGCGAAGGGAAGACAGGATGGTCGCTGGAGCAGCCGCAAACCCAACACGCTGCTGACCTAGTCGATACGCCAGCGCACTGGTGGACAGCAGCGCGGCCACCCACAGGAGATTCGATACGCCGGAATTGCGCTGGGTGGTGAACATGGCGCCTGCAGCCGTGGCGGATGAAGCGAGCGTTAGTACCCCGAGTTTCACATCGTTGCCCTGGGGCTGAGTGTGTTCACGCAGATCTGGTGCTGGCTCTGCTTCGCTGTCGGCGGATTGGGTTTGAGCGGCGCGACGTTTACCCACCGCGGTCTCTAATTCATAGCCGTGCTCCACCAACCAACCGGCACTTTCTGCTTCGATTGCGATCAATTCTTCGGTGGTCAACGTGTCGCGCCACGCGCCCATACGTCCATCGGTGATGTGGTTGGAGGTGACGCGAAGGTCATCATCAACCCCGTGGGCCTTAGCGTCAACCGCGCGGCTCTGCTGGGCCTGCATGTCTACGTCGGCCACGATCGCGTCTACGCGTTGGCTAGTGACATCCACTTCAAGGAAGTCGGCCAGGTCTCGCACTAGTTGAGGCACATCATCTTTGAATTGCTCGTACTTGCCGATCCACACCGAGTCACGCGATCGCCAGAAGGTATCGCCGCGCAGTTCGCGTCGGGCACCGAGCCTGCTACTGCGAGGACCGCGTTCGGGATCCTCTGGCTTTGCGCGGCCTTTTCGGTAAAGCGACGCCATGACATCGCGCACATCGCGATAGGTGTAGAGATATTTTGCGCCCACCTGCGGAAAGTCATCGCGTTCAAGTGCGGGACGAAAGTGCACTTTTGCCATCAGCAGGTCGTCACAATCAGCCGCAGCGGCGGGGAACTGTGACGTTGACAGTCCGCGAGGGTTGCGCAGGCCAGGCTGGTCGGACACGAGATGGCGAGCGATCTGCCAAACGAGTGTTGATCCGGATCGATGCATTCCACAGACGACGAGCAGCACGGCAGCAGTCTAGGGGCCGGTGGTTGCACAGCCTTGCAATGCTACCCGCTACGGGGACCGCGCCGTTTTTTTCGTGTGGGAGCTGCTGGTGCCTCGGCAGGTGGCGGCTGATTGAGCAGGTAGAGAGCTGCCCCTGCCGCTGACGCCACCTGCTGAGGTGGCGTTGAGACACCGGCCCGCAGGGAGGCATCGACGCGAAGGTCCTCGACGGGACCAACAATTTTTGCGTCGGTGCGCATGAGATCATTCACATCGGCATCAGCCCATGCCCGAACCTGGTCAAGCCACGCCGGGGGCAGGCGAACCGGGTTACCGCGATCGGCCCGTGGCACGAAGGCATCCTTCACGATTCGGCCGCGCAATTGCCGGAGCGCCGGATCTGTCAGTGAAGAATTTCGAGACTGTCGATTCAATCCGGCCAGCACGAGCGCTTCGGGTTCGGTGATGCCGACGTTTGCGCCGATCGAATCAATGTGTGGAGGTATGTGGGGAAGCACATGTCCTAATTCCAGGGAGGTAGCAAACCGCTGCCACAGTTCGTGCGGGTCAGCACCACCGCGTGGCACTGGTACGACCGTGACGCTGCGAGCCAGCGGCGACCAGCGGTTGACCAGTGATCCGATCGCATACGCGCGCCAGAAAGTCTGATCGGGGTCGAGTTCCCATTCCGCGTTTGTTGATTCACCGGCGGAAGCTCCACGCCGTTGGGATAGTTGGCGAAGATAGGCAGAGAAGGTGGTGCTGCGCCCATTGCGGATGTGTTGCTGCCACGAACTAGGAATTACCCTCCCCAGATCGCGTGCGGTAATGATGATGTCGGTCGGAGTGACGGCCAAGGCTTCCACCAAGCGTCGGGCTGCGTCGGCATTCACGACCGAGAGAGCTTCGCCGGAAACGACAACTGGCCCGGGCCACTGCTGGACCTGCTCGACCAGTCGCGACCACACCGACTCTTGGGCTGTTGCTCGTGCCGGGGACACCCAGGGGAAGGACTCGGTGCCTAGTAGGCCATAGGCCGCCGCCTCGTGGTTGTACACCGGCCCCCGTCCGCCTATCCGGGTGGGGTAAAGCACGCCGGCATCGCTCAGTTCAGCGGAGAGGTGTGCCAGGACGCGCTGCAGATAGGTGGTTCCTGACTTTTGGGTGCCGATGTGCAGTACCAGACGTGATGCCATGACGTCCCTTCCATGCGTGAGCGCGCAATGGAGCCACATACTCCCATGTGCCCTTTCGTGTGACAGGATCCGGCCGTGCATGTTGTGTTGATCGGCGTTTTCGATGGGGTCCACCGCGGCCACCAGGCACTTGTTCAGCAGGCCATCGCACGATCAGAGGGCGGGCCCGTCACGATTGTCACGTTCAATCCTCATCCTGCTGCCATTTTGCGGCCGGAATCAGCCCCGCTGCTGCTCAGCGGCATCGATCGCCGAGTCAAACTGCTGCACGCTGCCGGCGCCGACCATGTGCGCGTCATTGAATTCACTCCCGAATTCAGCGCGCTGTCACCGGAACAATTCGTGGATCAGTTAATTGACTCCATCGTTGCCGACGTGGTTGACGAACACGAAAACCCGGTGCCGGTGGACGTGATCGTGGCCGGTGTGAATTTTCGCTTCGGCCAGTACGCAGCCGGCAATATCGAACTCCTGACCCAATTGGGCAAAGAACGTGGGTTCAACGTCCAGGTGGTGGAATTGGTGACCGAGGAGGTTCGCGATGAAGGCACCGTGACGTGGTCATCGAGTTTCGTCCGCGAACGTATCGCTGCCGGTGATCTGCCCGGGGCGGCCCGGGCTCTCGGGCGACCCCATCGCGTAGAGGGCACCGTGGTTCACGGTGAGAAGCGTGGTCGCGAATTGGGTTTCCCCACCGCTAACGTTGAACTGTCCCTGCCGTATGCGGTCCCACCCGATGGCGTATATGCCGGCTGGCTGCTGCGCGGGACCCCGCCGCACACGACGGTGTTGCCGGCTGCGATCTCGGTGGGCACCAACCCGCAGTTCAATGGCACCGCGCGCACGGTTGAGGTGTATTGCCTTCACGATCACACCCTTGATCTGTACGACGAGTCGGTGGGGGTTGAGTTCGTGGCACGGATTCGCGGTCAGGCGGTTTTTGACTCGATCGATGGTCTGGTGCAGCAAATGAACGATGATGTCGAACGCGCACGTACGATCCTTGGTGCGCACCCGAGGGCCTAGTGCGGCACTGATACAGTCAGCTTGACGGTTTTGGGGCGGGCGCCCCGAAATTCGCGACTTATCGTCCCCGGCGCAACGTGTGTCGGTTCTGACCGCGCCCGAGAGGAAAACACACCGTGCCACTTACGTCTGCTACCAAGAGCGAGATCATCGCCGAATTTGGTTCATCCGCTCAAGACACCGGTAGCCCCGAGGTTCAAGTTGCGATGCTGAGTCGTCGAATCACCGACCTCACCGAGCACCTCAAGACACATAAGCATGACCACCACTCACGTCGAGGCCTGCTTCTCCTCGTGGGCCAGCGTCGTCGTCTGCTGAAGTACCTTGCCGCCGCCGACATCAACCGCTATCGCGCTCTCATCGAAAAACTGGGTTTGCGTCGCTAGCGAGCACCACTCATTAACCATCACAGTTGACCATGCGAGGACACCTCGGGCACTAGTGCGACCGCGGTCCTCGGTAGTGGTTGCCGGGCTTTATTCCCGACAGCCTCGATCGAAGACCGACGTAACTAGCCCGCGCCGGGGTTCATCGCCTTTATGGACACTTCACAGATAAAGGAGACAACCCATGGCGGGTTCTTCCATCACTACCACCGAGGCAATTCTTGACAACGGCGCCTTCGGTTCACGCACCGTCCGATTCGAAACAGGTCGCCTCGCTCGTCAGGCTGGCGGAGCTGTTGCGGCGTATCTCGACGACGACACGCTTCTACTGAGCACAACGACAGCCTCCAAGTCACCCAAGGATCACTTGGACTTCTTCCCGTTGACCGTCGACGTTGAAGAGCGCATGTATGCGGCTGGCCGCATTCCCGGCTCATTCTTCCGACGCGAGGGCCGTCCCAGCGAGGACGCAATCCTTACCTGTCGCTTGATCGACCGCCCGTTGCGACCCACGTTCGCCAAGGGCCTGCGCAACGAGGTTCAGGTAGTCATCACGGTGATGGCGCTCAACCCCGATGATCTCTACGACGTTTTGGCTATCAACGCAGCATCGGCATCCACGCAGTTGTCGGGTCTTCCTTTCAATGGCCCCATCGGTGGTGTTCGCGTTGCCTTGATTGATGGCCAGTGGGTGGCATTCCCCAAGCATTCCCAGTTGGAGCGAGCGGTATTCGACATGGTCGTTGCCGGTCGGGTGGTTGGCGACGACGTTGCCATCATGATGGTCGAGGCTGAAGCCACTGAGACCACGATCGATCTGGTCCGCGGCGGCGCAACAGCCCCTACCGAAGATGTTGTGGCGGCCGGCCTTGAGGCCGCGAAGCCATTCATTCGCGCACTGTGCGAGGCACAGCAGCAGCTCGCTGCCACCGCGGCCCGTCCCGCGCAGGAGTTCGCGGTCTTCTTGGAATACCAGGACGACGTGTATGCGGCTGTGTCGACCGCGGCGAAGGCCCGCGTTGACGAGGCCATGACCATCGTGAGCAAGGCCGAACGCGAAGATGCACTTGATGGAATCAAGGCAGACGTCGTGTCGTCACTCGGTGCGCAGTTTGAAGGTCGCGAAAAAGAGTTGAGTGCGGCGGTTCGGGCAGTCACCAAGGCATCTGTACGCGAGCGGGTGTTGCGCGACAAGGTACGCATCGACGGACGCGGTCCTTCTGATATTCGTACCCTGTCCGCTGAGGTTGAGGTTCTGCCGCGAGTCCACGGTTCGGCTTTGTTCGAGCGCGGCGAGACGCAGATTTTGGGTGTCACCACGTTGAACATGTTGCGCATGGAACAGCAGTTGGACACTCTCAATCCTCTCTCCCGCAAGCGCTACATGCACAATTACAACTTCCCGCCTTACTCGACCGGTGAGACCGGCCGGGTAGGCAGCCCCAAGCGTCGTGAAATCGGCCACGGTGCTCTTGCAGAGCGTGCCCTCATGCCGGTGCTGCCCAGTCGCGATGAGTTCCCCTACGCGATTCGGCAGGTGTCTGAAGCGCTCGGCTCGAACGGATCCACCTCAATGGGTTCGGTATGTGCCTCAACCATGTCACTACTCAACGCTGGTGTTCCGCTACGTGCACCGGTTGCTGGCATCGCAATGGGCTTGGTCAGCGGTGAAGTCGATGGAGCCACTGAGTACGTTGCTCTCACCGATATTCTCGGAGCTGAAGATGCATACGGCGACATGGACTTTAAGGTCGCTGGCACGCGCGACTTCGTGACGGCTCTGCAACTCGATACCAAGTTAGACGGTATTCCTGCCTCGGTGCTTGCCGCGGCTTTGAGTCAGGCCCATGATGCTCGCATGACGATTCTTGATGTCATGACCGAGGCGATTGATGCACCCGACGAGATGTCGCAGTATGCGCCACGGATCATCACCATCAAGATCCCTGTCGACAAGATCGGTGAGGTCATCGGGCCCAAGGGCAAGATCATCAATCAGATTCAAGAAGACACCGGCGCGACTCTCACCATCGAAGATGACGGCACCATTCACATCGGTGCGACCGACGGCGATGCTGCTGAGGCGGCACGGGCGAAGGTCAATGCCATTGCCAACCCGACCATGCCCGAGGTCGGCGAGCGCTACCTAGGCACTGTGGTTAAGACCACAACCTTCGGGGCATTCGTATCGCTGGTTCCCGGCCGCGATGGTTTGCTGCACATCTCTGAGATAAAAAAGCTTGCTCCTAACCAGAAGCGGATCGAAAACGTCGAAGAAGTCCTCAAGGTGGGCGACAAGGTTCAGGTGGAGATCAAAGAGATTGATCCCCGTGGCAAGTTGAGCCTGGCGCCTGTTATCGCTGACGCGAGCGAATAGTTACCGCGGCGATTACTCCAGTAACGAAGAGCGAATAAGTTCTCATGCGGCGCGCCACTACTCAGACCCTGACTGAATCAGGTGACGGAGCGGTGGTGCGCCGCACTACTTTGCTCAACGGGCTGCGCATCATTACCGAGCACATCCCGGGTGTAAGAAGTGCCGCGGTTGGGGCCTGGATCGGTGTGGGCTCCCGCGATGAAACCACGCGACAGCGCGGAGCAGCTCACTTCCTCGAGCACCTTCTGTTCAAGGGAACGCATCGGCGCAGCGCTTGGGATTTATCGTCCACGATTGATGCGGTCGGCGGTGAAATGAATGCGTTTACTGCCAAGGAGTACACCTGTTTCTATGCCAGGGTGCTCGACCGTGATGTAGCCCTCGCCATTGATGTCGTGGGCGATCTGGTCAGCGACGGTTTACTGGCATCGGCAGACATTGACAGCGAGCGGGCCGTGATTTTGGAAGAGATCGCCATGACCGAGGATGATGCTGCCGATGGCGTGCACGATCTCGCCATGTCGACTCATTTTGGAGATACCCCGCTGGGTCGACCCATTTTGGGCACGATCGATTCTATTCAGTCCCTGTCGGCGCGCGGTATTCGATCCTTTTATCGGGGTAGGTATGTGCCATCCAACATGGTCATCGCAGTGGCCGGCAATGTGCAGCACGGCGAGGTGGTTTCGCTGGTCCGCAAGTCTTTGATCGGTCTTGCTGATTATCCCGACGCCCAGCCGCTGGCATGGCCGCTACACACCGCGCGTCGGTCACCATTCGCAGGCACCAGCGCCGTTGTGCACCGGCAGATCGAACAGGCCAACGTGCTGCTGGGCTACACCGGCATCCCGCGCCACGATTCACGTCGTTACGCCCTCGCTGTCCTAAACGCCATTACGGGGGGCGGCATGTCCAGCCGGCTCTTTCAAGCCATCCGCGAGCAGCGTGGCCTGGCCTACTCGGTGTATTCATTCTCGGCCAATTTCCTTGACACCGGCCTTGTGGGGGTTTACGCGGGCTGCCAACCCACCAAGGTGCACGATGTCGTGGCCATTAGCCGCGATGTCCTCGCTGATGTAGCGACGAACGGGGTCAGCGATGAAGAACTTGAACGTGGTCGTGGGCAGGTCGTGGGCAGTTTGGTGCTCAGTCAGGAGGACACCGGTTCGCGCATGTCGCGCATCGGACGATCGGAATTGCACTTCGGCGATGTTCCCTCAATGTCGCAGGTGCTCGCCCATATCGACGCGGTAGATAGTGCTGAGGTGAAGTCGGTGGCGGCTCAGATCGTTTCAGGGCCACCCACCCTGGCGGTCATTGGGCCGATCAAGGGCAGGGCCGCCCAGCGGCTCAAGGCAGCCGTATAGGTGGCTGGCGATAGGCTGGCATCCATGATCAACGTCGCTGTTGTCGGCAGTCGTGGCCGCATGGGTGCCACGGTGTGTCAGGCGGTGGAAGCAGCAACAGATATGTCACTGGTTGCCACGATGGATGTGGGCGACACTCTCGCCGATGTTGCCCGCGCCGACGTGGTTGTCGACTTCGCCACCCCCGACGATGCGATGGATCGCATCGATCGATACATCGCCGCTGGCGTGCATGCGGTAATTGGGACGACAGGATTCAATGAAGACCAATTGCTGACAGTCGGTCAAGCTGTTGCGGCCCAACCAAACCTTGGTGTCATTGTCGCCCCAAATTTTAGTCTGGGTGCGGTGTTGTTGATGAGGTTTGCCCGCGAGGCTGCTCCGTTCTTTGAGTCTGCCGAAATTATCGAATTGCACCATCCGGAAAAGCTTGATGCACCAAGTGGTACCGCGCGGTTGACCGCGCACATGATGACCGATGCGCGCCGGGCCGCAAACGTGACGCCCGGTCCTGATTCAACGGATGAGACAGACCGCAAGGCTCGAGGCGTCCGGGTAGGCGATATCCCGGTTCATTCCGTTCGCCTTCGCGGTCTCATCGCGCATCAGGAAGTGCTCTTTGGCAGCGCCGGAGATGTGTTCACTTTGCGACACGACTCCTTTGACCGCGAGTCCTACATGCCCGGGGTGTTACTCGCGGTGCGAACAGCGCCGACACGCCCTGGTCTCACCGTTGGTCTTGAGGCGTTGCTCGACCGATGAACGCGCGCGTCTGGGTGGTCGTCCTCGTCGGTGCGGTGGGTGCCTATATCGTCCTGGCCGGTGTTCGAGGCTGGGCTTTCCTGGACAGTGGGACGATCGTGGGCGCCGCGCTTGGCGTTGCGGTGCTGATCATTCCCGCACTGGGCGTCTGGCTGGTGTGGCGTGAAGTGAGCTTTGGTCGACAGTTGCAAACCATCGGGCGCACCCTCGCTGAGATCGGTGACCTACCCGTGGATGACTTTCCCCGCACACCTTCCGGCCGCGTGCAATTGCCGGCGGCTCAGGAATGGTTTGCAAGAGAGAAAGTGCGTGTTGAGCAGGATGAAGATGATTGGGCGGGGTGGTATCGACTCGGGCTAGCCTATGACGCAGCTCGAGATCGCGGCCGCGCGCGTGAAGCCATGCGAGAGTCCATCCGCTTAGCCCGGGCCCCCGGCGGACCGCTGTTTCGCTAACTTTCCCTGGTCTCTCGCCACCACAGGTGTAGTCGATCGCGGGCGGAGAGCCAGGTGTGTGGGCGCCCCCACATGTCTGGGGAGCGTCTAGACACGGTGGTGGCAACATCTCCGACCTGGGTAACGCACACCACACGCTCACCCCCGGTCGCGCTCGTCACGTCCACGCTTTGGATCTGCTGCCAGGGCAGGTAATTGGTTGACCACCAACGACTAATCTTCACGCCGGCATCATTGACGTAGGTTCCTACGGTCCAGCCGCGGATGCCGATCGCGAGCAGTGGAAGAGTTAAGAACACAATTGCCAGGCCCACTGCTAGTTGGGTCAGATTTCTCGACGCAGCCACCGCGAAGAGGGCGGCCCCAACCCACGACGCAGTCAGGATGGAAGCGAGCAGGAGAGTCATGACCCGAAGGGGCCCGCGTGCGGGAATGCGCAGCCACTTCAGTTGTCCGAGGCCGGGCTGGTTGGGCTTCGGTGTGAAAAACATGGTGAAGATGGGCTTGCGCACGGGTTCCCTCATGACATGAGTCCAAGCGCTCGTGTAAGAGCAGCGGTGGCGGCTGCGGAAATGATGACGAGAAGGAAAGGTGCCCGCAGAAGTAGCGCGACCAGCGCGGTAGCCAATCCGGCGACACGCGCATCGATGGTGAGGGCACCACCGTCACCCGCCACGGTTTGAACGGCGAGCAGGGCAGCGAGGAATCCCACGGGGATTAAAGCTGTTACTCGTAGGACGGCCGGCTTCTCCAACACATGTTGAGGCACAACGTAACCGAGAAGTTTCAGCAAATAGCACGATAGCGAGGCACCCAGCACCGTCACCCAAATCATGGCAGCACCGTCGGCGGTGTCCGGGCGGGTCGCCACCGCTGATAGAGCAGGCCTACCCCCACCGAGGACAAGCCCGCGAGCAGGACGGGAACTCCGGCGGGTAGTAGTGGTGTAGCGACGAGGGCAAGACCGATGGCTACGGCGGCGGTCACGCGAGCGACCGAGGTGGAAAGGCGCGGCCACATAAGGGCGAGGAATGCAGCGGGTATGGCCGCGTCCAAACCCAAGCGCGCCGGATCGCCGAGCAGCCCGGCGCCGAGTGCGCCCACCAGCGTGCCCCCGTTCCACAGGAGGAAGATCGCGAAACCGGTCGACCAAAAAGCTGTTCGGGCGTTGACTATGGAATCTTCATGACCCATGGCCATGCCGGTTGACTCGTCGATGGTCATGTGAGCGGCAAGAAGTCGACGCAAACCGGACACTTTCAAGATCGGTGCCATGTGAAAGGCGTAGAACATGTTGCGAGCACCAAGGAAGGCTGCTGTTGCGATCGCCACGATCGCTCCACCGCCCGCGCCGATGACACCGACGAGGGCGAACTGCGAAGCCCCGGTGAACATCAGCCCAGATAGAGCTTGAGCCTGCAGCGGTTCGAGTCCCGCCGCAACAGCCAGGGCACCAAAGGACACCCCGTAAGCGGCCGTTGCAGCTCCAATGGCCAGGGAGTCACGCAAGATTGCATTGCGGTCACTCATTGATCTACTTCAACGGTGATCATTTGGGAATCTAGTGAAACTGCGAGTTGACTGACCTGGGCTCGCGCATCGGCGAAACGCGACTCGACAGCGAGACGCGTACGGCGTGCGACAATGTCGTCCACGGTAAGAGCGCCTTCGCGGCGGATGGCATGCGCTACTTCAGCACGCCACACCTGGGACGCTGCAGTGAAAGTACCGGCCAACACGGGATCAGTTCGGGCATCATGTTCAATGCGGCCGGCTTCGTCGCCATAGTGAGAGATCAGTCGTGCGCTGGTGGAGAGAAACCCATCAGTTCCGCACGCGCCAATGAGTGGAATGGAACTGGTGACGCAGGGACGACCAGCAGCGATAGATGATGCGTTTAGAGCGTCTGCAGCCATTCGGCGATACGTCGTGAGCTTTCCACCCGTAATCACGATCACACCATCCTTGCGATGATGAACCAGGTGTCGCCGTGAGATATCCGCGGTTGACCCTGACTCTTTTCCAGAATCGACCAGTGGGCGATAACCGGAGTAGGCCCCGATCACATCGGTCATGCGTAGCGGAGTGCGCAAGGCTGCGGAGAGTTGCTCGAGTACCCAAAGTTGTTCATCGACGGGCGGCGATGTCTGATCCGCTGAGGCTGCCGGCGCCTGCGAATCGGTGAGTCCGGCGATGATGGATCCGTCGATGGTGGGGAGGGCGAACACGTAGCGGCTTTTTTCACCGGGCACTGCCACGGTCAGCGCGGCCCGTGGGTTGCCCAGCACCGCTGGGGGAAGGATCACGTGGGTTCCACGCGACAGTCGGATCGAGAGGTCATCGGCCCAATTGCCCGACCACACACCGGCCGCCACGATCACCTGCCGAGCGGTAAATATGGTGGTTTCGCCGCTGAGCTGATCACGCACGGCAACGTGCCTGCCGTCGACGGACCGGGCTTGAACGCGGGTCAGGATACGGGCACCGAAGGATGCTGCCGTGCGCGCTACCGCGATGACCAGGCGAGCATCGTCAATGAGTTGGCCGTCCCAAAACCCTGACCCAGCACGGACCACCTTGGGGTCAAGGGTAGGAAATATCCGCTGCATCTGGGGTGTGCTCAAACGCCGTGAGTTCGCCAGTAGACCGGCCGGTGTACGTGCTGCCTGGCGAAGCAGGTCGCTGCCACGCAGACCTGCACGCACGAGGTGTTCCTGGCCGCGACGTTCCGTCGTCAAGGTGGGCAGCACATGGGGGAGTGGCCGAATGAGGTGGGGGGCGATCGTGCCCATCAAAAGTGCCCGTTCTCGGGCACTTTCCCACGCCACCGCAAAATCACCGTGTGCCAGGTATCGAAGCCCGCCGTGCACGAGTTTGCTTGACCAACGTGATGTTCCATAGGCCAGGTCTTTAGCCTCCACCAGGGTGACGCTGAGTCCGCGCGAGGCGGCATCCAGGGCCACCCCCACACCGGTAATGCCACCGCCGATGACCAGCACGTCCGACACGGATTCAGCCGCCTGGTTGAACTCCTGTAACCGACGGTCCCGATTGAGATCCGGTGATCCACGATGCGCGATCGGCCCTGCGCCATTAACCACGGACATATGCGCAGGTTGTCATACTGGTGCCATGAGTGATCGCTGGGTACCAACACCATCACCGGTTGAACCCGGACGATGGGCTAGGCAGGTTGATGGCGCCGAACTAGATCCACAGGTAGGTGCCTATCTGCGGGAGCACGTAGGGATCGCCACACCGTGGCCGATGCCTGATGTGGAGGCGGCGCAGGCAGCAATAGCGCCACGCCAAGGCGCGGCGGTCGTGCCCGACCAACTACTTCGCGGGATCGGCAAAGCGATCGGTGGGGCACACGTATCGGTGGATCCACTGTTGCGAACGCAGGCGGCCGTTGGTGCCTCCTACACCGACTACGCGCGTCGGAGAAGTGGTGCGGTGACCGATGTACCAGACGCGGTGGTGTCACCTGCCAATCATGAGCAAACCCAGGCCGTTGTCCACCTATGCAGCGACGCTGGCGTTGCGGTGGTGCCCTGGGGCGGCGGCACCTCGGTTGTCGGTGGATTGTCGTTGTCAGGTCCGCGCATTGCCATCAGCACGCGACGCATGCGCCACATCAGCGAACTCGATCATGATGCAGGCCTGGTCACGGTCGGAGCCGGTCTTACCGGTCCCGCGTTGGAGGCCGCGATTGGCCTCCACGGGTTCACCCTCGGGCACCTGCCCCAATCGTGGGAGCAGGCCACGATGGGCGGCTATGTTGCCACCAGGTCGGCAGGGCAAGCATCGAGTGGATACGGGCGCGTGGCAGACATGGTGGAGGGCCTACGTTTGGCCACCCCGCGTGGTGATTGGCAGTTGGGACATTCCCCGGCGTCGGCGGCCGGCCCTGATTTATTGCACGTAGCGATCGGAAGTGAAGGCCGACTCGGTGTCATCACCGAAGTCACCCTGCGGCTGCGGCGCCTGCCCATGTCTCGACGCTACGAAGCCATCATCTTCCCCCGCTTCATCGACGGTGTAGCCGCTTTTCGCGAGTTAACGCAAACCGGACTCACCGCCGATGTCATGCGGCTTTCGGATCCACCCGAAACCGCCACCTCGCTGCTCATGTCGGCACCCGATGGTCTTGCTGGCACGGTCGTTCGCGCATACCTGAATCGGCGAGGCATCACCGAACGCGACGGTTGCCTGGCGATCATGGGCTGGGAGTCAAGCGAGCGGTCCCTACAGGCTTCGCGACGCTCGGCGGCGTGGCGGGTCCTGCGCAGATTTGGCGCCGTGACACTCGGTGCCAAGGCGGGTGAATCTTGGCGCCGCAAAAGATTTCACGGTCCACACCTTCGGGACACGCTTATGGACGCCGGGTATCTCGTAGAAACTTTGGAAACGGCGACCACATGGTCAAATCTTGCCTCGCTGCGCGCGAGTATTCATCGCAGCATCGATCATTCGCTCACCACGAATTCCACCACGCCCTATGTCATGACACACATTTCTCACGTCTACGACTCGGGAGCCTCCCTCTACACCACCGTGATAGCCGTAGCGAATCGAACCGATCCGGTGGGACAGTGGCGGCGGACGAAGGCTGAGGTTACCGATGTAATTATGGACGGGGGAGGCACAGTGACACACCATCATGCGGTGGGGCGTGATCATGCGCCGTGGCTGAACCAGGAAATCGGCGACATTGGCGTTGACGTGCTCAGAGCAATCGCTAGAACGCTTGACCCACAGGGTATTTGTAACCCGGGAGTTCTCTTCGCGGATTCACGGTAGTGATGTGTATGTTGCTACAGCACGGTGACGAGGCGAACCTCACGCACCGCAGCATCGTGAAGTTCTAGATCGCGATAGGCGCTGTCGGGTCCCCAACCGGCAGAGGCAAAGAATGCACGACGCGGTTCGTCGTCAAGGGGAATCCAAGTGACACATTCGGTGCGACCTGCCACCCGCATCATGTCGATGCAGGCGGACATGAGCCGAGATCCATGCCCGACGCGTTGATGATCAGGGTCAACGAAGAGCACGCCGATTTCACCCACGTTGTCTGCAGCGACGTCGGGGTCTGCCCCTGGTCCCACCGAAGCCACGCCCACAACGATCCCCTCATCTGCACCTTCGGCGATTGCGACGAACACGCGGTGATCACCGCCGGCCAAAATCGCCCGACCCCACTCCAAGCCGAGGTCGGCAGCGGCAAGGTCGGCTAGAGCTTCGGCCGGCAAGACGTTGGCATAGGCCTGTTGCCAAGCCCGGCGCTGAACGTCGGCGATGGCCTCAACATCACTAGTACGGGCAAGGCGAGCACTATTGGGGACAGCCATGACCTGTGCCTATCACTGCCCGGTAGCGGATCTATCAGTAGGGTCACTGACATGTCGTCCCATTCGGCACCGGAATCGGTGGAGTTTCGCAGTGATATGACGGTAGAACTGGTGAAGTCTGCCGCGAGCGATAGCGATGTGGTGTGGGCGGCACGCGTCTCGACCAAGGGGGAGGCCTCACTGGACGATGTGGACAGCGATGCCGAACGGGCTCGTGGGCTCATCAATTACCTCATGCGCGACCGTCACGGTACGCCCTTTGAGCACACCTCGATCACGTATTTCGTGAGCGCCCCTATTTTCGTCTTCCGCGAGTTCATGCGCCATCGCATCGCGTCATATAACGAAGAAAGCGGCCGCTACCGCGAATTACGGCCGGTGTTCTACCGCCCCGACCCCCAACGTCACCTCGTGCAGCAAGGCAAACCAGGTGCCTATGAGTTTGTTGCCGGCACTGCCGAGCAGTACGACACGACCCATGCGCAAATCACCGAAGCTTGCCAGGCGGCGGCAGCGGCGTACCACAACATGTTGGCGGCGGGTGTGGCGCGCGAAGTTGCCCGAGTGGTGCTGCCGGTGGCGACTTATTCATCGATGTACGTCACCATGAACGCGCGTGCATTGATGAACTTTCTGTCTTTGCGCACCAAGCGGGAGGACAGTCATTTCCCCTCCTATCCTCAGCGTGAGATCGAAATGGTCGCTGAACAGATGGAAACCTTGTGGGCTGAACTCATGCCCATCACGTATGCAGCTTTCAACAGCAATGGGCGTGTTTCTCCCTGACCGTGTGGTGTGCGCGACTGCGGTGTTGGTGACGCTAGCCTTAGGCCCATGGACGCGCCGGGCTTAACAACAGTCTCGCCTGGTGCGTTACTGCCACCCGCTGCTCCATTTGGCCGCATGTTGACCGCTCTGGTCACGCCGATGACGCCAGACGGGGCGATCGATGAGCATGGGGCGGCCGAACTTGCCGCACACCTCGTCGATGACCTCGGCCACGATGGGCTTCTTGTCAATGGCACGACAGGTGAAGCTCCCACCACCTCCGATCGCGAGAAAGACGCGCTGCTTCGTTCGGTGATCGCTGCCGTGGGGGATCGTGCCCATGTCCTGGCGGGAGTGGGCAGTTACGACACCGCCCACGCTGTAGAGCTCACCCGCTCGGCGGAGAAAGCCGGGGCTGGGGGAGTGGTGGCCGTCTCGCCCTACTACAACCGTCCGCCCCAGGCCGGGTTGATTGAGTACTTCACCGCCATCGCCGATGCCAGCGGTCTTCCCGTGATCACCTACGACATCCCGAAACGAACCGGGGTGAGTATCGAGCCTGAGACGCTATGGCGGTTAGCCGAACATCCCCGGATCGTGGCCAATAAGGACGCGAAGGGCGATTTAGAGGCTGCCCAACGCACCCTGGCGCGGTGTGATCTGGCCTGGTATTCCGGTGACGACATCTTGAACCTGCCGTTGCTGTCGGTGGGCGCCTGCGGATTCATCTCCGTAGTCGGTCACCTCGTCGGTGATCGTCTGTCTCGCATGAGTAAACACTATTTTGCCGGCGAGGCCACCAGCGCTACGGCGGTCAATAAGGCGCTGCTTCCGGTCTACACCGGGTGTTTTCGTACCCAGGGCGTCATTCTCATCAAAGCCGCCCTGGCTGACCTGTCACTGCCGGCCGGGCCCGTGCGCTCCCCATTGGTGAATGCAACAACGCAACAACGCAACACCCTTCGATCCGACCTTGCTGCCGGTGGCGTCACCGGCTTCACCCCGGGAAATTCATGACCAAGATGCACTTTGATCTCCCTGTCCCCCCGCCACTTCCCCCCGGCACATTGCGGGTATTCGCACTCGGTGGCCTCGGCCAAATCGGTCGCAACATGACCGTTTTCGACTACGAAGGCGCACTGCTGATCGTGGACTGTGGTGTGCTTTTTCCCGAGGATTTCCAGCCCGGTGTTGACCTCATTCTTCCTGATTTTGGCCCGATTGAAGATCGACTCGACGATGTCGTCGGAATCGTCCTCACCCACGGTCATGAAGACCACATTGGCGCGGTGCCCTACCTATTGCGGCTGCGTTCAGATATTGCCCTGATCGGATCAACGCTGACCTTGGCGTTCATCGAGTCGAAACTGCGTGAACACCGCATCAAAGCCAAAACCATTTTGGTCACCGAGGGCGAAAAGTTGCGCTTAGCCCCCTTCGACCTGGAGTTCCTCGCCGTTAATCATTCCATTCCAGACGCACTCGCGGTGGCTATTGGCACCCCTGCCGGTGTGGTGCTCCATACCGGCGACATCAAGCTGGATCAACTGCCCCTCGACGGTCGCATCACCGACCTCAACGGGTTCGCCCGTCTCGGCGACGCAGGGGTGGATCTGTTCCTGGTGGACTCCACCAACGCCGACGTCCCCGGCTTCGTTCCCAGCGAACGCGAGATCATGCCGGTGCTGGACTCGGTTTTTCTCAAAGCCTCCGGCCGCGTGATCGTCGCCTCATTTGCGTCTCACGTGCATCGCATTCAGCAAATCATCGACACGGCCGCCCTGCACGGTCGCAAGATCGCCTTCGTTGGCCGATCCATGGTGCGCAATATGGGCCTGGCTCGCGACCTCGGCTACCTGAACATTCCGGCCGGCATCCTGGTGACCCTCGATGAACTTAACGAACTACCCGATGATGAAACGGTGCTCATCTGTACCGGTTCTCAGGGTGAGCCCATGGCGGTCCTGTCTCGAATCGCCAACCGTGATCATGCGATTCAGGTTGGCCCCGGCGACACGATCGTGCTGGCGTCCTCCCTGATCCCGGGCAACGAAAATGCGGTGTATCGCGTGATCAATGGGCTTACTCGGCTTGGTGCCGACGTCATTCACAAGGGAAACGCCCGCGTGCACGTGTCCGGTCATGCGTCTGCCGGTGAATTGCTCTACCTCTACAACGTTGTGAAGCCACGCAACGTGCTGCCCGTCCACGGTGAATGGCGCCACCTGCGCGCCAATGCTGACCTCGCCATCAGTGCCGGTATCGACCAGTCTCGGGTCCTGCTTGCCGACAATGGTGTGGTCATTGATCTGGCCGATGGAGTCGCAACCATCGTGGGAGCGGTGCCGGTCGGCTACGTGTATGTGGATGGGGCCGGGGTTGGCGATATCACCGAGGTGTCTCTCACCGACCGTCGAGTCCTGGGAGATGAAGGATTCATTTCCGTTTTTGCCGCCCTCGACATCAACGCGGGCAGGGTGGTGGCGGGGCCACAGATCGAAGCGCGCGGATTCCATGAGGACCCCACAGCGTTAGATCCGCTCGTGGAGCAGGTGCGCACGACCCTTGAGGAGGCATTGGCCAAGGGGGTCACCGATGTGCGTGATCTACAGCAACGCACCCGTCGCGTCGTGGGGAAATGGGTGAGCGCTACCCACCGCCGTCGGCCCATGATCGTCCCCGTGATCGTCGAGGTGTAGGTCGCTCTATGGCGTGCCGGGATAATCTGTAGGAATGCGACACGCGTGGCTGGTGTGACACCGGGGACGCATGGGGTTAAACCGGTACTGTCGCTCTATGGCTTCTTCCACCAAGACTTCCCCACGTTCCACCTCCCGGACTAGTGCGCGACCAGCGAAGTCCACCCGCACATCGAGCGCGCGGACGAAGTCAGGATCGGCCAAGGCCCGCCCCAAGGCTAAGTCGGCTAAATCCGGGCCCGGCGGACCAGCACGGGTGCTGGCGGGTTTCGGTCGTGCCCTCCGGGGCCTGTGGTTGAGTGCGGCCACCGTGGTGGGTTCGAGCGTGCGTCGGGTGGGCCATGGGGCGCGCGATCTTGACGCGGTCCACCGGCGCGATGGCCTAGGTCTACTGCTGGTCGGCTTGGCTGTCGTTGTCGCCGCGGCCGTGTGGTTTGGCGTCGATGGGTGGCTCACCGCCGGCCTCGGCGTTGCTACGGCATATTTACTCGGCTCGCTCGCCGTCATCGTGCCCATCCTGCTGTTGGCCGTGGCGTGGCGAATCCTGCGCCATCCAGATGCCGCGCAGTCCAACGGACGGATGCTCATCGGTGGCCTCGCAGTGGTCTTTGCCGTTTCCGGACTTTGGCATATCAACCGTGGTGTACCCACCCCCAGTGACGGGTTCGATGCCATCGCCAATGGTGCTGGTATCGCCGGTTGGATGACCACTGCACCCACAACCGCTGCATTGGGCACGGTCGTGACGTCGATCGTCCTCGTCCTACTGCTGATATTTGGTGTGTTGGTCTTCACCGGCACACCCCTGATCGCTATTCCGCGCTGGATTATGTCTGGGCTGCACCGTGTTCGCGTGCGATCAGGAACTGGCAGCGAGCGTACGGAGTCGTATCTGGAAGAGGTTCAGCCGGCAGCAGACATCACCGACGGAATTGATCTCGATGGAAATCACCCGTTTATTTCACCGGTGGTCGAAGAAATCAGCGATATCGCAGAGGTGAATGCACGGACAAACATTGTCGACGACTTCGTCTATGACGTTGATCTAGTTGATGGCGTCACCGCATCCATTGATGACACCGCGGCTCTTCCGGTGGTCGTGGCCCCGGTGTACAACGAAGCCGTCCAACTGCCGCTGACCACGGACTCCACATATGACCTACCCGATCCCAAGATCTTAAAACCCGGCCCAGCGGCCCGTACGCGCACGAAAGCAAACGATGCCATGGTGAATGCACTCACCGGTGTGCTCACCGAGTTCGCCATTGATGCCAAAGTCACCGGCTTCACCCGGGGACCCACGGTGACACGGTATGAGATCGAACTTGGTCCCAGCGTGAAAGTGGAACGCGTCACGGCCCTGAGTAAGAACATCGCCTACGCCGTGGCCAGTCCCGAGGTTCGCATCCTCAGCCCCATCCCAGGCAAAAGCGCGATCGGCATCGAGATTCCTAACACCGATCGTGAACTGGTGAGCCTGGGAGATCTACTCAGCTCACCGGTGGCCACCTCAGAACACCATCCATTGATCGTGGGATTGGGCAAGGATGTGGAGGGCAACTTCGTTGTGGCCAACCTGGCCAAGATGCCGCACCTGTTGGTGGCCGGTGCGACCGGAGCCGGTAAGTCCAGTTGCATTAACGCCCTCATCACCTCCATCTTGATGCGGGCGACCCCGGATGAGGTGCGGATGATCCTGGTGGACCCCAAGCGCGTCGAACTCACCTCTTACGAAGGCATTCCGCATCTGATCACCCCCATCATCACCCACCCCAAGAAAGCCGCTGACGCTCTGCAGTGGGTGGTGAAGGAGATGGATGCTCGATACGACGACCTGGCCCACTTCGGGTTCCGGCACATTGATGACTTCAACAGCGCGGTTCGCTCCGGTCGATTGAAGCCGGAGCCGGGGAGTGAACGCGTGTTGCGCCCCTACCCGTATTTGCTGGTGATCGTGGACGAGCTGGCTGACCTGATGATGGTGGCCCCGCGCGACGTCGAAGACTCTGTGGTGCGTATCACCCAGTTGGCCCGTGCGGCCGGAATTCATCTTGTCCTCGCAACCCAGCGTCCCAGCGTCGATGTGGTGACCGGACTCATCAAGGCCAACGTGCCCAGTCGGTTGGCGTTTTCCACCTCTTCGCTTTCCGACAGTCGCGTGATTTTGGATCAGCCCGGGGCGGAGAAGCTCATCGGGCAGGGCGATGGACTCTTTTTACCCATGGGTTCATCGAAGGCGGCACGTATCCAAGGTGCGTTCGTATCCGAGGCTGAGATACGTGCACTCGTGCGACATACCCGCGAACAGGCCGATCCGGAATATCGTGCTGACGTGACTGCAGCGGCAGCCGCCGGAAAGGTGATTGACGCCGAGGTTGGCGATGACCTTGACCTCATGTGTTCTGCGGCAGAACTCATCGTGTCTACCCAGTTCGGGTCGACCTCGATGCTGCAGCGCAAACTGCGGGTGGGTTTCGCGAAGGCGGGTCGACTGATGGATCTCCTTGAGTCCCGTGGCGTTGTCGGGCCCAGCGAGGGGTCTAGGGCCAGGGAAGTTTTCGTTTCCCCCGAGGCCATGGCCGAACTCATCGCCAGCCTGCGTGCCGGTGGAGCCGCACCCGGCGGTGCGGACACCGACTAGTTCTCAGCCAGCACCTAGGCTGTACCGGTGACCCGTGGCCGCCTTGCACTGACGACGCTGGGTTGTTCGCGCAACGATGTCGACAGCGATGAACTGCGTGCCCGTCTCACGGCTGACGGCTGGGAGGTCACCGACGATGAGTCGGGGGCCGACGCGATACTGGTCAACACGTGCGCTTTCGTTGCCAGCGCCAAGAAGGACTCCATCGACACGGTTCTGTCCGCCGCCGACCACGCCCCGGTCATCGTCACCGGCTGCATGGCCGAACGCTACGGCCGCGATCTAGCTGCTGAACTACCTGAGGCAGCCGCCGTGGTGGGTTTTGATGCCTACACGTCGATTTCGTCGGTGGTAGACCAGGTGCTGCGCGGTGACGCAGTGCCCTCACATGTCCCGCGCGACCGTCGCCTGCTCCTGCCCCTGTCACCGGTTGAGCGCAGCGTCGATGGTGTACCGGGCACGGCCGGTCTCGCCCGCACGGTGACCGATGCATTCGTTGCCGTCAAACTCGCTTCTGGCTGTGATCGGCGCTGCACGTTTTGTGCGATCCCAAGTTTTCGAGGAGCGTTTACCTCGCGAAGGCCCTCCGATGTGCTCCACGAAGTTCAGCAGGTGGCCCAACAGGGTGCACGCGAAGTTCTGCTGGTGAGTGAGAACTCCACGAGTTATGGCAAGGACCTCGGTGATCTTCGGCTCCTGGAAACCTTATTGACCGAACTTGGTGCGGTTCCCGGAATTGAGCGGGTACGCGTGAGCTATCTGCAGCCCGCTGAGATGCGGCCATCCCTAGAGCAGGTCATCGCGAACACTCCTGGCGTCGCGCCTTATTTTGACCTGTCGTTTCAACATGCCGCACCGGGCCTCCTGCGCAGCATGAAGCGCTTTGGCGGAATCGACGATTTCCTTGCCCTGCTGGGGCGAATTCGTGAACTTGCGCCAACCGCTGGGGTGCGAAGTAACGTCATTGTCGGTTTTCCAGGTGAGACGGAGAGTGATTTGGACATCCTCGCTGACTTCATCACCGAAGGCCGCCTTGATGCGATCGGGGTCTTCGGCTATTCCGATGAGGACGGCACGGCCGCGGTTGATCTACCCGGCCATGTATCCGAACACGAGATCGCTGAACGCGTGCATCACATTTCGGCACTGGTCGACGAATGCGTTGTACAGCGTGCTGAGGACCGCATCGGTGAGCACGTGCGGATGTTGGTTGAGTCCGTTGACGATGGCGTCACCGTGGGCCGAGCAGACCATCAGGGCCCAGAGGATGCACGCACGGTCTTCCCTGATCTGCACGCACCGGTTGGCTCTTTCGTGCACGGATCGGTGATCGCCACGGATGGACCAGATCTAGTTGCCCGGTCATGACTCGGGGGTTCCAGACGCCAGATCATGTGGCCGATCCGGTTGGGGCACAACGTGTATGGACCCTGCCCAATGCATTAACCCTGGTGCGCCTGTTGCTGGTACCTGTTCTGGCGTGGCTGCTCTTTAGCTCCGGGGCTGATTCGACAACCCAACGTTGGTGGGCGGTCGTGGTGTTTTTGGTGGCGGCGTTCACTGATTTCGCTGATGGAGCTCTGGCACGAAAACGTAATGCGGTCACGACGCTGGGCAAAATTGCCGACCCCATCGCAGATAAGGCCATCACCGGCGTTGCGTTAGTCGGCCTGTCCTATCTGGGTGAACTGCCCTGGTGGGTGACCGTGGTGATTCTTAGCCGAGAGATAGGCATCACCGTCGTCCGCTTCGCGGTGCTGCGTCACGGGGTAATCCCGGCAACTCGTGGCGGTAAGGCCAAGACGGTGATGCAGATCCTGGCGATTTCCCTCTACCTCATGCCATTGGCGGTCGTGGCTGAGCCAATCAAGGTCACCGCGATGGCGATCGCTGTGGCACTCACTCTAGCCACCGGGTTGGACTACCTCGTGCGTGCCTGGCGACTACGCCGCGGTCAACCCGCATGAAACCTGACGAGCTTGCCCAATCCATCATCACCGCGTTGCAAGCGATGGATGCCCAGGTGGGAACCGCTGAATCACTGACCGGCGGTCTCATTGCGGCTCACCTCACCTCGATTCCGGGTGCGTCACCGGTAGTTCGCGGCGGTGTCGTGGCCTATTCCATCGAGGTCAAGGATCGGGTCCTGGGCGTGTCTAGTGATCTGCTGACACAGGTTGGTGCCGTTGATGCTCGCGTCGCCGAAGAGATGGCGCTGGGTGCGCGTGCTCTGCTCAATGCTGACTACGTCTTGGCAACGACCGGGTCAGCCGGACCTGACCCGGCGCCCGGTGGCGCACTGCCCGCTATCGAGCCCGGTGAGGTGTTTATCGCGGTATCCGGGCCGGACAGTTGCGTGGTGGAACGGGTGCAACTCACCGGCTCTCGGGGGCAGATCCGCGACGATGCCGTGCTTTGGGCGCTGACCCTTCTCGAAGGAATTGTGACACGGGATGCATTGAACAAGGCGTGAGAGCCACGAGCAAGGTACTGTGAGGGTGTGATTTTGTTTCGCCACTCCCTGGGCAAGCATTTGCGCTCACGCCGCCTGGCCTCCGGGCGCACGCTTCGTGATGTGTCCGGTGCTGCGCAGGTGTCCCTAGGTTACCTGTCGGAGATAGAACGTGGGCACAAGGAAGCTTCCTCTGAGTTGCTCGGCGCTATTTGCGCTGCGCTCCACGTAGATTTGTCCGATGTGTTGCTGTGTGTCTCTGCGGATGTGAGCGCGGCGGAACGTAGCCGGGTTGCGGTTGTGCGCGCGGCCTAGCGCTACAGCTTCTAGGATCGATACAGGCTGATGCCGCGTGGGGTTCGCACAAAACCGGCGCTGAGAAGTGCTTCAACAACCGGGTCATTGATGAGTTCGCCAACTGAAGATCCATTGATGCGCACGATGACGCATCTTCTGTCCAGTTGGCTGAGACCGGCGGCCAAAGATTTGGCTGCGCTGCGAAGTACTGCTTCTGGATGGGTCCACGACGACATGGTCCGTAGGCCGCGCTCCAGATGCCACACCAGGCATCCGTCCGTCATCGTTACTAAGGCACCAGCCGCACGTGATGGTCGCGCACCGGGGAGCTGCGGCCAGGGGAGTGCTGCTCCGTAGGGCTGTGCCACGTCGGCGGCGGCAAGCGTGTACGACGTGGGTGAATCGCCCGGTGTATCTGCGGTCGCCATTTGGCGGAGACGATCTACCGCACCGGGAACGGCGAACTGGGCGGCCCCGAGACCTTCGATCGCGTAGGTGCGTCGCAACAGTTGAGCTTCTTCCATCGACGAAAACACTCGATACGCAGCCGCGAATCCACCGGTTACATCCTCAGCGGCAACGATATTTCGGGTTGCGATCCCGTATCGCTCAACAATGGCTTCGCATTTGGCGAGGAGCCTTTCGGTGGGATCGGTGCTGATTGGGCCTAAGGCAGACCATCGCCCGGCCATACTGGCGGGGCCGTTGGCGGTCGGGCCACGACCTGCGCGCAAGCGTGCGGTGCGGGGGCGAGTGCGTCCGCTGCGCGAGCGTGCCGCGAGAGCGGGTGTGGGTGTGGTGCCGGGTATGGCATGAATCGACTTAGTGGAAGCGCGGGAAGATTTTTTCTTGGGATGACTCAGGTGCACGCGTAGCGGTGCCAGGGTGTCATTTGTGATGTGGCCGCCCCACACCAATTGCCACAGTGCAACTTCAAGTTCTGTGTCACTGACGGATTCTGCGGCACTCAGGTATTCCCACAGGGGGCGGAAGAATTGGGCACCGCGCTCATGAAGTGCGGCCAATGCTCGACCCGCCAAGCCGATCGGTGGCGGGGCTTGTGGCAGCAATGGGGCGGCGAGGTCAGCGGGTGCGAGACGAAGCCAACCATCACCGCCCGGCAGGGCACCCACGCCCCACCACACGACCTCTCCGGTCGACAGCAGGGCATCAAGGTCGCCCACGCGATAGTCCTTCACCCGCTGGGGCAGGATCAGAGTCTCCAATTGTGATGCGGGAAGAGACACCCCGGCAAGCAACTCTAGGGCGCGCAACAGCGCATCTACGCCTCGCTGGGGTGTGGAGATCCCCTGCCATGCCGGTAAAAATCGCGCAAATATCTGCGGTGGAACGGGTTCTGCTTCGCTGCGTAGCGCCGCAACGGTACCTCGACGAATCTGACGAAGAACATCAGCATCACACCATTCGGTTCCGATGCGCCCCGGCGTGAAATCACCCTCCAGCAGCCGGCCCTGCGCGACCTGCTCGGCCAGAGCGCGTTCGGCAACATGTTCGCCGAGACCAAAAGCTGTGGCTACCTGGAGGGCGCTGAAGGGTCCGTGGGTTCTTGCGTAGCGCAGTAGTAGATCCTGAAGTGGTTTATCAACCGAGGTCAAGAATGCATCGGGAATGCCGACGGGAAGCGCTACGCCCAACGCATCTCGGAGCCGAGCCGCATCTTCAATGGCGGCGAAATGATCGTGACCGCCCACGCGTACCTTTATTGCGCGCCGGGTAGCTACCAGGTGTGTGAGCCAGTCGGTGGGTATCTGACGTAAATGTGCGTCGGAAACGGAGATGGGGCCCACCAGGCGCAACAAATCGGCTACGTCCTCAGCGTGTCGTGGAGGAGGGCTATGCCTACCCACGCGTGCAATGACATGTGCGATGACCTCGGAGTCAAGGAGATCACGAAGTTCGGACTGACCCATGAGCTCGGCGAGCAACCCCGTGTCCAGGGTGAGGGCAGCAGCGCGTCTTTCAGCTAGCGGCGCATCACCATCGTAGAGAAACTCTGCGACATAACCGAAAAGGAGGGATTGGGCGAAAGGCGACGGTTGCTGGGATTCCACGTCAACGACGGTGATCTTGCGCTGCGCAATGTCGGTCAAAATTTTGCGCAGGCCGGTGAGATCGAATACATCCTGTAAGCATTCGCGTACGGTTTCGAGCACGATGGGAAAGTCCGGATAGCGCGACGCCACGCTGAGCAGGTGGGCGGAGCGCTGTCGTTGCTGCCACAGTGGGCTGCGCTTGCCAGGATTGCGTCGGGGTAGCAACAAAGCTCGGGCAGCGCACTCGCGAAATCGCCCGGCAAACAGTGCCGAACTACCGATGGAAGATGTGACAAGCGCGTCAATTTCATCGGGGTCAAGCATCACCAGGTCGGCAATGGCCCTGGGTGCTGCATCATCCATCGTGTCGGGTAGACGAAGTACGATGCCGTCATCGGCATGCATGATTTGGGGTTCCACATCAAATTCTGCTCGCAATCGAGCGCCGAGTGCGAGCGCCCAAGGAGCGTGCACCTGGGCTCCGAAGGGTGAGTGCACCACGATGCGCCAGTCTCCCAACTCATCACGAAACCTTTCCACCACGATTGAGGTATCGCTGGGGAGGACTCCGGTTGCAGCGCGTTGTTCAGCCAAGTATGCGAGAAGATTGCGACGCGCAAAATCATCTAGACCTGCGTCGGAAAGTCGTTTTGTAGCTGTGCTTTCTGCAGCGACCGACACGTCGAGGGTGCGTAGAAATTCACCAATTGCGATGCCTAGTTCGAGTGGGCGTCCTGGTCGATCCCCGCGCCAAAAAGGTAGTCGGCCGACCTGTCCGACAGCCGGTGATACGAAGACACGATCGTGTGTGATTTCTTCGATCCGCCAACTCGTGGCACCCAGACTAAAGACATCACCCACCCGCGATTCATAGACCATTTCCTCGTCGAGTTCACCTACCCGATTGGTAGTGCCCATCAGATAAACGGTGAAGAGGCCTCGATCGGGGATCGTTCCACCACTCGTGACGGCTAAGCGCTGGGCGCCTGGTCGCGCGGTCAAGGTGTCGGCGATCCGGTCCCAAACAAGTCGTGGACGAAGTTCGGCGAAATCATCGCTGGGGTAGCGACCGGCCAACATATCCAGGGTCGCTTCCCAAGCACGATCACCCAGTTGACTAAACGGTGCTGCGCGACGCATCACCGCGAGCAGGTCGGTGCTGATCCAGGTGTCCATCGCGACCGCAGCGATGACCTGCTGGGCCAAAACGTCGAGGGGGTTTCGTGGGATCGACAATGCCTCGATGTCACCGGCCTGCATCCGTTCGGTTACCACCGCGGTGTGCACGAGGTCACCGCGATACTTCGGAAAGAAAACGCCGTAACTGGTTGCGCCCACCTGGTGTCCGGCTCGACCGATTCGTTGAAGTCCGCTGGCAACGCTGGGTGGGGATTCCACCTGTACGACCAGATCGATGGAACCCATATCGATCCCCAACTCCATGCTGGAGGTTGCGATAACGGCGGGTAGGCGACCGGCCTTGAGATCTTCTTCAATGAGCCGGCGCTGGTCCTTGCTGACCGAACCGTGATGGGCCCGGGCGATCAGGTCGGTGCTGTCATTTCGTATTTGCCACACCTCATTGAGCCGTGCGGTGAGTCGCTCGGCAAGGCGACGTGAGTTGACGAATACTAAGGTGGCCTGGCGTTGCGCAATGAGGTCCACAAGTCGTTCTTCCACGTGCGGCCACAGTGACGTAGGCGCTGATTCACCCGCTGCCGAACCGTCAAAAGATTCCACGGTGGCGCCGAGGTCTGCCATGTCTGGCACGGGGACCACGACCTTGATGTTCCAGGCTTTGACCGACTCTGGCTGCACGATCACGGTATCTGAGTTGGAATCCGCGCGGGGTGGCGCCAGAAACTGCGCGATGTCAGCGACGGGTCTCGCCGTGGCGGACAGGCCGATGCGCTGCAACCGTCGATCGGGATGATGGCGGCCAATGAACTCTTCAAGCCGAGCGATGGTGAGGGCGAGGTGCGCCCCACGTTTCGTGCCGGCAATGGCATGAATCTCGTCGATGATGATCGTGTCAACGTCAATGAGTGCATCGCGGGCTGCCGAAGTCATGAGAAGAAAGAGCGACTCAGGCGTAGTGATCCACACATCGGGTGGGTTTCGCATCTGCCGACGACGCTCATCGGGTGGGGTATCACCGGTACGTATCCCCACCGTCATGTCGGGCAGTGCGAGGTCGAGTTGGGCCGCAGCCTGACCGATTCCGACCAGCGGTGAGCGCAGGTTCCGTTCGATATCGCTGGCGAGGGCCTTCAGTGGCGAAATGTAGAGCGTTCGGCGGCGTTGCGGGGGTGGATCGGTGGCCTGAAGTGACCGGCGTACGCCTTGATCAAGGGCCCACAGAAATGCCGCGAGGGTTTTACCGGAACCGGTGGGGGCAACGACAAGAACATCGTGACCGGCAGCGATGGCTCGCCACGCGCCAACCTGGGCCAACGTGGGGGCGGGGAAGGATCGATCAAACCAGGCCGCAGTGGGTGCGCTGAACAGGTTCAACACTGCCGAATCGGGGGAGTCGGACACGAGGCTCCCTTCCACTTGGACCATCGGGCAGACTGCGGGCATGCGGCTGACCGACTTCTGGGAACGGATGGACGCTGTGTTCGGTCCAGAATATGCCCGCTCCTGGGCACATGATCATGTCATGAGTGCCCTCGGTCAGCGCTCGGTCTATCAAGCCATTGATGCGGGAATCGATACGAAGGAGATCTGGCGAGCGGTGTGCGGGGTAGCCGATGTGCCCTCCCTGCTGCGCTAGCCTCGCGATATGACCGCAGTTGAGCCCGAGGCCGTTGCGTGTCTGTCACTAGATGACGTTGCTTCGATTCAGCGTCGCTCCGTGGCGATCCTGAGTTCTGGACAGGTACTGGGCAGCCTGGCGGTAGCTGGATCTGTTGCCGCCGGAGCCCTCATCGCCGCAGGTGTTTCCGGTAGCGAGGGAGCTGCTGGCCTTGCCCAAACCTTCGGGGTGCTGGGCGCGGCGATTATGGCCCTTCCCCTCGCGCGATTGGCGCTCACGCGCGGCCGGCGTGCATCGCTGGCCACCGGCTACGGTGTGGGGGCACTGGGTTGTCTCGTGGTGATCTCCGGTGCGCTGTGGTGGTCGCTCCCGCTGGTGTACCTGGGATGCTTGCTCGTGGGGGTCGCTTCAGCGGCTGGCTATCAGGCACGTTACGCCGCAACAGATTTAGCGCCGGAGAACGCTCGCGGTCGCTCGCTATCGATTGTGGTGTGGGCGGGCACGGTCGGCGCGGTGCTGGGCCCGAATTTGCTCGAGGTCAGTGGTCGACTCGGTATGGCTCTGGGGCTACCCCAACTCGCCGGGCCCTATCTCGTGGGTGGTCTTGCCTTAGCCGGCGCCGCCGCGGTGCTGCTGTTCTTTTTGCGCCCCGATCCCTATGTGCTGGCACGAGCGCGTGCGGCCCAGGCCAGTGCGATCGCCGCAGCAGAGGTGGCGCGCCCACGATTGCGCGATGGCATTGCCCATCTGCGCACCAGTCGCTCTGCCCTACTGGGAATGACCACCATTGCGATCGGTCACGTGGCCATGGTGAGCGTCATGGTGATGACCCCCATTCACATGGCCCACGTTGATGTCACCTTGCAGCTCATTGGGCTCATCATCAGCGTGCATGTCGCCGGCATGTACGCGTTATCTCCGGTGGTGGGCTGGGCAGTCGACCGGTTTGGGCGCATTCCGGTTATTTACACCGGCGTTGTGATTTTGCTCGCCTCGTGTGCCTTCGCCGGGGTTGCCGCCGGTGACGACATCGTTACGTTGGGTATTGGTCTGTTTTTGTTGGGTCTGGGTTGGTCATGCACGCTCATTGCGGGCTCGACTCTTCTCGTCGATGGCATCGCACCGCAGGAACGCCCGAGCGTTCAAGGCTTAAGTGACCTGGTGATGAATGTGGCCGGAGCGGTGGGGGGTGCGGCGGCTGGACTGATCGTGTGGCTGAGTTCCTATTCGGTGCTGTGCATCGCTGCGGCTATCCCAGTGATCGGATTGGCGATTTTCACCACGGCGTGTCGACCACGGTCGAACAAGCGTTCGGTTTAGGCTGTGGTTGGTCGCGGAGTTCTCCCCGTTCCCGCGATCACTACAGCGTGATGTCAGACCTGTTCCTTAGGTTCTGTCACATCGGCGGCGCAGCCTGTGTCCGCCCAGACCCGAGCAAGGAGTACTGATGGCCTCGTCCAGTAAGAACCAGACCTCGCGCCACCCGGTCCCCGGCGCTGACCGCGAGAAGGCACTAGAAACCGCGCTAGCCCATATTGAACGTCAATTTGGCAAGGGCTCGGTGATGCGTCTTGGCGAAGAAGGCCGCCCCCCGGTTGATGTCATTCCCTCTGGTTCAGTCGCTCTTGATCTGGCCCTCGGTATCGGTGGCTATCCGCATGGGCGCATCGTGGAGATCTACGGCCCAGAAAGTTCTGGCAAAACCACCGTGGCTCTCCACGCCATCGCCAATGTCCAGGCTGCCGGTGGAATCGCGGCCATGATTGATGCCGAACATGCCCTTGACCCTACCTATGCGGCCAACCTCGGTGTCGACCTCGACAGCCTCTATGTCTCCCAGCCGGATACCGGTGAACAGGCCCTGGAAATCACCGACACCCTGGTGCGTTCTGGTGCGGTAGACCTCATCGTCATTGACTCCGTGGCTGCGCTGGTGCCACGTGCGGAGATCGAAGGAGAGATGGGCGACAGCCACGTTGGCCTCCAGGCCCGACTGATGAGCCAGGCTCTGCGCAAGATGGCTGGTGCGCTGAGCACCACCGGCACCACAGCCATCTTCATCAACCAGTTGCGCGAAAAGATTGGCGTGATGTTCGGCTCACCGGAAACCACCACCGGTGGAAAGGCACTGAAGTTCTATGCTTCGGTTCGACTCGATGTGCGTCGCATCGAAACGCTCAAGGGTGGCACCGAAGCGGTGGGTAACCGCACTCGCGTCAAGGTCGTTAAGAACAAAATGGCACCGCCATTCAAACTCGCCGAGTTCGATATTTTGTATGGCGAGGGTATTTCTCGCGAGGGCAGTCTGATCGACGTGGGCGTCGACACCGGCATCGTGAAGAAGTCTGGCGCTTGGTACACCTACGAGGGTGACCAACTAGGTCAGGGCAAAGAAAATGCCCGTGCGTTCATGCGGGATAACCCAGACCTGGCCCTAGAAATCGAAAAACGCATCCGCGAAGCGCTGGGACTAGACGCCAAGGCAGACGCACCCGAGTCAACCCCTGACCTGGACGCCCCGGTCGACGTGGTGCCCATCGACTAGGCGTCACACGCCATGTCTAAAGAATGGATGCCTGAACAATCTGCACCTGACGAGGCCGATCCGGTCGCTCTAGCGCGCATCATCGTGTTACGGCGACTGGAGGCAGCCCCACGCACCCGCCATGAGCTGCACATCACCCTGTCCGACAAAGGTGTGCCAGCAGGAGCGATCACCGAGGTCTTGGACCGGTTCTGCGAGGTCGGCCTTATCGATGATGCTGCCTTCGCCGCCGCCTGGGTCACCTCCCGCCATCGAGGGCGGGGCTTGGCTCGGCGCGTGCTCGGCCTGGAACTGCGTCGTAAAGGAGTGGCACCGGAAACCATTGATCAGGCGTTAGAGCTGATCGATCATGATGATGAGCGAGAGCGCGCCACGGCCTTGGTGCACAACAAACTGCCTCGCATGCACCACCTTGAGACGGAGGTGGTTATTCGTCGCCTCGTTGGACAGTTGTCGCGCAAAGGCTATTCATCCGCCCTGGCCTACTCGGTCGTGCGTGAAGCTTTGGATTCGGTCGACGTCTCGTAGACCGCCGGTGTGCAGGTCGCCTGATGGGTAAGCCACTGGTCTAGCCCGGTGGTCACTGAATCGGCGAAGCGTTCCAGGAGTGCCACAAAATTTTCCAGGTCTGGTTCGTTAAAACCCTGCGTTACGAAGCCTAAAAAGCGCCCTCGTTCATGCATGGACTCTGCAATCACCGCCTGGCCATCGGCAGTGAGTTCTAGCCCCACACGTCGCGCATCGGTATTCAGTCGTACCCGGTGCACCAAGCCGTCAGTTTCGCATTCACCCATCAGGCGGCTCACTGTTGAGCGATCCAACCGCAAGGCAGCGGCCACGTCGGACACCGTCACCGGGGTAGCCACGAGACTTAGATCAGACACCGCTTCACAGGCCACGATCTTTGCTAGGTCAACATGACGGCCTAGGGCACTAATCACCACTCCACCAGCGGGGGGACGAGTGACAATGCGACGCATACGATTTATTGAGTGGGCTAGCCGGGCGAGAGTCTCCTCCCGGGGTTCTGGAGACGCCCGATGAAGACCCGGGACGTCATTTGCGTGTGTCACACAACTAATATAGTCTATATTCCTCAAGTTGTTGTACTTCAATCGAAATGTCCGTGCGGGCATTGAGGGAGTGTTCGATCGTGGGAATCATGGCCCGCTGGGCGGTTCGTCGTCCGGTTATTGCGCTTATTAGTTGGTTCGTCACCGTGGTGATCGCTGTTGGTGTGGGCCTGGGTTTCGGTGGCAACCTCAACGACTCTTTCGATCTGCCTGACACGGAGTCCACGGTGGCCCAGGAGTATCTCGGTCAACTTCCCAATGCCGGTGGCTCCTCCGGTGCCAGCGTGCGCATCGTGTGGTCCCCAACGCAGGGCACCGTCCTTGATCCTGCCGTCGTCGACACGGTCACCCCGGTTCTAGAACAGATCTCCACCCTGAGTGCGGTGGAGTGTGTGCAATCGCCCTACCCGGCAGACCCGGCCAATCCAGCGGGCCCGCGTGCCACCTTCGGTACCGATTGCCCTGCGCCGGCTGACAATTCTGCGTTCGCAAACCTCACCCCTGAAGAACTCGAACAGTTGCAGCCGGCCATCGAGTCCGCGATCTCGGTGCGGTCTCCGATTAGTGCCGACGGTGCCGTGGCGTACGCCACCGTGAGTTTTCCCGGCGACGGCACCGATGTGCCCACCGAAGAATTGCGCACCCTCGTGGCCGACGTAGATGCCATCAATAGCCCTGAATTACAGGTGGGGGCGATTGGGCAGATCCTGGACCTAGCGACGACTGCGCCACCGTCAAGTGAAGCGATCGGCATTCTTGTTGCCATCATTATCTTGCTGATTGCTTTCGGCTCGGTCGTGGCCGCGGGCATTCCGATTGCGGTGGCTCTGTTCGGCTTGGCCGTGGGCCAGATGCTTGTTCTGGTGGTTGCACGTTTCATGGATGTCGCCACCTTTGCCCCCACACTTGCCGCCATGATCGGTTTAGGTGTCGGTATCGACTACGCCTTGTTCGTGCTCAATCGATATCGCCAGGCGGTGCTGGTGGGACATGATCCCAAGAGGGCCGCGATGGAAGCGGTCAACACCGCTGGTCGCGCTGTTCAGTTTGCCGGTATCACCGTGATTTTTGCTCTACTAGGACTCTTCGTACTCGGCATCAGTTTCTTCAATGGTCTGTCTCTGGCTGCTGCGGCGACGGTGTTTTCGGTCATGCTTTCAGCTCTGTGGTTACTCCCGGCGCTGCTGTCACTGCTGGGGAGTAAGGCCCTTGCCTTGCGCCTGCCCTGGGCAAGCAAGAAGCGCATGGCGGCCAAGCCTTACCAAGAGGGTAAGTACTTCATCCGTTACGGCCATTTCCTTCAGCGCCGCCCCATCATTCCTACGCTGGTGGCTCTGGGCGTCGTCTTGGTGCTGGCAATCCCGTTGCTATCACTACGTTTGGGTTTCGCCGATGAAAGTGGTCGAGCAGAGGGGAGCCCGCAGCGGATTGCCTATGATCTCAACGCCGAAGGCTTCGGTCCGGGCGCGAATGGCCCGTTCTTTGCGGCGGTGGTCTTGCCAGAGCCCGGTGATGCCGAGGCTTTTGCCACCGCGGTCACCGACTTGGCCAACACCCCCGGCGTTGCCGGCACGGTTCCTACCGTGGAGATGCTGCCACTGGTGTTGAACAATCCGGCCGCCTTTTCTCCCGATGGTTTAGTGGGATCGGTACTCATAACACCAGCATCAGCGCCGCAGGATCAGGCCACCCGCGACCTGTTGACGCAACTACGCACCGTGACGGATCCGGCCATTCTGGCGAGCACGGGGGCCGCGGTGTATATCGGTGGGGCCCAAGCGGTGACGCAAGACTTCACGACAGTTCTCACCGACGCTCTGCCGATTTTCCTCGGCGTTGTCATTGCCCTGGGCTTCCTCGCCCTGATGGTGTTGTTCCGATCCATCGTGGTGCCACTGACCGCTGCGGTCACCAGTCTGCTGTCCTTCGCAGCAGCCATGGGAATCACGGTGGCGATATTTCAGTGGGGTTGGGCGTCAGGGCTATTGGGTATCAGCAATACCGGGCCCATTTTTCCCTTCCTGCCGGTCATGGTCTTCGCTATTTTGTTCGGACTGTCGATGGACTATCAGGTGTTCCTGGTGAGTCGCATGCAAGAAGAATGGGGTCGCACCGGAGATAATCGAGCATCTGTGCGGCGCGGTTTGGCCGGATCAGGGCGCGTCGTGGCTATTGCCGCGGCCATCATGTCCAGCGTGTTCTTAGCGTTCGTGCCCTCACCGGACTCCACGATCAAACTCTTCGGCATAGCTCTGGCCAGCGCGATCATTATCGATGCATTCATCGTGCGGTTGATCCTGGTGCCGTCGTTGATGAGCATGCTGGGTAAGGCAAACTGGTGGCTGCCCGGCTGGCTAAATCGCATCCTGCCTAACATCAAGGTTGAACACGGCGAGGACGAAATTGTTTCCGACGTGGACGGTCCGGATCCTGACTCCGACCCACGATTGCTTGAGGTCAAGGTCTAGGTTGTTCGTCATGTCACCGGCACGAAGTTATGAGGTACGGACTTACGGCTGCCAGATGAACGTGCATGACTCCGAACGTATTACCGGAGTCTTGGAAGCAGCGGGGTACGTGGCAGCGCAGGCCGATGCTCAGGCTGATGTGGTGGTGTTCAACACCTGTGCGGTTCGGGAAAATGCTGACAATCGGCTCTATGGCAATCTGGGTTACCTCGCCCCGATCAAAGCCAACCGTCCCGGTATGCAGATCGCGGTGGGGGGATGTCTAGCCCAGAAGGACCGCGACACTGTCGTGCAGCGAGCACCGTGGGTTGACGTGGTGTTTGGTACGCACAACCTTGGTTCTCTCCCGGTGCTCCTGGAGCGCTCCCGCATTCAGCAGGAGGCCCAGGTGGAAATCCTAGAAAGCCTCGAGGTTTTCCCTTCCACGCTGCCCACGAAGAGAGACTCAGTTTCCTCAGCGTGGGTGTCGATCAGTGTGGGGTGTAATAACACCTGCACTTTTTGTATTGTGCCCAGCCTTCGGGGCACTGAGAAGGACCGTCGCCCCAGCGACATCCTTGCCGAAATCAAGGCCCTGGTGGACCAGGGAGTGATCGAAGTGACGCTGCTAGGTCAAAACGTCAACGCCTACGGGGTGGAGGTTGGCGATCGTGGAGCATTCGCCGACCTGCTGCGCGCATGCGGCGATATTTCCGGCCTGGAAAGGGTGCGTTTCACCAGTCCGCACCCGCGGGACTTCACCGATGATGTGATCGAAGCGATGGCGCAGACACACAATGTGATGCCCCAGTTGCATATGCCGCTGCAGTCTGGCTCGGACTCGGTGCTGCAGCGGATGCGTCGGTCCTACCGCCAGCAGCGCTATCTGGGCATCATTGATCGGGTCCGCGAGGTGATTCCCCACGCTGCGATTACCACCGACATCATTGTTGGTTTTCCCGGCGAAACCGAACAGGACTTCCTCGACACCCTTCACGTGGTGGAGCAGGCCCGGTTTGCCGGTGCCTACACCTTCCAGTATTCACCGCGGCCGGGTACGCCGGCGGCCACCATGGATGATCAGATCCCAAAAAGTGTTGTACAGGAGCGTTACGAACGGTTAGCCGAGGTCGTGAAGGACATCGCTTGGCAGATCAACACCACCCTTCTGGGAACCGAGGTTGAGGTGCTGCTGAGCCAGGTTGAGGGTCGTAAAGATGCTGCTACCGAACGACTATCTGGTCGTGCCAAAGACAATCGACTCGTCCATGTTGCTCACCACGCTGATGCCCGCCCCGGTGACTTTGTGCGCGCCAAGGTCACCCACGCCGCGCCCCACCATCTGGTAGCTGACGAAGTCATCGGCGTGATCCCCACCAGGGCCGGTGACGCATGGTCACTGGGCGTTACCAAAAAGGCAGATACTGCACCCGGGGTGTTCTTGGCGATGCCCACGCTGCCATGACCCTGCGCATGGTTGCGTCGGTGCCCGCGACGGCGCTGTTAGTGCCCGCCATCGCTGCCGGTGCTGCCGAAGAACTATCCGGGTTACGTGCCGCTGCGCTGAATGTGACCCGCGAACTCAATGAAGCGTGCGACGAAGTGGTGGTGCTGGCAGGAACCCCGGCAGCGACCCACATTTCATCGAGCCCCGCGCAAGGCTGGGGTACGTGGGCACCGGTGGGTTATGTCGGAGTGGAGGGCCTGGCACCCAATGCAACGCCCACGACCGATTCGAGACAAGTGCCGGTACCGATCATGGTGGCCGCGTGGCTGCTGAACTCAGTACACAGCAGCCATCGGCGTTCCTACTTCATCTGTCCGACTCAGGGGTTCGGCACCGACACAGCGCCGGGGACAAGGGAACTCAACGAAGCCCTGAACCGCCACGGGCAGATTGGTCTGCTGGTTGTCGCCGATGGGTCCTGCTGTCGTGGGCCCAAGGCGCCCGGGTCTGAGGTGCTGGGCGCGATTGAACACGATGCGGAACTCACCGATGCGCTTACGTCGGTGAACACCGATTGGTTCACCCACGCCGACCGCAACCGTGACGCTGCCGCATTTGGTAGCCAGGGGTTGGGTGCCTGGGCACTGGCGGCTGAAATTGTGAGTGGGTCGGGGCGGAACTGGCACGGTGAAGTGCGTCACCTCGATGATCCCTACGGCGTGCTCTATGCCGTGGCTGACTGGCAGCCCGTTGTCGGCTAACAAGCCAGCCATCGCCCTGGTGGGACCCACCGCGGCCGGTAAGTCAGCCGTCGCCATGCAGGTGTGCGCCCTGGCGTCCGGGGAGATCATTAACGCGGATTCGATGCAGGGCTATCGCGGTATGGACATCGGCACGGCCAAACCAACGCGGGCGGATCAAGAGCGTATTTGCCACCACGTTATTGATGTGTGGGAGCCAACGCACGAGGTGAGCGTGGTCGAGTTTCGTGATGAGGCGCGCCGCGCCTTGGCCAGTGTCGTGGCTGCTGGCGCCACACCTGTTGTTGTGGGCGGATCGTGGCTCTACGTTCAAGCGATTGTTGATGATTTTCAGTTCCCACCCACCGATCCGATCGTGCGGGCTCGCTGGGAGCAACGTCTTGCTAGTGAAGGCGCCGTTGCGCTGCATATTGAGCTCACCAGGCTCGATCCAACTGCAGCACAGAGCATACTGCCCTCTAACGGTCGACGCATCGTACGAGCTCTAGAAGTCGTTGAGTTGCAGGGAGGGTTCACCAGTAGTCTGCCCCAGCCCACCTCGTGGTGTCCCACGCGCTGGTACGGAATCGACGTTGATCGAGCCGTATTGGACAGCAGAATTCGCAACCGGGTAGAACAGATGTGGGCGGCCGGTTGGCTCGGGGAAGTCGCGGCGTTAAGCGAATCGGGTTTTGGCCGTACGGCTGAAAGAGCACTGGGCTATTCCCAGATCACAGATCACCTAGCGGGTCGCAGCACGCAGGAGCAGGCGATGGAGGCCACCGTGGTGGCAACACAACGGTTCGCTCGGCGACAGCAGCGCCGCTTCCGTCAGGATCGGCGCATCACCTGGCTCGACGGTGACGAAGACGCGATGAAACTCGCTGAACAGGTCGTTCAGGACACCGCTACGTAGTATTCGGTGCCCAGCAGCGCGGCGAACACGGGCGCTGGTAGTCGGGCGAGCATTGCCAGGGTGCGCACGCTGTCATCGGCCACCCTTTGGCTGGCATGGGAGCGCATGCTTTCTCGCTTTTGGTGTAGGTAACCGCGCACGTTGACCCGGTGCGTGATGTGGTTGCGTGGGGTCCAGGCGCGGGCAAACTCTTTCGGATCGAAGGTGGCTGGGGTCAGTCGCAACGCGGCAGCACCCGCAGCCACGCGGGCGATGGGTTCGCGCGGGAGGGTTGCCTCAAAGAGGCGAACGGTCGGGTCCAAGAGTGCGTGGGCCGCCCGGGTAGCGGCGTGCACCTGCAGGTGGTCGGGATGGCCATAGCCACCGGCGGGGTCATACCCGATGAGTACATCAACTGCCTCCGATTCTGCGATAGTGCGAATGGAGTCGGCTGCGTCGGCGACCGGTAGTTGTGCGAAACCTCCGGGGGCAGCACCTGTCAAACCCGAGTCGCGATATCCGAGGGTGTGCACCGCTGCGGTGTGTAAGACCTCGGCCGACCGGAGCAGTTCCTTTTGGCGATGCTCTACGAGGTCGACAGCGAACTCCTGGCTGGTCAGTCCGGCAGCACCGTCAGTGGCGGTGATCAACACCACCCGATGTCCGAGCGCCGCCGCGCGGGCCATGGTGCCGGCGGTGAGGAGTGCCTCATCATCGGGGTGGGCATGAACGAATGCCAGCGTGGTCACAGGTTCAAGTGTCGCGTAGCGTAAACCGCTGTGCGCATCGCCCATGTTTCTGACTGTTACGCGCCGCGAACCGGCGGCATCGAAACTCAGGTGGGCGCGCTTGCCCGCTCGCAGTCGGCAGCCGGTCACGACGTATGTGTCATTACGGCGACTCCAGGTGCGGGCACCGTTCGGTCGGGCCGGGATAGCGACGGTGCGGTGACCGTCTTTCGGGTAGCCGCACACGTCCCAGGCGACCTACCGGTTCACCCACGGGCCGGTCGCCGAACCGGTCAACTTCTTCGCTCATGGCAACCCGATGTTGTTCACGTGCACACCGGAGTTGTGTCCCCCTTTGCGTGGAGTGCCCTTCGTGCCACGGCGCAAGCCAAGGTGCCCCGAGTTGTCACCGTGCACAGCATCTGGGGTCCCCTTGCCCAGCCTGGTCACCGCCTCCTCGTATCCGCGCTGCCATGGCGTGACGATCACACGGTGGTGACGGCCGTGAGTTCAGTTGCGGCTGAAATAGTGCACCGACAACTTCGTGTGCCCGTCGGCGTTATCCCCAACGGTATTGACGCGTCGCTTTGGCCGTTGCGCGAGTGGCAGCCAGATCCTGATGTGTTGCAACTGGTCTCTGTCCTTCGGTTGGCGCCGCGCAAGCGTGCTGTTCCCCTGATTGATGCGATTGTGGCTGCTACTGCAAGATTGTCGCCAACGAAGGATGTGGTTACCCACATCATCGGAGACGGGCCGGCTCGTGCCATCGTGCAACGCCGCATTGACCACCATGGAATGGGCGAATCGATTCGTCTCACGGGTCGCCTAGATCGCAGGGGCATTCAACGGGAGTTCGCTCACAGCGACCTTTTCGTTCAAGCGTCGGTACGTGAATCTTTCGGTATCGCTGCTCTCGAGGCGCGGGCAAGTGGAGTGCCG
Source organism: Candidatus Nanopelagicales bacterium (assembly GCA_018609125.1). Classification (GTDB taxonomy): domain Bacteria; phylum Actinomycetota; class Actinomycetes; order S36-B12; family S36-B12; genus M55B157. The sequence continues at coordinate 9,623 of JABAYF010000003.1, read as the reverse complement.
GTGATCGTTCGTAGTCAGACGGGTGCGGGGGAGTTTCTCACGGACGGGTTGGATGGGATCTTGGCAAACGACGACCTTGGCATCACCGAAGCCATCGTGGCCTTGGCCAGCGATAATGTGCGCATGGCAGCTGTGCAGGCACATGCGGCTGTACCACCCGGTTGTGACTGGGAGCAGGTACACGCAGCTGCACACGCTGCGTATGACCAGGCTATCTGCGGCAGCGGTGGGACGATGAAGTGAAGGTATGTCGGTGAAGGCATTAGACTTCCCAGTGATGACAGGTATTGAATTTGCCAAGGGTCACGGCACGGGAAATGACTTCATTGTCATCCCCGATCTCAATGACGATCTTGATCTTCACCCCCGCCTTATTCAGGCCCTGTGCGACCGGCACCGCGGCATCGGTGGCGATGGTGTTCTGCGCGTGGTTCGCTCGGTCGATCACGGCTATTTCATGGATTACCGCAATGCCGATGGTTCCGTCGCAGAAATGTGCGGCAATGGGGCCCGTGTGTTTGCCCGCTACCTCGTCGATAAGTCCTACCACTCGGCCGGTGAGTTCAGTTTCGATACCCGCAGTGGTCTGATCTGGGCGAACTGCCCCGGCGACGGTGATGTCTCGATCACCATGGGTCGGGCGAGCGATCGGGGAATTCAGGCGCCAACGGACGTTACCTTTGGCGAACGAAGTTGGTCGGGTATGGCGGTGTGGGCGCCAAACCCGCACGCGGTGGTCATGGTTACCGAACTAGACGAACTCGATGAGGTTTCCGGTGCGCCGTTGGTTGACCCCACCATCTTTCCCGAGGGCGTCAACGTTGAATTCGTGCAATCTATTGCCCCCGGGCACGTATCGATTCGCATTATCGAACGCGGCGTAGGAGAAACTCTCTCGTGTGGAACGGGCGCCTGCGCGGTGGCCTGGGCTCTACCGCGCATGCTGGACACTTCCGCATCACGGCGTGAGCATGAAGTCGGTCCGGTGCGGGTCGACGTTCCCGGTGGCACGGTGTGGGTGCATGAATCGAGTGATGGTGAATTGACGCTCACGGGGCCGGCGGTATTGGTGGCCGAAGGGCACGTTGATCCGATCTGGTGGTCGCAGCAGTGACCGATCCCACCACCGGTGATTTTGATCTTGCCGAACGCCAAGCGCTGCGCCGAGTGGGCGGACTTTCCACTGAGTTACAAGACGTTACCGAGGTCGAGAATCGCCAGATTCGCCTGGAACAGGTGGTCCTGGTTGGTGTCTGGACTCAAGGCACCGTAGCCAGCGCCGAACGCAGCTTGCACGAGCTTGCACGACTGGCCGAAACGGCCGGGGCAGTAGTGTTGGAGGGACTCATTCAGCGCCGAGATCGACCCGACCCGTCCACCTATATCGGTTCGGGCAAGGCCCAGGAACTATCTCGTATTGTGGCCCAAACCGACGCCGACACAGTGATTTGCGATGGAGAACTCACCCCGGGGCAGTTGCGAAACTTAGAAGAGGTCGTCAAGGTCAAGGTCGTTGACCGCACCTGGCTGATCCTTGACATCTTCGCCCAGCACGCCCGCAGCCGGGCGGGTAAAGCCCAGGTGGCTCTGGCGCAGATGCAGTATCTCCTACCCCGCCTTCGCGGTTGGGGTGAGTCACTGAGCCGCCAGGCCGGTGGCCGAGCCGGTGGCGCTACCGGTGGCGTGGGTACCCGCGGTCCCGGTGAAACAAAGATCGAAACGGATCGTCGACGCATCCGCTCCCAGATGACCCGGTTGCGTCGTGACCTGGCCAATTTCGACCGCATCGGTAAAACCCAGCGCAGCGGTCGGCGTCGCGCCGGTGTGCCAGCGGTGGCCCTGGCCGGGTACACCAACGCCGGGAAGTCCAGCCTCCTCAACGCCATCACCGGTGCTGGCGTCCTTGTCGACGACGCTCTGTTCGCCACGCTTGATCCCACCGTTCGCAGAACGAGGACACCCGGTGGGCGGGACTACACCCTCGCCGACACGGTGGGTTTCGTGCGTCACCTACCCCATCACTTGGTGGAGGCATTCCGATCCACCTTGGCCGAGGTGATCGAAGGTGATGTGATCGTTCACGTGGTCGATGCCAGTGACGACGACGTGGCGGGGCAGATGAGCGCCGTTCGTGCTGTACTCAGCGAGATCGGGGCCGGTGATGTTTGTGAAGTGGTGGTTCTGAACAAGACTGATCTGATCGACGACGTAGCGCTCACGGTGCTACGGGCACGTGAACCCGACGCCGTCGTCGTCTCAGCTGCTACCGGAGCTGGCATCGACGGGCTTTTGGCCGCGATCGAGCAGGCATTGCCACGATCGACCGAAGAGGTTGATGTTCGCGTTCCCTTTACCCGCGGCGACCTCCTCGCGCGGGCACACCGCGACGGCGATGTGCTCAGCGAAACCCATGATGAACACGGCACCCAACTGCACGCCATGGTCGAGCCAGACCTTGCCCACGCACTGCGTACCGCATCAACCACGTGACCACCGACGATGTGTCGGCGGCACTAATTGCAGCGGCCGAACAAGTAGGTGGGCGACCACGGGCGGGTCAACTGGTAATGGCCGAAGCGATCACGGCGGCGATAAACACTCACGAGCACCTCATCGTGCAAGCCGGTACGGGAACAGGGAAATCCTTGGCCTACCTGGTACCCGCGTTCTTGCACGCCGACGGCGACGAGGCGCAGCCGGTTGTCATTGCCACTGCAACGCTTGCATTGCAAAGACAACTGATCGAACACGATATTCCACGCGTGATCGCCGGACTCGCGCCCTTGATGCGCACGGAGCCGTCTGCGGCTGTGCTCAAGGGCCGTCACCACTATCTGTGTCGCCTGCGCTTAACCGAACAGCCTGACCCCGGTGCAGCTGCACCGGAACTGTTTACCGAGCCCGGCGGTACCGGATGGCTAAGTTCGCAATTTCAACAGGTGCGTGCCTGGTCGGAAGAGACCATCACGGGTGATCGCGACGACCTTCCAGAGCCGGTGGATGGGCGTGTATGGCGGTCGGTTTCGGTTACCAGTCGAGAGTGTGTGGGTCGCCAGCGCTGTCCGGAGGGAGATGAGTGCTTCGCCGAACTCGCTCGCGACCGTGCTCGTGCCGCTGATGTGGTGGTCACCAACCACGCGATGCTCGCCATTGAGTGGATCGACCGCAAGCCCGTCCTCCCCGAGCACGATGCAGTGATTATCGACGAAGCACACGAGTGGGTAGATCGAGCCACCTCGGCGGCAACGGCCGACCTTGCTCCGGGGGCCGCTGAAGCTCTCGTGAGTGCGGTGTCCAAGCAGGGCGACGGACGCGCCGGACAAAACCTCGCGCTGGCCGCTGGGGCGCTCAACGAGGCACTCACCCAAATCTCGGCGATGGGTGGCGCGCAGCGATGGGTGCAGGTGCCCGAGTCGGTGCAGTCCGCCATCGTAGGTCTGCGCTCGGCGCTGGGTGGCTCCCTTACCGCGGTGGTTTCCGGCGCTAAAGAGTCGGCGCCGGTCACCGACCAGGCCGTGAGCCAACGGTTGCGCGGATCGCTGGAGGAACTCATCGACGTGTGCGATCGGATCCTGGGTGCCGGATCCGACGATGTGCTGTGGTGGGACCAGCGCCCGCTGCGGTTGCGGATTGCACCACTGTCGATTGCACAGGTGATGCAGCGCAGCGTCCAGGAGACCACGGTCATTGCCACCAGTGCCACCCTGTCCGCACCCGGTGGGCGACACAGCGAACCCTTTGGCCACATTGCTGGGGCCTGGGGTTTACCCGCGGATTCGTGGACCGGCCTAGATATCGATTCACCCTTTGACTACGCAAAGCAGGGCATCGTCTACGTGGCCGCGCACCTCGCCGCACCGGGGCGAGATCTCATTGCCGATGAAGTGCTGGATCATATGGCTGAACTCATTGAGGCCTCCGCTGGCAGTGCACTCGCGCTGTTCTCGTCCTGGCGCGCGTTAGAACGGGCCGCAGAGTATTTTCGGGTCCGTCTGGGTGGTGCATTTCCACTCCTGGTACAGGGCCGCGGGGACGCCGTTGCGGGGCTGGTCGAACAGTTTCGCGCCCAACCCGGTTCCGTGCTTGCCGGTACCGTGAGTTTGTGGCAGGGGGTGGATGTACCCGGTGATGCTTGCCGGTTGGTCATTATTGACCGCATTCCCTTTGCCCCACCGGATGATCCAGTACTTGCCGCACGCATGGAAACTGCAGACGCCAACGGTGGCAGTGGTTTTGCCCAAGTTGCGCTGCCCCGAGCGGCGGTTTTGCTGGCCCAGGGGGTGGGCCGGCTGATTCGCGGCCCACAGGACCGTGGAGTGGTGGCTGTCCTTGATTCACGCATGCTCACCAAGGGCTATGGCCGTCAACTACGCGCGGCACTTCCACCGCTGTGGTTAACCGATGATCCTGCAGTGGCCCAGGCCGCCCTCACCCGATTGCGGCCAGAGTCGGTCAAAGCCGACGAAGCACCGTAACGACCCGGCCGAGGATGGTGGAGTCGTCGCCATTGATCGGTGCGAACGCGGAGTTTCGCGGCAGCAGCCACACGTGATCGTCATTGCGCTGCAACACCTTCACGGTTGCTTCGCCATCGAGCATGGCCGCAACGATATCGCCGTTATCGGCGGTGTGCTGCTGTCGGATCACGACCCAATCGCCGTCGCAGATGGCCGCATCAATCATGGACTCACCCTTCACTCGCAGTAGGAAAAGTTCGCCTTCGCCCACAATTTCGCGTGGCAGCGGGAACACGGCCTCTACGGCTTGGTCTGCAGTAATCGGTGCCCCGGCGGCAACTTGGCCAAGGACAGGAACGTAGGCCGCGGTGGGGGAGTAGTTCACATCGGTGTCCGCGGGGGCCGTGTCGGCTGGATCGGCGACGACAAGCGCGCGGGGGCGGTGGGCATCGCGGCGCAGGAAACCCCGGTCAGACAAGGTGCGCAGTTGATGGGAAACGCTCGATGGTGAGGTAAGACCGACCGCTTCACCAATTTCGCGGACGCTGGGCGGGTAGCCGCGGGTTGCGATGGACTCCCGAATGACATCGAGCACGGCACGTTGGCGTGCGGTGAGAGTTGAATCATCAGGCTTGGGCAGCGGGGTGACCGAGCGGGCCATGGGTCCTCCGAGTGTCTAGTAGGGCGGTAGTGCGGCTGGGCTACCCGGCGGGCCGGAGTCAAGTGTCAGACCCCTACGCCACCGTGTTGCCATGGCAGCTGACGTTATCCGGATCCCTGCAAAAAACCAAACATATGTTCGATCGGGCGCGGCGTGTCGACGTGCACACGACGATGATCAAACGTATGTTCGATCGAACACAGGTACGATTCACTACCTGCACAACCGGCCAGGGAGACACGCGATGACCACGACGACGATGACCACGACGACAACGATGCCCACGACGGCAACCACAGCAACAATGAACAGACCCGCTCGACTCCGCCTCACTCAGCGCGGCCGCGTCGTCATAGTGGTCTCCGTCCTCGTACTCAGCCTGCTGGTTGCCGCCATCGGGGCTATGCGGGCTGATGCTGCGCCGGTGGGTCCGCCCGAGGGGTGGAGTGCGGTCACCGCGTTGCCAGGGGACACGTTGTGGCAGATGGCATCGGCGGCCAATCCCACCGACGATCCACGGCCGCTGCTCGCGCAGATCCGCCAGGTCAATGGGCTCACTTCGGCAGGTCTGGTTACCGGTCAGCAGGTGTGGGTCCCCGCGGCAAGCGCAGTCGCGCTGCGATAGTTCCGACACGCCAGCACGTCGCCGGTGCGCGAGGTTGTTGCGTCGGGTGTAATCAACCGCTACTGTCCCCACATCTAGTAGTCACACCCCGGGTATTCATCCACAGGTAGTGGTTGCTGGTGCACAGTGTTTCCCCAGCCTGTACCCAGGTTTGTCCCCAGAATGCGCGCGAGGAGGTCAAGATGCGGTGTCCGTTTTGCCGTGGCAGCGACTCTCGAGTGCTTGATTCACGCACGACCGACGATGGCGCAGCCATTCGGCGTCGGCGGCACTGCCCCGGTTGCGATCGGCGCTTCACCACCCAAGAGACCGCCCTGCTCAGCGTTTTGAAACGTTCGGGCGCTTCAGAATCTTTTCGCCGCGACAAGGTGATCAGTGGGGTGCGCAAAGCGTGTCAGGGTCGCCCGGTCAGCGACGACGATCTTGCTCTACTCGCGCAAAGCGTGGAGGGCGCACTGCGGGCCACCGGTTCAGCAGAGGTGCCCGCCCATGAAGTGGGCCGGGCCATTCTCGGGCCACTACGGGTCCTCGACGAGGTCGCCTACCTGCGCTTCGCTTCGGTATACCGAGACTTCAATTGCCTGGATGATTTTGAGACCGAGATCAGTGCACTGCGTGACCATCAGCTCAACCCAAGCCCCTAGTACGTCCCCCGCTACTTCGCCACCATTCCAGTAGGCACCACCACTCACGGAGGAAGACGAACCATGACCGAAACCACCAACCAGACATCGGGCACACAGCAGGGCGGCCCGGGGCTGACCATGCAGCGTTTATTCACCACACCCGGTGAACATCCCTATGACCAGGTCACCTGGGAACACCGCGATGTGATTCAGTCGAATTGGAAAACAGGTGCGGTGGTGTTCGAGCAGCGTGGGGTGGAATTTCCCGAGGAGTGGAGCCTTAACGCATCCACGATCGTGACCACAAAGTATTTCCGTGGCGCTGTGGGTACCGAGCAGCGTGAAGTGTCCCTGCGGCAGTTAATTGATCGCGTGGTGCTCACCTACACCAAGGCGGGCCGGGAGTACGGCTACTTCGCAACGCCAGAAGATGCCGAAATCTTTGAACATGAACTCACCTGGATGTTGCTGCACCAGGTCTTTAGCTTTAACTCCCCGGTGTGGTTCAACGTGGGTACCACATCACCGCAGCAGGTCAGCGCATGTTTCATCTTGAGTGTGGACGACACCATGGATTCCATCTTGAACTGGTACAGCGAGGAAGGCCGCATCTTTAAGGGCGGCTCCGGTGCGGGCTTGAACCTGTCTCGAATCCGTTCATCGAAGGAATTGCTGTCCTCAGGTGGTACCGCCTCTGGCCCGGTGTCTTTCATGCGTGGTGCTGATGCGTCGGCGGGGACCATCAAGTCTGGTGGCGCTACGCGGCGTGCCGCAAAAATGGTCGTGCTCGATGTGGATCACCCCGATATCGAGGAGTTCATCGAAACCAAGGTGCGCGAGGAGGAAAAGATTCGCGTACTGCGCGACGCCGGCTTCGACATGGATCTTGGCGGTTCCGACATCGTTAGCGTGCAGTACCAAAATGCAAATAACTCCGTTCGTGTCTCTGATTTATTCATGTCGGCGGTGGAAAATGGTGAGCCCTTCGGTTTGACGGGCCGGAAGACCGGTGAGGTCATTGAAAGTGTTGATGCCCGTGGGCTTTTCCGCAAGATGACCGAGGCTGCCTGGGCATGTGCTGACCCGGGTATTCAATACGACGACACCATCAACGACTGGCACACCACACCGGAAACCGGGCGCATTAATGCGTCAAACCCGTGCTCGGAATACATGAGCCTCGATAACTCTTCGTGCAACCTTGCTTCGCTGAACCTCATGAAGTTCCTCACCGACAAGGGCACTTTCGACGCTGATACATTCCGTCGCGCAGTTGAATTGGTCATCACCGCGATGGATATTTCTATCTGCTTCGCCGACTTCCCGACCGAGGCCATCGGGGTCACTACCCGCGATTACCGCCAGTTGGGTATTGGTTATGCCAACCTTGGCGCCTTGTTGATGGCGGTCGGTTTGCCCTATGACTCTGATGGTGGCCGTGCGCTTGCCGGGTCGATCACCTCGTTGATGACCGCCACCTCCTACCGGCGGTCCGCTGAGATGGCCGGGGTCGTGGGTCCCTACGCCGGCTACGCGCGCAACTCCGAGCCGCACAAGCGGGTAATGCGCAAGCATGCCGCCGCCACCGATTCGGTCCGCGGGGTCACCTCCTTGGACGCTGATGTGTTGAAGTTGGCCGTCACCGAGTGGGCGGAATGCTTGCGGGTGGGTGAGATCAATGGTTGGCGTAATGCTCAGGCTTCGGTTCTGGCACCCACCGGCACCATCGGCTTCATGATGGACTGCGACACCACCGGTATCGAGCCGGACTTTTCGCTGGTGAAGTTCAAGAAACTGGTCGGTGGCGGTTCGATGCAGATCGTGAACCAAACCATTCCGCTAGCGCTGTCTCGCCTTGGCTATGCCGATGAGACAACCGAGGCGATCGTGGAGTTCATCGCCGAAAATGGCCACGTCATTGATGCTCCCGGCCTGAAGCCGGAGCACTACGCGGTGTTCGACACCGCCATGGGCCAGCGGGCCATCACCCCGATGGGCCACGTGCGCATGATGGCTGCTGCCCAGCCGTTCCTTTCTGGTGCAATCTCCAAGACGGTCAATATGCCCGAGGACGCCACCGTGGAAGAGGTGGACGATATTTACTTCCAGGGCTGGAAGTTGGGTTTGAAAGCCCTGGCTATCTATCGCGATAACTGCAAGGTGGGTCAGCCCCTATCTGATGCCAAGGCGAAGAAAGCTGAGTCACCGGTAGCGGTGGCTGCCGAGGCGCGTCCAGTTCGCCGGCGCCTACCCAAGACACGTCCCAGCACCACCACATCGTTCTCCGTGGCTGGGGCAGAGGGATACATGACCGCGGGTTCCTATCCCGATGATGGTCTGGGTGAGGTGTTTTTGAAGCTGGGTAAGCAGGGTTCCACCCTGGCCGGTGTGATGGATGCCTTCAGCATCGCCATTTCCATTGCGCTGCAGTACGGCGTGCCGCTTGAGGCCTTCGTGTCGAAGTTCGTCAATATGAAGTTCGAGCCAGCCGGCCTCACCGACGATCCTGATATCCGCATGAGCCAGTCGATGATGGATTACATCTTCCGTCGCCTCGCCCTGGACTACCTGCCCTACGAAACACGTGCCGGCCTTGGCATTTTCACCGCTGAAGAGCGCGAAGCAACGGTGGCCGGTCAGTATGGCGGCGAGGTCGACGCACCCGTTGATGGTGTCGTCGATGAGGCGGTACTGGACGCGGCCGTGGCCGAAGCGATCCAGGCCGTGGCCCAGCGCACCGCCCCCATGGAGGTGCATTCCTCCACCGAACTGTTCGAGGCACTCACCGGGATGGCCAGTGACTCACCACTGTGTATGACGTGTGGCACCAAGATGCGCCCGGCGGGTTCGTGCTACGTCTGCGAGGGTTGCGGAGCCACCAGCGGCTGTAGCTAATGTCGAGTGACACGTTCCTGGCGCGGAAGTGACAGCCAACTGGCCCGGAAAGTGACACGCATTGGCCCAAAAAGTGACAGTGAGGGGCCCGGCCATGTGGCCGGGCCCCTCACTGTTGGTGTCGATCCGTGAGACAGCGAGTGTGCTTTGTGGCTGGGGGCTCACCTGCTACGGACTGTGATTCGCTGGGTATTCTCGGGACGGATGACTCGTTAGTCTGAACATGCGGCCGACTTGAGCCGCCTTTAAAAGGAGAGCGACATGCTCTTCAAATTTGCCTGGACCCATTCGCCGGAAGCCAGAGACCCCCCCGACCAGGTCCCGCCGAACCACCACCGTCTTAACACCTCACCTCGCCA
>JABAYF010000015.1:105302-145673 GCA_018609125.1 Candidatus Nanopelagicales bacterium | reverse complement strand
CGTTGATCGTGCTCGGACCGCAACCCGGTGGTACCTCAATGACAACGGGGCCGGACTTTTCCAGATCCAAAACGCAGAACGCGTACACCGTGTCGGTGTTGCCGGTTAGATAGAGGCTATTGGAGTCCATGAGTTTGTCGAAGATCATCCAGTTCTGCTCGGGCTTTCCTCCTGAGAACTGCTGCGAAACACCTAGACGAATAGCCTCCATGCTCGCGACCGGCACCATGTTGATGAAAAGCGAGACAGCGCGGTGGAAATCAACCTCTCCATAGGACGCGGCGACCGTCGCTGGCATAGGCATCCCGTCAGAGAACTCAACGGTTCCCCCGTCAATTGACAGGTTGTTGTCGGTAAGGAGATCCATTGGAATTTCAGTGTTGTATTTGCCGCCCATGAATGAAGGCACCCCATTCCCATCTAAAGTAATTGTGATGATAACCAAGCATTGAGCACTACACCAACCGCGCGAAGCCCGTTGAGACAAATTGGGTAAAACTGTTCCACGATTTTCAATCAATGTGGTGTATGACGTAATGAACCCAGCGTTGCCCCTCAGGTGGATGCCGCTATGGGCCAATGAAGTAGGCCGTAATACCCTGCGAATAGAACTCGAATTCTCGGGTCGACAACGTAAATGAGTGGTCGCGCGCCGCAAGCAATACCCGGGTCAAGTCCGTGGCAAATTCGTGGCAAACGCTCCTGCCACAGGCTGCTTCTCGGTATCTGTCTATGCCTCAATTTCCTCAAGGCTCTGCAGTATCTTCTTCTTCGTCCTCTAGGGGTGTGAGGTTTCCTAAACCGTGCGTCGCAGGTTCGAATCCTGCCGGGGCCACACTCTGTAGCGTTGTCAAACCCTGAATCTTTGCCTAGTAAGGGCTCACACCGCTTGCGTACGCGGGGGATGCAAGCCCAAATGCAGCGACAGCTAGAACGAGAGCCGCAGAGGCAATCGGCGAGAGTACGCGACCATGGCACTGACTGTACGTCACGACAAACGTTTTCAGCGTTGAAGGCTCTCGGGCCAACAGATGACGAAGGAGGGCCCCGCAACGGCTGTTGGCAAACCAACGAGGCTGACGCACACGGCGGAGGCCACGCCTCCGGCAACTGTTCGTTTCAGTGCAACTGCGCGATTGGTGATCATGCTGGAATTCGAGCACATGAGCGCCTACGACGGTCCACTTTTGCCCGCTTCGGGGGCCGAAATGGGGTGTTAGTACCCCGTGATTTGATCGCGGTGGCGCTACTCGAGCACGGTGCGCCGGGGACCTAAACCGCAGGCCAGGTAATTCCAGAACCATTCCTCCGTGACTCTCCTTACTCGATTCCAGGAGGAATACCCTTAGGTATATGGCCCTACGACGAGTCGCAATTCCCTAAACAGCACCGACGATGGCGGATGGCGAGGCGACAAGTGAGTACCGAAAAGCCTTGTTCCTTTGACGGGTGCGGTCGCCCGGTGCGGGCCAAGGGTCTGTGCAATCCCCACTACATCCAGCAAGAAAGCGGCAAGAGTCTTACTCCCATTCGAAAGAGAACCCCTAAGCACACTGGGTGTAGTGAGAACGGTTGCGAGAGGACCCACTACTCAAAAGGGCTATGCCGAAACCACTACGCCAAGGCTCAAAGAGGGAAATAGGTACTCGTTTTCGCCGTACGAGCTGGGGCGACGTAAGAGATCCCGCTTATTTCCTTGTGACGCCGCCGCACCTGGGGTGCCCTTGCTATCCCGCATTTCCACTAGCAGTGCTCTCCTTGCTGCTTGCGTGGATTCTCTTGTCGAGATCATGGATCTGCTTTTGCAGATGCTCGTACTCGTGATTTGCAAATTCGCTAACTTCTTGACGCTTGTAAACGGCTATCGCGACAACCGCGGCGACCGCGGCAACACCGACGACAATTCCAACAACTTTCATGAACTTCTCCCTCTCCAGAGATTCAAATCTGCGAACTCTCTAGGCCTCAGTGATGTCGCGTCTGTGGACCGACAGTGCCCAAATAACGAAGACGCAAACAGTAATGACAATGATGGACCAGATCGGGTACCAGGGAAGCCATGCGAAATTCGCGATCGCCGCGATGAATGCAACCGTTATTCCAACGAGACGTGCCCAAACAGTACCCGTCAGCAAGAAAAAGCCAGCAAGACCAACAACGACCCCAATGATGAGGTGGATCCAACCCCATGTTGTGACGTCGAATTGGAAGATCCACGCTTCCCCAACAACGTAGAATTTCTTATTAACAACTGCAACGAGTCCGGCGATCGCTTGGAAAACGCCGATCATGATCAGCATGATTGAGGCGAAGACGGTCCAGCCGACCGCTGCGGAACTTTGGTTTGATCTATCGGTACTCACGCGGGAGTTCTCCTATACATTCAAAGCGGCATCAACTGATTCCCGAAATGCTAGCGAGTTTCGTGCGCGAGTTAGAGATGAATCGTGAGACAAAAGGGCGAATTTTGTCGCACGAAGTTTCCCGCCGTGGGACGCCTGCAACGGTCATTACCCCCACATAGCGTCAGTCACATAACCGTCGTTCACCGAAAACGTGAGTCGGTTGACGTTGTAATCCATCGTTACTGCCATGGGTACACCGTCGTAGCTTCCGACACGCCATTCATAACCGACCTCCTCCACCAACTCACCCGCTTCAGCAGTAGGCATCTGCAATTCGAGCAATTCAGTGCGAAATTCTTTGCGTGCCCGAGCAGCGGATACTTCACAAACCACTCGATTTTTGTTGTCGTCAAGTTCCTTGTTGACCTTGAAAACCTTCTTGTTCACTTGAGCCGGGCCGTATCCATTGGCGATGGCACGTTCCTTCGCCGCAGTGGACTTCGCTACGCCTCGCGGGTAGTACACGCGCAACTTCTTGCATGAGCGATAGCGGGTAGACGTGTCCACGAATTCTTCCGAACCTGCCTGTTCACCGACCTGCGGATAGTCCGCGGAGGCAACCGCGGACGTCGGTGCGCACACCATCAGAAGGGCCGCTGCAGCGAGTGCAGCCCCGAGCTGTAGGGCCACTGGTCGAACAGTCGTCATGCGTCTACCTCACTCTTGTGTTTCCGAATCAGAACCCTCGGAATTTGAATTGGCCGATTCGAAAAGTCCCGACAACCAACCGGCGATGGAGTCAAGGAGGTCCTGGAACCATGTTCCCGCGTCACTCACCACTTCTTCGGTTTCTGCAGAATCTTCTGCCTCGGTAGAAACTTCGGCCGATGAATTCTCCTTGCTCTTCTCACCATCCTGCACCTCATCCGGGGGAGGGTCTTCGGCTTCATCTTCCGCAACGTCGGACATTTCCACCTGATCATTTATGTCTGAGCCTTCACCATCTGAGTTGGCCACGACCAAAAACAATCCGACGACAACAATCAAGATTGCGACGAGCAAACCGATTATCCAGCCTTTACCCGAACTCGCCATCGAGTCTTGACTGGTGTTCGGCCCGATTGGATCGGGTGCTGTCTCCACTGACTCGGGTGAGCCGGGTGCTTCATCGCCGTCTGTCATAACTCTTATCCCTACTTTCTTGTATTTGATCAGGTACCCGACGGAGACGAGTCGACACTTTGTCCAAGACTCGAAAGCCATTCGCGGATTCCGTCCAGGCGTTCCTGGAGCCAGCCACGTGAGTCGATATCTGCAGACTCACTCGGCTCAGGTGAGTCAGGCGTCTCCTCGAGATCTGAAGACTGGTCGTCACTCTTGTCGCCATCGACCTCTCGCTATGTTTCATCCGATGTGGCCTCACCTTGCCCATCGGTCTCTGCGTCGGAAACATCACGATTCAGATACACGGCCACCGCACCGCCCGTCATAGCCACGCGACGCATCGTCTTTCGCCAACTATCAGAATCGTCCGCACCATCGAGGATCACCGCATTGGGGCACACCTGCCCGTACAAATCAATTGCCGCGAATACTTCTCCGTCGAAAGCCTTCGCGATGTCCTGCGGTGCTGGGGTGGCTGGCCATTCGGTGCCCAACGGTTGCGCCAAGTAGTTGTCCCCCGTGACCACAAGTGTCTGCGCTTGTGGTGATTGCGCAACGCTAGCTGAAAGGTCCTGGCAGGAAGCCATCTCTTGCGCCACGTCAATTTCCTCTGCAACGGAATCGACAACGGTGACGCTGTAGTCGCCACATTGCACAATAAATGCTTCGCTCGTCGCGCCAGCGGCAGTTGCTACTTAGTCGCTTGTCCCCTGCCACGGGCATGCGATGCCAGCAGCCTCGAGATCGCCGAGGACCGCAGACCCAGAGTTCCAGTCGGACGTAGCGGTTGAGTTCCCGCAGGCCGCCAACAGACCCACTGCCAGCGCAAGACACGAGCTGACAGCCAATCTGCGATGTAGTGAACTAATCCTCATTTGGACAGCAAACACCGCTTGCCAGATGTTGTAACGCGACAATTTCGCTAGAAATGTGTCACAGGACCTCGCGCGACTCGCTCTCACGAACATTCATGAGCCTTTGAGCTCTACTGGTCGCGGCAAGTGAGACAAATCCGCATGAATTGTCCCGCTCTCAGCATTGTGCACGTTGATTCTCACTGCAATGCTCAATGCGGATAACAAGTCGGAGCGGAAAAGTATGGATGCAGCAATGTTCGAGTCCTTAGATCCCGGATTGCTCGGGGCCCTCATGTTGGTTGGGGTACCGGTAGCAGCGATTGTTCTCATTGGTCTTGCGTCCCAATTTCCGATAAACCCGCGACGTTCGACCACCGATGCTCCAAGCGGAACTCCGGTGATCGAACGTCGTTAACGGAATCAGATCCCAAGTGCTTTCGCCTTGGCGGCAGCAAATTCTTCGTCGCTGAGGACTCCCTTGGCGTGCAATTCAGCCAGCTCTTGAAGTTTTGCCGCGGTGCCATCACCAGCAGGTGCAGCGGGCGCTGGTGCCGCCGGTGCTGGTTGGCTGGTCCTGTTTCTGTTATGCGCCCGGGTGGCTGCCCCGGAAACAGCAGCAGCGGTTGCAGCTCGTCGAACAATTCCCATGTCTTCCTCCCTTAATGATTTGCTTATTGCATCCATGCTAGCCAAAGCCAACAGGAAATCGTGGCTGTCGTCAACGTGACCAGTACGGCCGGCGTTCCAACGCGAACGTAGTCCCGGAAGTTGTAATCCCCGGGGCCCATGACCAACATGAAGCTTTGATTCGAAAAGGGATTTACGAAAGATAGACACGCAGCCACCGCAAGGAGCGCCAAAAGTGGTTCTGGCTGAACGGCCAAACCCGCACTCACGGCGAGAATGATCGGGACGAGGATGCTGACCGCAGCAGCCGTTGTCACGACGGCGGCTAGCGCCACCGCGACAACGGCTACGAGCACCACCAGGGTCGCAAGCGAATCCCCCGACGTCCTCGCCACCCAATCCGCAATCGCATCGGCGAGCCCACTAGACGTGACGATGGCCCCCAGCCCCACCGCGCCAGCAAGCACGCCCAAGAGATTCCAGTTCAGTGCTCGAAATGCCGCTCGAGGCGTAATGACCCGGAACAACAACATCGCCAAGGCACCCGCTGACGCCACCCATTCGACCGGAAATCTCCCCCACATGAGAACCGCAACGACGATCCCAAGGATTGCCACTCCCGAAACGGTCTTTGCCACCTGTGGTGCCCGATTTCCAGCATCTGTAGCCATAGCCACGCCCGGCAGGCTCTCCACTACCTGTTTGGAATCAGCGGTTACGAAAAGCAGGTGGCCCGGGCGGGCAGAGGATTCGTCCAAACTGTCCTGCGTTCCGAGCGCCGCTAGGACGTCCACATCATCATGAGCGTTCAACTCGGCCAGCGTTCCAGCCGAGTCAGCACCGAGTGTTACTTCGTACAGTCTCCGTTCTTTGTGACCGAATCGAGGGTTGGCCCACAACTCCCGAACCCCGTCGGCATTCGACTCAAAGGTAATCCGGTCACCGGGGTTCACTGTTGTACCCACGGGGAAGTCCCCACTCGAGCGCTCGATCGAAAGTGCTCGAAAGTTACGCGAGGACTCGAGTCCCTCTTGAGCCAACGCCCTCCCGCACAACAAGGCACGATCTGCCACCGGGAGTTCGACTCGCCAGCGCAGAGGGTTCGGCTCCAATGTGGGCCCCGATGGCATGAGCCTGCGCATGAGCAGGATGAGTAGAACGATGCCCACGACGAAGGTGGGGAGCGCTACCGGAGTGAAGGCAAAGAAATTCAGGTTGACCCCACCGTCACCTGCGAGAGATGCGATCAACAAGTTTGAACTTGTTCCGATAAGGGTGATGGTGCCGCCCAACGCTGCTGCGAAGGCAATCGGCATGAGAACGCGTCGCGCCGGAATGCCCTTCGTCTGCTCAAGTTCCTCGGCCGCCGGGATCGTCATGGCGATGATGGGCGTGTTGTTCATCAGCGAGGAAGCCAAGCCCACCGGGAAAAGCAGACGAGTCAACGCTTGCCTGAGACCGGATGCACCGCCAAGAATTTTTCGAGTGGCGCGCGAGACGATGCCCGTGTGCACCACACCAGCGGCGACTACGAGCATCGCTGCAACCGTTACAACCCCACTACTGGACAGGCCGCTGAGGAGTTCATTACTTGGAGCGACGTCGAGGAGACCCGCCAACGTTAGAGTCCCAGCGAACGCAAGCACCGGCGGAACTCGGCCCGACGCAAGAGCAACGAGGCACCCCAGGATAAGAAGGCTGGCGAGAAGCATTGATCAAACGCAGGTGTTGACTTTTACGCGATAGCATCAAAAGCCGGGATGCGTGCGTTGAAAAGCATCACGCCGCCGGCTCCAGCAAGAGCTGACACTAGGTTCTTGGCCCAGAGGTGCTCGAAAACCAAGACTGCAGCGGAATTGCCAGGTTCCAGCATGTCCGCGACATCCTGAAAGTCCTCATTGTCAACGTAATCACCGTCGGGCACGACCGTTAACTCGGCCCATCCCGCATCTTCCAAGTCGACAGCTTCAATCGTGACTACGTCACCGTCGAGGGTTTTTGCCACAAATTCAAGATCGAGAATAGCGACCTGACCGTTGTCTACTAGTCGGGCAAGTTCCGGGAGAATCTCGCCGCTGAACTGGTTACCGGGAAAGCCAAGAACGAGTACTTCGATTGGTCCATTTGACATAGGTGTTCCTCCGCTCACTGATGTTTTCCTACTGACATTCACTCGCCTGGCTGAAGGCGTCATCAACGTTGCTCTTCCGATTGTCGAGCAACCCCGCTAGGCCCGCAACGAACTCACGTGTCAACGACAGCGTCGTTCCCCCCGTGATGGCAGCTTGTTCGGCCTCGAGTCCCTTATCGATATTCGACTCCGCGGACCTAGCAGCCTCAATATGCGACAGGGTTTCGTCTTTTGCCGCAACGATGGCGCCTACATCAGCCCCGAATTCAACGACGTTGGATGCCGTGTCGCTGTAGTCCACCGGAACCTGACCGACGGCGAAAGCCAACTCCTCAACGGCACCGTTCACGTCTGCCATCTGGACCTGAAGCTGTGCGATGTACTGATCAAATACTTCATCTTCAGCTGTCGGCTCGTAGGTGAGCTCCTCACCAACCGCGTCAACCGTCGCAAGCAGATCGTCGAAGGCGGCACAAACGGCGCCCGCCCACAGGACGCTTTCGGCGATGGTCGGTTCAGCTTCCACGACCTCTTCTTCACCACTGCAAGCCGCCATTCCGCTCAGCAGCATTGCGCACGGCAGCGTGGCCATCGCGAGTCTGGAGAACCGCACGTAGATCGAACCCTTCATTTGTGATCGAACCCTTCATTTGTGGTTGTGCTTATGCAATCAATCACACCATCGGAGCAAAAATGCTCAAAGAGACAAAGGGGAGCTATTTGTCTCACCTCCGCCACTTTCTCTGCCAGCTGCAGAACAATGGGAGGGTGAAGAGAGTTGGACGTCCGTGGCTGCGGTTGGCTTCCTGCATCGTTGCGGGAATGGTCGTTTTCGGTTCAGCCGGCTGTTCAAACGATTCTGAACCGACCTCCGCGAATTCAGAGGTGTCCGACATGACGAAGGATGAGCTTCTCGATTTCCTCGTTTCAAGTGAGATTTCTCAAGAGGAAGCGGTTCGGATAATTGAGGATGCCGGGTACGAGTGGCGTGTCGCGTCCATTGATGGTGTTCCCCAGCCAACCACCAGGGATTACCGAGAGGATCGAGTGACGATGGACATTGACGACGGGAATGTCGTGGGAGCCCGCTGGGAGTAGGACTCTTGATTTGGCAATGGGTTCGACATCCGCCGCCTAGACGAGTGCAGCAAGGCCTCCCAGGAGAAGTTTCACTCCGAAGATCAGAAGTACGACGATCGTGATTCCGTCGCTATTGGCTTTCATCCACACACCCAGGTCAGCTAACAGGTGATCCGCCTTGGCGCGCATCAGCAGGTAGATACCGAGCGGCACCAACACGCTCAGGCTTGCAACAACGATGTACGCGATTCCAACGATCCACAATTGCGTTGAGTCCAAACCGCTGGAACCAAGAGTGGCTGCGGCACCCAGGGTCAACATCAAATTCTTCGGATTGACTCCTCCGAGGAGGAAACCAAGAATTGCCGCTTTGCTCGGTGCGCTGTCCTGAAGGCCCGCCATCCAGGCTGGAGGTGCTGATTCACTTCCCGTTGGAGTTCGCTGCGACCATTTCCGTGCCGCCGCCAATAGGAGTAGGGCGCCCAGCGCAGTCTTCAACCATTGAGTCCAACGCGCAGGGTCATCGGATACTGCGAGGCCGAAGGCGACTCCAAGAACAACAACGAGACCCACACCGCCCAACCAGCCAGCAGTGAATGCGATGCCCGAGCTCGATGCTCGAGGCCCTTGGAGTACGAGAATCAAGGCGATGACTGCTGCCGCACTGGCGGCAACACCAATAGCGAACGGTAGGACGTCTCCAAGTACAGACAACATATCTACCTCGCTCGTGATTCACGTCTACTTAGCGGACCAACCGGCACTTCACCTGTTCCTATTAAAGCCACGCAGACAGCAGCTCCTCCCAGAGTGAGACAAAATCGTCTTTAATGTTTCAGATTTCGGGGTATCGTTGAACTATGCCGATACTCTCGCCGCTCGAGGAACTCCTTGGTTCGTTTTCGATGAGTGACATAACCATAGGGCGGTTGTGTCGACATGCCGGCGTATCGCGATCAACCTTCTACCGGCAGTACTCAAGCCTTGATGAAGCACTAGACCACCTATTTCAAAGCGTGGTCGGCGAAATGGTCGGGGCTGGAGAACCGTGGCTATCCGGAGAAAGTCCGAAGGTCGAGCCTCACTTGCGGGCCGTCTATCGCGCCTATCTCAATCACGGGCCCTTGATGCGCGCAGTGGCCGACGCCGAACTTGGAGATCTCAAAGCAACCTCACAGCACTACCGAGACATGATGGCGATGTGGGATGAGGCCGTGGGGAGGAGAATTCAAGAGTCTTACCCGTGGGTCGAGAAGCCTGACATGGTCGCCCATGCACTGAACGCAGCCGGAGAACGAATCATGTACTACGACTTCGGTGCCGGAACCGATCATGTAAGCGACGACGAATTCCAAGCCACTGTTCAAGTCATGTACAAAATGTGGTGCTCTTCCCTCGACATCACACCAGGTGCCGAAACACGGGTCGGCTAACCACTCATCTGCTAGCCCTCGCCTCTCCGTGACAATCCGACTGAGTGGGTGCCGGTGAGACAAATTGTCGGTATTTGTCCCAAAGTCTTGATTCCTTTGGCTGCGACCACAAGCCTTGCCCAAACCCGACGCTTCAGGAGGTAGCCCATGTCCGAGATTGATTCGACCGTCACCGTCCAGGAGGAAGGCCTCGGCAGCGCCTGGCTCATGGTTCTGCTTGGCGGGATTGTCAGCGTCCTCTTAGGCCTTGTTCTGATCACGTGGCCCGGGGCCACCATCGCCGTTGTCGGCGTCATTACCGCGATTTGGCTTATAGCAATCGGTTTGGTGACCATTGTCGGCGGCTTTTCTCGCGGCCTCACGGGCGGCACAAGAGCGCTCATGTTCATCGCTGGGGCCTTGGTGCTGCTTTCGGGCCTCGTCATGATCCGCGGCGCTTTCGATCTTGTTGTCGTCTTAGCAATATTCCTCGGCATCGGTCTGTTCCTTCGCGGCCTCACGCTGTTTGTTCGCGCCGGCGAAGAGCGCAAGCGGCGCGGGTGGTTGATCTTCGGCGGAGTCGTCTTCGTTCTTCTGGGAATTGTCGTTTTCGTCTGGCCAGCGTTGTCTTTGGCGACTTTCGTCTGGATTGCAGGAGTGGTGTTGGTCGTGACCGGAATCATTGAGATCATCGGAGCCTTCTACGTCAAGCACGATACGGGCGCTTAACTTCTTACTCCACTCCTCCCGCTAGGGCGAGCCCGTGACTAACAGTCCAACAGAATCGGACGAAAAGATCACGGGATCGCCTTCGCTCTCCCAGGCCTTGCCCTCCTCGTCCGCAGATTGGCGTGAACTTGTTGCCGTCATACTCATTTCGGTCACAACGATTCTCACCGCATAGACTGCCTTTCAAGCAAGCAAGTGGGGCGGATCGATGTCCATCAACTTCAGTCAGGCGTCGGCTGCGCGAGTTGACACAGCCCGGTACGAGAGCAATGCGAATCGGCAAGCGTCGATCCAAGTAGCGCTCTTCACACAGTGGATGAGCGCTGAGACTTCGGGCAACGAGGAACTGGCGACATTTTTGCGAGATTCGTTTCCCGAGCCCCTCGCTACTGCAACCTCTGCATGGGAGAGCGCTCGATCTTCTGACCCTGAAACGGCTTCCCAAAATCCATTCGAAATGCCGAACTACGTCCTAGAAGACAGTGTCAGCGCGGCACAGACTCAAGATGTTGCGGAGAGCAAGGCACAAGCAGCTCTCACAAGTAACAGCAACAACTACACGATGCTGACAATTCTCTTCGCGACCGTCTTGTTTTTTGCGGCGGTTTCGAACCGGGTCAAACGTCCCTGGAGTTCGTGGACACTCATCGGCGTGGCACTTGTTGTATTCGTTAGCTCGGCTACCGTCCTGGCGTCCTTGCCCAAGTTGCTGTAACCGATAGATCTCAGAAAGGCTTGGCTCCTGGCCCACCGCTTGAGGGACGTCCGGCAGTCCCGGTTTGCTTGTAACGGCGCCACGGACCTGGAAGCACCCATATGAACATGCTGAGAATCCACACCAAGAGAGTTGCCCATAGCCAACCCCAGCCACTGATGGAAATTCCGTCCGTAAACAAGTCCGTTATAGCAAGGGTTAAGAATGTCGAGGCAAGGCCAGTGAGGGGAACCAATGATCCCGCCTTACGTAGCAGGGTGCGGAATACCAGCCAGGTGAAGATCGCGGACAGCACGGCGAAGACCACCAGGCTGACAACAAATCCCGTCACACCGCTGATGATGAACATGTCACCCAGTAGCAAAGATGCAAGCAGTAGACCTAGAGCATTTCCACCCAGGCCGAGAAGCCAGCCCATGAACCATCGCCGCATACCGTGATCGTAGAAGAAGTGACCCCCTCACTCTCGGTTTCGCCAGAACATTTCCAACGCCTGAAACAAATTTCGCCGAAATGTTCCATGGAGTCCGGCTAGATTCCCCAAATGGCGGTTCTGGCGTTACCGGCGACGCTTCTTGTTGCGTGGGTGCTGGCCCTCACAGGCGTGACGCCGCCGGGGGCGGATCCAGGCGATGAGTTCGCGCAGACGGCGATGCGCTGGATGATGACCATGCCTGCGGGCTATCTCGTCATAGCGAGCGGCATCATGCATACCATTTTCGCCCAGTCGACGGCGAAGAACATTGGGTGGACCACCAACGGTTTCCAATACGAGCTCGGCTTCGTCAGCATCGGCCTGGGTATCGCCGGCGTCATCGCCGCCTATCTCGGGGGCACCTCGTGGCTAGTGCTCTCCATCGTTCTGAGTGTTTTTCTGCTCGGCGCCGCGGCCCTGCACGTCAAGGAAATGATTCGTGATCGCAACTTCGCCCTCGGAAACACGTGGGTCCTGCTCTACGACATCAGCCTTCCCGTGTCGCTCATCGCCCTGCTCGTCGCCGGCGCCGCCTAGAATGGCCGAAGTGGCCGTCGCGCCTTGGGGAGTACGACGACCGCTCCGGGTCTAACGCCCGGCACGCTCCCCCGCAGGGGCGCCGGGCAGACCAGGGAGTAGCACTGCCAATCGGCGAGCGATTCAGATTCGCAGTCTCGATCTTCGAGGGTCCACCGAGCAGTGTCGGCTGTCTCCACCGCGGCGACCGGCGCTGTGGCCACCACCGCGGCGACGACACCGATACTCGCGATCCCAGCCACGACCGCGCGAAATAGCATGGGCAGACCCTAGTCGGCACCGCATCACGTTGTAGGAATTTCCCATCAACAGCCATCCGACCCATGTGAAACGCCCACCACGTAGCGAGGACATGCTTCCTGGGTTAGCAGGAAGCATCATAGGATAAACCGATACGTTAGCGGTGTGCCCCGGAATCGACTGCTCGTTGCCACCGCCCTCTTCTCGGCGGCGCTCGCGCTAACCGCATGCACCGGAATATCCGCCGAAGCTCCAACTTCCGCGGCATCGACACCATCTCCAGCGTCGTCCTCCTCATCCCCGTCGCCGGCTGCATCGACAGAAACGAGCCGCACCACCGCGGCGGCGCCTGTCGTTCCCTCGCCCGAAGACAGGGCCGCGCCCACCTGCGTACCCGGGGTCACGCTGATCGAGCAAAACCAGGGGCCCTATTACACGCAGGGCGCACCAGAGCGCACCGACATCACCGACGCAGCACCCGGCACTGCATTACTCCTTACCGGTTACGTCCTCGACGACCAGTGCAACCCCGTCGCGGGAGCCACACTCGACTTCTGGCAGGCCGATGGGAACGGCTCCTACGACAACAACGGATACGTCCTGCGCGGTGTCCAAACGACCGACGAAAACGGCGCCTACGCTTTGACGACGGTGATTCCAGGCCAATACCCCGGCCGCACCGAACACGTCCACGTCAAAGTGACCGCGCCAAATGGCCCGACCTACACGACCCAGCTGTACTTCCCTGAATCCACTGCCAACGGTGGTGACCGATTCTACGTCCCGGAACTGGACGTCACCATCACGTCATACGACGGCTCAAAGATGACAGCACACTTCGACATGGTCTTACCTGCCTAACCCCGGCTGGAAAATAGTTCCGAATCGACGAGCCCATATCGATCGCCTACGGTGGAGTGGTGCCTATCAAGCGCCTTGTGGGGGTGTATCGCGCAAATGCCGGCGTGCGCGGTGAGTTTCGCTACCTCATCGACCACTACCTGCGCGGTGAGTCATGCAGCCTGTGCGAGATCACGCATTCACCTTTCCGCCGCAGGGCCGCGTGGGACAAAGGCGTTGCCGCACTCGGTGTGCCCCTCATCGTGTTGCATCTAAACGAGTTGGGGCCGGGGCTGGCGGACTTCGTTGGCGATCGCGCTGAATGCGTCGTGGCCGAAGCAGACGACGATTGGGTGTTGCTGATCTCCAGAGACGACCTCAGTGCCCTCGATGGATCAGTCGATACGTTCTTCACTCTTTTGCGAGAACGCCTAGTTGGCACTGAGAACGTCTAGCCACCGATATAGCCCACCCGACGCTCCCAGCCGTTCATGGAATAGCGGCCGTTGGTTTCAATCCCGAGCTGTTCCAACTCGATCGCAACATCACGGCCACTTGCCCCCCGAGAACGAGGGGCATCCCTTCCATATCCACGTCAACGATTTCGTCGTCGTCGAACGCGGCGACTGGGATCCGCTCACCAATAAGACGAGTAACCGGAAAGTAGCCCCGATGCGGAGCTAGACCGAAACGATTCCGTGGAACGGATACATGAGATTTCGCACGCACTTTGCCGATTACATAGGTCGAAGCGTGTACCACTGCCATCTTCTGTTCCATGAGGGCCACGGAATGATGGGCGCTTTCGATATTGTCAACGCCGACGGGGAGGGCGCAGGCCCCGGCCAGCATCTTCCCAGCCATCATTGACATAGCGATCAACGCTCAGTGGCACATCTGTCACGGGATCCAGCCGTAGCGCCGACACACAAGGCACGGTGCTTCGTTGATGAGTCGCTCAGAGTTATGTCGTGCACTTAGCCCATAACGCCAGTGTTCATCGTCATCATGAACGTCAACGTCTTCCCACTCAACGGTGATTATCTCGGTGGCCCAGATGCGTAAAGCGGATCGGTCAGTTCGCGCAGGTAGTTGCCCACAACGGGCATGGAAAGCCAACTGGCCGAGACAATCTCAGGTTGAGTGAGTCCAAATTGTTTCCAGCCGCTGTCGGTGAGAAAAGTGACCGGTGTGCCATACACAACACCTTGAACACCCGCCCATACGGCACACGCTGCGCACATGACACATGATTCGGCCGTCGTGACGAGGACTGTCGCCGTCAGGTCGATTCCGGCGATCCCCGCCTCGCGCAAGACGTCGACCTCTGCATGTGCTGATGGATCACCGTTGGCCATTTGGTTGCCAGCCGCAGCGACTACTTCTCCGGAGACAATGTCAACCAACACTGCACCAAAAGGAAAACCCTCGGGTGCCACTCCGATTGCCTGTCGCATCGCACTATCTAACCCTTCACGCACGATTGACGGGAACACCGCAGCATCTGCCAACTCACCGGTTAGGCACTGCGTAGATGACGTCGACGAAACACAGCCTGCCAACGCAGTAGCAGCCACCAGCACCGATCCACCGAGCAGGACTGAACGACGATGCACTGCGTCGTGTGGAGTGTGTGAACTCGTCATGTCGTCATCATGCCAGCGGCCAGCAGGCTAGCCCGAGTGATCAACCAGTTTGATCCGGTCGCCCCATCGTGGAACCGCACGCGCAACGACGGCGCCCACGACCGCCGATGGAATTAGTGTCCAACCACCCATCGCAAACCCGATAACGATGCCCAAGGCAATTGCGATTGGCCACTTCATAGGCGCTGTGGCAATCACGGAAGCAACCACCCCCACGGTCATTGCGGAGTAGACGCCTGGTCCGTTAGGCAAAATCAAAGAAATCAGCAGTCCTGCGGCTGCTCCCACAAACATTGCTGGGAAAAATGGGCCGCCACGAAAACCCGCCCCGAGTGACAGTGCGTAAGCGATGGACTTAAAAGCGATGATCGCCACCACTGTCGAAATACTCGTGAGTGTTGGTAGGTCCGTAATCAACTCCTCGCCCGAAGTGACAACAAATATGGCCCGTTCACCTGTCATGTATTCCATCAAGATCGCTACTGAGCCGATAACCAAAGCTGCGCCAATGAGTATGCGCAGGTGCGGACCGGTCCCGGCTGCGCGGGCAATCAAAAAGCCAATGAGACGGGCCACCGATATGGCGATGGTTGCGATAACCGCGACCAAAATTGCCCAACCCAGATCATCAAATTCAATTGATGAAGGCGATCCCCCAAGCGACAAACTTCCGGCAAGAACGGGGCCCACAAACAGCGCCATAATCGCACCCAGGGCGCCGATGCCCACAATGCTTTTAACACTTTTGGCATCCGTGCACTTCATCCACTTCGCCGCAAGGCCTCCGACAACCGAACCGGTTGCGACGAGCGCTACCTCTGGGCCGAGGACAGCCCCGCCAAACAGCGAAACAAGAATCGCGAGAATTGCACCGAGATACTGCCTTGGCGAAAGGCTGCTGATCTTGATGCCACCAAGTGGCGAGTGTCCGTCGTCGCCGATGAAGCGACGGACTACATACACCAAGGCTGCAGCCGTCAGGAGGACACCAAATACGTACCAAGCAGGTGTCGACTCCCATGTTTCGGGAATGGTTTCCCACATCAATGCAATGCCCGCGTTGACGAGCAGGAGTACGCCATAGCCAAGCACTAAGCCGACCACACCGGCAACGATCATGGCCGGGATCATTCGGCGAGTCGTGGACACTTCATCTGGGGTTCCGGACACGCACATACCCAACCACTTCACCGATCCGAAGTGGCAGTTGGGTTGCAAAAGTGTTGGGAAGTATCAGATTTCCGATGTGTCGGGGGTTGTCGTTGTCGGTGGCTTGACGTATACTCGTACACATGTTCGATAACGGGGGAAGCGCCTTCAGTGTTGCTGATGGGGTCGCCATGGTGGCCCAGGGCCTTGAGGTGCTCGCCAATATTGATGCCGCTGATCTGCCCGGTGCTGGTGTGGGTGAGGTGGTGGTGGAGTTGGGGGCTCAGCTCAGACAACTCGAGGCCACGCAGGCCCGGTTGGCTGACCGGTTTTGTGTGTCGGGTGCGTGGGGTGTTGATGGCGCCCGGTCAGGTCAGGCATGGATCACTGGTCGGGTGAATGATTCCCGTGGTGGGGTCGCCCGCATGACCCGATTGGGGATCATGCAGCGGAAGTATCGGGTGATGGGGGCCGCGTTTCGTGATGGTGTCGTCTCGGCGGGGCATCTGCAGGTGTTAGCCAAAGCCCATCAAAGGTTTCCCCGGTTGGGGATCATGTTGACCCAGGCGGAGGAACATATTGTGGAACTGGCGCGGGTCGCTGATCCCCGCCGGTTCGAACGTGACCTGCTCGCGTTGTGTCACCGGGTGGACCCGGATGCAGTCGATGCTGATGACCATGATCGCCGTCACGACTACTACCTACGTGCCTCGACCACCCTGCATGGTGCGGTACGGGTTGATGGGCTGCTCCCCCCTGAGGTCGGGGCGCTATTCCTCAACGCCCTGGAGGCTGCTCGCCGCGATGTGACCACACCCGATGCCACCACCCCCGCACCTGCACCTGCACCCGAATCTGAAGGGGAGGCGTGGGTGGCGGTGAGTCAACGCAATGTTGATGCTTTGCAGCGCCTGGTCACCGCCGCGGTAGCTGCCCGCGATGAGGCTGGCAGTTACGTGTTACCCCAGGTCAATGGTGCCCGGCCCGTGCTGTCGGTCACTATCGCGTTGGATTCCTTGCTCGCTGATTCCCAACACCACGCGATGGGTGTCTTAGAACGCTTCGGGGTCCCCCATGCCGCCTTGACCGCAGCCAGTGCTCAACGTCTGGCCTGTGATGGGGTGATCAGCCCATTGATGATCAATGCTGAGGGACAGATCATCGCCACCTTGCCAAATGTCCGTGCCGTGCCAGCCCACATCCGTAAAGCCGTCATCTCACGCGACACCCACTGCCGGTTCCCCCACTGCGCGCAACGCATCGATGAGGTCCATCACATTATTTACGCCTCACACGGTGGCCACACCACGATGATCAACCTCGCTGGCCTGTGTTACTACCATCACCGGCTCATCCATCACGGCGACTGGACCATTCACGGTGATGCGAACACCCAACTCACCTTCCACCAACGCTTCCACCACAAACACTGGACCACCCACCCACCACCACGACGAACATAGTTGCGGTTGCGCCAAAGTCGTTAGCAGCAGCCCTTCTTGCCAGCCATCGCAGCGGCGTGAACCTGCGGGTGCTCGGTCGGGTCTATGGCCTTGACTTCATCCAGGTAGGTCTGCGCGTCGGTTAGCACTCCACCAAGCCACGTTCCTTGCACCTTCACTTTTGTTGTGAGCTCGGCAACATCCACGGCGTAGGGGTCGACGCTCAACTGAACGAGATCAGCTAATTTGCCCACCTCAAGTGAACCTAGGTCGTGATTTCTCCCCAGGGTGAGGGCCGCATTCACCGTGTGTGCTCTCAGCGCGTCGTCCAAACTCACCTGCTGCTCGGGCCCGTGCAATTGGCCAGAGGGAGTCACTCGGGTCACCATGGCCTGCACGTTAAGTAATGGGATCGGTGGAGACACCATGCCGTCATTGTTGAAGGACACCACGGCACCGCTACGGAATGCGTCGCCTGCGCGCATCCACTGGGCACCGATATTCGGCGGAAATAGTGTGCCGTCGAGCACATCGCCCCAGTAGATGAACTGAAACGGACTCAGCGAAATCGCAATGCCGAGTTTTGCCGCCCGATCAAACTGATCGGCACGAGCGGCACCACAATGCTCTATGCGCCAACGGTGGTCAGTGCCGAGCAATCCATGGGTTGCTAGCGCGCGTTCATAGGAGTCGAGAACGATGTCTAGTCCAATATCCCCGTTGACATGAAAAGCAAATTGCCATCCTTGCGGGGTGTGGGTGTCCAAAATCTCATCGAGTTCGGCTCGCGTGTAATTCATCATGCCTTCACCACCCGGGCCGAGCGGAATCTGTGCCTGACGAACACGATCATTATCGAGGTAGGCAAACGATGCCGCGATAGTCCCCACCCACGGCGAACCATCGGCCCACAATTTGATGCCCTGCTTCCACAATCGCTCCGTGGATGCCGTACTGGTGAATGTCTCGCCACAATCAGGTTCAATCGACATGTGATAAAGCCCCACACGCACTGGAGCATGGGTCGTTGACTCCAGGGCGGTGTATCCCGCGGCCATATCGGAGGCATAGGTGTGTTCTGATGTTGCCGTAATCCCGTTGCTGGACATGAGGTTAAGCCAGCGAGCTCCCGATGCAAGCGGGTGAGGGTTGGCCGCGGTCAATACCTTCATGATGGCGCCCATCACGGCAGCTGTTTCATAGGCACGTCCGTTCGAAGTGCCGTCGTCATTTCTTCCATACCGCGCTCCCACTGGGTCAGCCGGTGGTTTGGCATCATTCCACCCATTGAAAGTCACTGCGGCACTGTTGAAATAGGCCTCGTGCCCTGAATTATCCAACACTGCAGCCGGTCGATGGGGGAAGTAAGTGTCAAGTTGCGTGTTCGTCAGTTCGGGAGCCTCTTGCAACAATCGATCAAGGCCGCTGAAGAAAACTGGTTGTGCCACCGGCAACTTCGCGTTGACTTCGTGCCAGAAATTCTCCACGTCGGCAAAGGTCGGGTAACCGACATAGGGAGCGATCCAATATGACGGCGCTTGGGTAACCAAACCCGACAGCATCGGATGGCTATGGGGATCAATGAAGCCCGGCATCAACACGGCGTCACCGAGCTCTGTGTGGGTGGCATTCGGCGCCGCGGTCAGGCACTCGGCAACCGTGCCGAGAACCGTGATGCGTCCGGTCGAAAGATCCACCGCGACGGCCTTAACGCGGGGCTGATCAGGGTTCATCGTGATAACAGTTGAGGCTGAGATCACGGCATGAGTCTTCATAAGCGTGAATCCTGCCACAGTGCCGGCCCCATAACCGATCGTTCGATCGTACCGGGAACATATCTGCTCACCGCTGCCTGCGGCGTCATTGACGCAACGACATTCCTCGCCTTCGACATGGGAGTGCAGAACGCACTGGTGCTCTTCCACGCTGTGCCCGATAGCGCAACCAACCTCATGACTCTCACCAACGTCCGTCTCTTAGCCAGTTGGTCAGTCGTGGCAAGACTGCCACCAGCGAACCGTATACGGTTCATGCCATGGACGCAGCGATCATCGGAGCCACCGGCAGTTGCGGGCGACAGGTAGCCGCGCAACTCATCGAGCGCGGCTCACTCGCAGAGTCCGCCACACTGCATCTGATCGGACACGCTGGCGGTCGACATGAGTCCGAACTGTGGGGGCTTCGGGCTGATCTGCGCGATGCCTTCGCTGATCGCGCGCCCATGATCGAAGTAGGAACAGACGTCGCCCAGACCAATGCCGGACTTGTGATCATGATGGCCGGTGCAACAGTGACACGGGAAACCTCTGATCGGGCAGTTCTCGCCGCAACAAACCGAAAAATTTTCGCCGAAGCGACAGCAGGCCTCGCCCGTCTGAGTAACAACACCACGGTGATCGTGCAATCAAATCCGGTTGAACTAGCGCTTCAGATGCTCAGTGAAGCAGTACCGCGTCATTGCATTCTCGGTGCCGCAGCATGGTCTGACTCCTTGCGCTTTCGCCGCGAGTTAGCCGCAGATCTCAGCGTGGCACGACCTATGGTGCATGCCCAAATGTGGGGGCAGCACGGCGATCACCTCGTTCCTCTCTGGAGCACCATTGAGGTGCCCGGCATAAGCGATCAACGTCTTGCCGACGTGATTGGTCTCGCACGGCAGAACCGATCACTTGCTGATTTGCCCGCAGAAATCATCGCCGCACGAACTCGAGCACTTTCGCTCATTGAGTCAGGCGACGTCGTCGATTCTTATCAGTTCATTCAAGGACAACCGGCTGATATTCGGGCGGCGATCAAGCCATTCTTCACTCATTTCACCGCCGGTCACACCACAGAGTTGGCGACCGCACACGCTGTTGTTGACCTCGCGGATATGGTCCTGGGTGGGCATCGACGAGCCATCCCGGCGCAAGTGCTTCTTGACGGTGAACACTGGGGCATCCATGGTGTTGCGGCAGTCGGTGTACTGACCGGTCCGACCGGCTGGTCGCAGGTCATTACTGAGGACATCGCTGACGATGAACGAGCCGCGCTATCACAGGCCGCCAAGGCCATCAGTGTTGCCAATAGCCTGCAGTAACAGTCGGATCGTGCCATCGGGGTCGGTCAGCATCATGTCACTCACACCCCAACGATCAAGTAAGCCATCTTGGACCGGAATCCGTCAGCCATTGCTCGCCCCCGCTTGGAAATCCTTCTGGCGCAGAATAATGGATGAACACATGGCTATTTTTGATGCTGTCTCATCGGGATGCGCCGCCGCATTCGTCACGATCTCCATGTCGCCGACGCCCGGTATCTCAAGCACATCGCAGTCAACGTCTGCTGTCCAGCGCAACGGAGCTTGATTCATCCATTGGCTGTCTCCCCCATCGCCACCTGTTTAAAGTTCAACCGAGTCTTCACCGTTTAGGACATAGCCATAGGCGGTCCAGATATCGTTTTCCGAAGACAGAGCCGCGGAATCACTCGCCCTTGTCACTAGGATTCAACGATGAACGAACCGCTGCAGTTGCGCCAAATTCCCGGTGAGTTCACCGTGCACCGATTCGATCCGATGTGTGACATTCCCGCCGCCGTCTGGCAATCGCCGTTCGTGTCGGTATCTCGCTCAGACGATGAACTCAGCATCATCACTGACACAAAGGTCCCGGTGGATGCCAGCAATAGTGTTGGTCCGTGGCTGGCCTATCGGGTGCCCGGCGCCATGGACTTTGACATAACGGGAGTGATGTCGGCCCTGACAAATCCCCTTGCCCAAGCCCGCATCGCCATTCTTGCCGTCTCTACCTACGACACCGACATCATTCTCGTGCGTACTGAAACTGGCGCAGCGGCCGAATCTGCTTGGCGCGCAGCAGGAATTGACGTGACTTAGCAAAGCGGAAAATTTTGCCAACGTGCAGGCGCGCTGTTAGGCAGCGACTCTCAGATCGGACGAATGATCACTGCTGTGCCGTAGGCCAAAATCTCAGAGAGTCCAGCATCGCCCCCGCCGACATCGCTGGAGTCAAAACGAACCCCGATCACAGCATTTGCCCCCATTGACTGAGCATGGGTGATGAGACGCTGCAGTGCGTCACGGCGAGCACTGTCAACAACGTCCGTGTACTGGGGCACCTCGCCAGCCTTCAACGCTCGAAAACTGCTGGTAATCCCTTTGGTGAACCCCACCGATCTCACCAAGACACCCCAGGTAAGCCCTAGATGCTGGTCAACAACATGGCCGGGAATCTCAAAGGCCGTTGTGCACGGAATCGCTTCGGGGATGGGTAGATCTGCAGAGTCAGTCATAATTTTGAGATTAGCGACACCGGGTGGGTTCTGCCAACAGTTACGCCGATGAGGCATCCGTGTGATGGTGCACCAGGTGCCAACCTTTTGCTTCACGGCGGAAAATGTTGGTGGCGCGGTGGGTGAGATTCACCGGTTGACCGTTAATGATGTGATTGATGCCGTGCTCGGTACACACCGTGTAGCCCATGTCATCGGTAGAGAGAAGGTGCACTTCGCTGATCTCGATGCGCCCGCCTAGTCGCATTGCTGCGGTGCGTTCGAAGTCTGCCACGACAAGCTCTCGACCCACGATAAAACCGCCGAACGGGCCGGCATAGGAGATGTCGTCTGACGGAGACCACACATCACAAACCGGCCCTGAATCTCCCGCCAACATTTCGTTAAGCGCTGCGTATAGATCCTGGTGTGCTTCAGCTAACGAATTACTCATTATGTTTTCCTTTAGTGTAAGTGAAATATCTGCTGTTGCGGGTCGTGGTTCGCCACGTGGTCTACCGGATTGTCACCATGTTCGATCGTGCTGAGTCATCTGACACGAAGGCGTAGATCTTCTTGCCGGTGCGTCGCTGCCATTGGAGATCACCATTGGCATTTATCGGAATTTGGGCTGATCCCTCCGTGTAGGACTGCTGCCCAGGGAATTTCATCCACGGCCGGAGAACCGAGCCCTTCGCCAGAGTGGACGAGCCTGAAACCTTTATTCCCGGCCTGCCCCGCACTACCCCACGCGAACCCGTGATGACGATTGATTTAGCGACCGGCGCGCTGGGTGTTATTTCCGCCGATGGCGCAGACCACGATCCCCAGCCGGCGCCGTTGAGCGCTCGAACCCGGAAAGAATAGGCAACGCCGTTGGTCAAACCACCGACCTCACATGTGGTGGTGACCGACAGGCAGCTTCCACCCGACGGCGTTGACAGCGCCTGATAGGTCGAGATCGGAAACGATCCACTAGAAGTGGGTGTCGACCACGACACCGCCGATGATTCGTCCCCCGCCACACCTGTTACCGATACCGGTGCGGTCGGCGGATAGACCGGGGGTGGTGTCGGCGAGCAAGACCATCCCTGAATGGCGGCATACCATTGCAACACGGGTAATCCAGCCTTGAATGCCGAGCAACTCACCCAGGTGGTAACAGCCGGTGCGGTATCGGAGATCGACCATCCGGCGGTGGAATATAGCGAGGCAGAAGTCATGGCTCCTCGCGTTGATTCCGTGCCGAAGGCATTTGCCACATCCGGGCCGGAATCGGTGGGATTCCAAAAGGATGAGGTGATGTTTGTGGCACCGGAGAATGCATCGCTACCGAGCAACCCCCCAGCGCTGTCATCAGCGGTGACATCGCTCGCATCAACTAAGCCAACGGCGTAGGTGCGCACCAATGAAACGGCCGGAGATCTGAGAGCATCAGTCTGACCGACGATTCCGCCAGCTGCCCACCGGCCGGTTGCAGTGCCGCTCGCATATGAATCGGTTACCACAAGTTGTTGAAGACCAACAGGGCCCACTTGCTCTGACTTACCCACTAGCCCACCGGCTGGGCCATTGGAACTGGTGGTGCTTCCCGTGGCAAAGGACTGATCAATCGCGATGGCACTGGTGTCATCGGTGACAGCAATTCCGATCAAACCCCCCGCTCCCGACAATGAGTCCGACACGGCCCCCGTTGCGTAACTTTGGCTGATCGTGACAGGGGCTTCGGCTGAGCCAACAAGGCCTCCCGCGGCACCGAACGCGCTCACGGCGCCCGTTGCAAATGACCGGGCAATCGACGCATCCTGCGCTATGCCAACGAGCCCTCCAGCGACCGCCGTGAAGCCGCCACCCACCGCTGCTGCACTTGATGAATCCGAAATGGAGGTACCACCTGTGGCGGCACCAACTAAGCCGCCGTACCAGTTTCCGCCCGAAAGAACGCTCGGACCACTACCGCCATCCACAGCATGTACACCGCTGATGACCGTGGTGTCGTCGGCGTAGCCCGCGAGAGCTCCCGCATAGGCACCACGCGAAGTGACCTGCGGATCAATCAAGGTTAGGTCTAGGACTGCAGCACCGCTCAAGTAAGTGAAAAGGCCGGCCTTCGTCGTGTCGTCTAGCACGAGATTGGCGATAGAAAAACCGTTGCCGTTATACGTTCCATCAAAGGTGTCACTGTCATCACCGATGCCATTACTCCACGGAGAGCCAGTCAGGTCAATATTTGCTGTCTGCTCGAAGTTATACCCGCGATGCCAGTAGTCCGAGCCGTTGTCACGTAGGCATTCCAGATTCCCAATATTTTGAATGAGAAATGGATCGCCCGGTGAACCCGCCGCAGGAGTGATACATCCATTGCCTGCCGCCGTTGACGCGCCAAAAGTGAGCAAACCAAACGCACACACGAGGGCTGCTCCTGATGCGGTTAGGCGTTTGACGTTCATGCAACGAAACTACCCCTGCGACAGGAAGGTCCAGCCAAATTTCACATCTGTGAATCTTTGCCGCCGTCTGCTTCTACGCTGGTGGGACTGTGTCACTGATTACCGACCGAAGATGATAAGCCTGATTTCCGGCAGGTACGGACGCGCAAGTTCCTACCCGCCGAATCTCCGGCTGGGCAGGAACTTGCGCTGAATGGTGCTTACTGTCAGATCAGGCGGTGGAGTTCAGCGCCGCGATGAGAGCATCTCGTGCGGTTTTGATGTCGGTTCGAAAATCCTGCGCCGCTGCCTTACTTGCAACTCTCAGCGCAGCCTTAGCCTCTTTCACACCACTTCGGTATGCACTCTTCGCCGCACTGATCTCGTCGTCAGTTGTGGCTGCTTCCTTTGCTTCAGCATATGTTTCGCGTAGCTCAGTTCGTGTGGAAGCAAATTGTGAGCGTGCAGCCTTTTGATCAACAGCCTTCGCTTCTACCGCACCAGCAACTGCCTGGCGATACTGCGTAACCGGCGCTACCTGAGCAGCCGGCAGCGTAGCCGCGTCATATGCGGCAACCGCGTCAGCAAGGGCTACACGTCGCTCACCCTTAGCCGCAGCCTTGGCATCAGCATCATCTCCGGCTGCTTCCATTGCTGCACGGTACGCATCGCGTCCAGCCTCATTCGCTGCTCTAAAATCAGTTTTGGCCTCTTGCGTTACGGTGCGGTCAACGTTGCGGTTCAGCCAGCGATCCGACAACTGTGCACTTGGACCTGCCTTGCTGGCCGAAATACTTGACTGAGTCGCACCGGGCTTTGCTTGAGCCGTGCCAGTGCCAACGATGACCCCACTCACGACGAGCGCGGACGCTGCTGCAGCGGCAACAAGCCGGTGAATGCGTTCATTAAACATAGGAAGCCTCCATGCTTCATAAGCGGTGGTCCTTCACAGGATTGCAAATAGATCCAACGAAGAACAGATTCGCAGACACCGCATCAGTTTCGCCTCCTCAAAGGAGTAGTCACAGAATAATCAGCGAAGGGATTTACACGTCCCTTACATTCGCTGAATCTTGCCTGATGCAACCCCGCAGGCGCAGGTCGCAGACATCCAGCGACTCATCGCACTGACTGAGGTTAAATGCACCTTATGAGTGTTGAATTGGCTGTGAACGTGCGCGCAGAGCACGCGGAAGGACCCTGCTGGAACTCAGCCGACCAGAGACTGTGGTGGGTAGACATCACCGGTCATCGCGTGCACTGCTTTGATCCGAAGTCAGGAAAGGATTGCTCCTGGGATGTCGGGAACGATGTAGGCGCCGTAATCCCTACCCGGGGCCCAGAACTTGTGTTGGCGCTGCCCGATGGTCTCGTTCGATTCGACGCCAAGACGGGTTCCACACGACCACTGGTCGACATCGAATCGCAGTCTCCGGAAAACCGGGGCAATGACGCGAAATGCGACTCGACCGGACGTTTATGGGTGGGCACCATGGCCTATGACCGTCGACCGCATCATGGTGGCTTGTATGCGGTGGAGTCTGACCTTTCGGTGCGATGCGCAATGCCCGGTCTCACCATTGCCAATGGCCCAGCATTCGACGAACACGAAGGCTGGATGTATGTCGCCGATACCGCCCTTGGCCTGGTCTACCGCATCGAGGTCGACCTCAGTACCGGTGCGGTGAGTGATCAGCGCCAGGTTTTCGTTGACGTCTCCGATATTGGCTGGCCCGATGGAATGACCGTGGATGACGATGGTTTCCTGTGGCTCGCAGTAGGGCAGGACTCCGCTGTCCACCGGTACGGGCCTCGTGGGCAGTTGGACGGAAAAATAGAACTGCCCGTCACCAATCCCACCAGTGTGGCATTTGGTGGTGCTGATGGGAGTTCCCTGTTCATCACTACGTCCTGGTACGACGTTGCTCCCGAACACCGTGACCGCCAACCGCTGGCCGGGAGCATTTTCGTTGACCGACCCGGCGTAAGCGGGCCAGCGGCCGCCCACTTTGCGATCGACTAGTGAGTCCCTCTCACTCAAAGAGGTACCTGCGATGCCAGTGGTCAGATCCGTTGTCTGGTGTAAGCATCAATATCGTGCGTACCGTCGTGGAAGCCCGATGAAATCTCAATGTCAGACATTGGGCTCCTCTTCATTTGATACTTGGAGAACCGTTGAGTGCGTTACTACTCATGACGCCAAATGCGAGTCGCCCGGACGCCTATGTGTGGGCACCATGTCTCAACGGCCGGGTGGCACCCTTCAACGTTGCAATAACAGATTTACCAAACCCGTACATCACCAGCACGCACACCATGCACGCTTATCTGTACCGTGAACAACTATGCGATCATCACAAGTTTTTCCTCGGGCAGCCATCGTTGTACCTTTTCTTGCTGTACTAATGCTTTCGTCTTGTTCAAGCGAATCAACTCCTGACAGTGCGACCACGACGCCTAGTCAATCAACGAACTCAGTCGCCCCAGCTGACGCTGCCCCCACTAGCGCCGCGCCCCCTAGCGCCAGTCCGATGAATTCCAAATACATCGGCTCGTACTCCCTGGAAGATGCAGAGTTCGGTACGTCAGTTGAAGTCGTTGTCGACGCCATCTCGCGCAAGATTTCCACGAATTCACTACCCAATACACCCACGGGTGACTTTCCAAACGCAGGCAACCCCAACACCATTTCCGCACAAGATCTCAACTACACCTACAGCACGAAGCCGGTTTTTGTTGGCGGCGCTACCACCGTGCGTACCACCGGCGTAGCAGTCAACGGCGTTAAATTTGAGCCAGGGACTGCAGAGGCCGTGGCCTGCTCCTCCGGCGAAGCCTTCCGCGTGGAGGCGTTGCAGGACGTGTACAACCTAGGCCTTGATTTCAATAACGCACATGTTCAGCCAAGCGGTGAATACCATTATCACGGCGTGTCGGAACTTCTCGTAGATGCTTTCAACGACGATGACGACCTCGTGTTGGTGGGGTTTGCCGCTGATGGGTTCCTGATGTACTACTCAAAGTCGGACGCGTACACGCCCGGCTATGAACTCGCTGCACAGCCGCGCGAGGGCACCGGCTGTACCGGCTCTGGGCCACTGAAGGCAGACAGCATCCAGATCGCTGGCACGATGCCCGACGGCACCTACACCTCAGACTGGCTTTTCAGTGACACCACAGGCAACCTTGATGAATGCAACGGGACAATAATCAATGGTGAGTACGCCTACCTGATTACCAATACCTACCCCTACATCGGTCGTTGCCTCAACGGTGAGGTTCAAGCCGATACTGGTCCACCGCCCGGGTGAAACAGGTCAGGTGCGCCCAGGTGGCCGGGGCGATGTATTCATCGCGCTGGCTGAGATTTGAGTGAACCATATGAGTGTTGAATTGACTGTGGACGTGCACGCACAGCACGCGGAAGGGCCCTGCTGCAACGCAACCGACCAGAGACTGTGGTGGGTAGACATCACCTTGGCGATGCCCGATGGAAGTTGCCTGCTTAGCGGTACATCGTGGTACGACGTTGCTCCCGAACACCGTGACCGCCAACCGCTGGCCGGGAGCATTTTCGTTGACCGACCCGGCGTAAGCGGGCCAGCGGCCGCCCACTTTGCGATCGACTAGTGAGTCCCTATCTGGGTGAGTTCAAGCAGGGCACGGCACCGTCAGAAGTTGACTGGGCCACCAAAGTGAGTGCAGCCAAAGCCACCGAATTGGTCAGGATGTCCATGTGTCCCGCACCAGGAATTCGTTGCACGTCGCAGGCGGCGTCTTGGGTCCACCGCGCAGGCGCGGCATTCATCCGGGTGCTGTCGCCACCGTCACCATCAGCTTGAATTGGCATCGGGTCAGACTGACTATAGAACCCCGTGCACTCCGGTGTGACACAGTCAGCAGCGCGCGTTGGCACGCTGGCAAATCGATAGCCCACAGTGGTTTCCGTACCAATACCGAAGACAAACCGACTCGGTACGTTCAACGGCATGCGCAGTTCGTCACCCTGCTGAAACCACGTTTGAGAATCCAGAGAGTAGCGATCTTGTGCGCTTTGCATAGCCAGCGCACCCGCATCGTTGAGCAGACGCGCGCTATCGGCCGCACGGTATTCAATGTCACCGTTTCGGTACAAGACATCCGAACCATAGACACTTTCCTGCAACCCCAATGCCATTTCTCCGGCCCACGTTGGATCTACCGGAGAGGCTGATTCATCGTCGGGGTCCCAACTCCACCCTGGCTGAAACGCCCATCGTAGGCAGTCGCTGCATCCGGAAAACTGACCGGCGAAGCCAAAGAGTGTTTCCACATGCGTTCGCACCCAATCAGCATCAAGTGTCCGCAGCGCGTGATAGGCCATGAGACAGCCCTGGCTGTGGCAGGCGAGAACAACTTTTGACCCGCCAGCTTTGGCTACCGCGGAGTCAATCAATGCCTCAATGTCGCCGGCAAAAGTGTTGGCACCCGGAGGAAAGCGATAGTCAAAGGGAGCGCAGTACACATTCGCATCAGCTACCCAGCCGGTATCTAGCAGTTCATCAATCATCGGCAGGTATCGGGGGCACTCGGCCGCGAAGTCTGTACCGATCGACACCGGTTGAACCGAAACCCCCTCTTGGTTTCGCACCGTACCGTCAGCCGCTATGTCCAATGAAAGCCACTGCTGCACTGAGTCAACATCAGCTGGAGCAAGGCCGGAGTCGATGGAGTACGCCAGCGCACTCGTTGCGGAGTTCGGCAAAATTTCCACCGGGTTCATCGCGGGAACGAGGAAGTCAAATTCCACTCCTTGCGCACCTGGTCGCTCCACCTCCACCTGCAGGGCACTCATGCCAAGCCCCGGCACGAGGATCAACGGGGAAATCTCGGCACTCTGCGTTGGAGTTCCCCCACATGCGCCCAAGCCGAGGCCACCAATCAGCACAAGACCGCCGAGTAGTGCTCGACTCATGCGTGGGGAACCAACTGCAACCTGGAATGCACCCGCTTGGCCATGGCAGAAATAGAAACAGAGAAGGCCACCGCTGCAACCGCGCCCACGGGCTTGGCCAGAAATTGGGGCAGCACGGGCACAGCGACGTTCTCGTCCCACAACAGATCACATGTTGCATCACCCGCGGGTGTTACCTGCAGCGCAACATCGCCGGTGAGTACCGGACCGATCTTGGCTATGCGAACGGTCATCATGTCGCGATCGAGTGCATCCACCCGCATTCGGTCCGGCAGCGCGAACGGCCCGATGCCGGTGGTTGCCACGAAGACGGTGCCGACGCCCCCATCACCGTCTTCGATGACCACACGAGTCAAGGGCACCCATTTGGCGTGGCCAAGCCAGTCGATGAGTTCATCAAAAACCTCGAGAGCGGGAAGACTGAGTTGACGGCGGACGGTGAAGTGAACGATGGCCATGCCTCCAGCCTCGCCTATCCCCACTACGGTTGCACCTGCAGGGGTGATTGCCCGGCGAAAGCGGTAGCCGCTAGGCCCATGCAGCCCACTACATTGAGGCTGTGCATCGTTTCCGCAACATGGTCATCACCGTTGCCGTAATAGTTCTGGCCATCGCCGGCGTCGGCGTGGTGTGGTACCTCGTCTCCGCGCAACAGACCCGCGACGAACAGATCGCTCTAGATCCGTTCTACACCGCGCCAGATCCGATCCCCACCGCACTGGGCACCGTTATTCGAATCGAACCGATGGACGTTGATGTGCCCGGTGGCACGGCGCAACGCCTTCTCTACGTTTCTGAACGTCCCGACGGAACCCGTGCCGTGTCCGGCGCCATGATCTTCATTCCCGACAAGGCCGCTCCTGCGCAGGGCAGAGACGTGGTCGCGTGGGAGCACGGCACCTTGGGGATGGGTGATGCATGCGTCCCGTCCCGTTCGAACAATCCGCTAGGCGACATGACCACCTGGATCGGTCCGATGATGGATCAGGGCTGGGTG
The DNA here is from genome assembly GCA_018609125.1 of Candidatus Nanopelagicales bacterium. GTDB lineage: Bacteria > Actinomycetota > Actinomycetes > S36-B12 > S36-B12 > M55B157. The sequence goes on along the minus strand of JABAYF010000015.1, from coordinate 115,632 downwards.
GTCGTGGCTACCGACTATGTGGGCCTGGGTACCACCAAACCTAATCAGTACCTCATTGCACAATCTGAAGTTCGCGATGTTGTCAATGCGGTACGCGCAGCACAGAACATTCCGGAGGCTAATGCTGGCAGCCGCTATACGACGTTTGGCCACTCCCAAGGTGGCCACGCATCCATCTGGACCGGACAACTTGGCCCAGAATATGCGCCCGAACTCACCCTGTTAGGCGTGGCCGCAGCCGCGCCAGCGCTTAATCTGCCCGAGATCGCCGCCGCGCAATGGGACACCGCCGTAGGCTGGGTTATTGGCGCCGATCTCATCGAATCCTGGCCGACCTACTACCCCGGTCTGCCCATCGACGCCATCCTCACCACCGAAGGCAAAGATGCCAGCGAACGGCTGGCTGCTGAATGCATCAACCAGTCTGGCCTGGAAGCGCTCATACGTGAAAAGTTTGGACAGCAGCTGTTTTCCAGCGATCCACTTGCTAACCCCGCATGGCGAGATGCGCTGAACGAACAAACTCCGCCTCCGCTGCCTGCCGATATGCCCGTCTTCATCGCCCAGGGCACGGCTGATGAAATCGTTCTGCCCTGGCCCAATGCCATAGTGCAAGAACAGTGGTGTGCAGCCGGTTCCGCGTTAACCATGCTGTGGATGGGCAACGTAAATCATCAAGAGGCCGCCCTGGTTAGCGGCCCCACCGTGGTGCAGTGGTTGGCCGACCGATTCCTAGGACTACCAGCCGAGGCGAACTGTGCGTTCCCATCACCGATACCGCCATCACCACCACCGGCAACGGATTCAGGCTCTTAGTCATGCATTCCTAGTAGGGCAGTTCAATCGTCAAAACCGGGGCGTGGCACGGTGCCCATCAACGTGGTGACGAATCCACCATCAACAGTGATGTCTGCTCCCGTTACGTAGCGCGCGCGATCGCTAGCGAGGAACAAGACCACATCTGCCACATCGTCAGGCTGGGCAACGCGGCGCAGTGGGATCGCAGCCGATCGGCGCTCACTGACCCCCGGTGCTTGGTAATACGACTCAGTCATCGGTGTGCGCACCAGCCCCGGACTCACCGTGTTGCTACGCACCCCCGCAGGCCCAAGTTCGGCCGCAAACTGTTGAGACATAATCGAAACCCCAGCCTTTGACGCACTGTAAGCACCACTGCCCGGCTGCGGATGACGCGAGGAAATCGACGCGATGTGCACCATGGAACCTTGACCGCGTTCAACCATGCCCGGAGCAAAAGCCTGTGCAAGCAGGAGATAACCGGTCAGGTTGATGTCCAACAGTGCCTGCCAGTCCTTAATGCTCACATCAATGAGCGCGCCTGGCTTACCAATGCCGGCGGCATTAACGAGGATGTCGCTGGCCCCAACCTCTGTAGCTGCTGCCTGAATGGAATCGGCGCTAGTGACGTCGCAGGTCGATACATGGATGGTGTGGCCATCCCTTGCTGCAATCTCAGCAGTCTCAGCAAGGGCATTCTCGTCTCGGTCTAGGCCCCACACCACGACACCTGCTCGGACCAGCTCTAGCGCACATGCTTGGCCAATACCACTACCCGCACCACTAACTACGGCCCGTCGACCAGAGATCTCTAGCCAGTCGTTCACCGACTTACGCTCACATTTTGACTAGCCGAAAGCACTTGCAGTGCAACACTTGTCTGCTGAACCTGATCGAGCCAGAGTGGACGCAAAATATCGATTCGCCATTCGTGTTCCTGTGCCTGAGTAAGCGGGCCGGCAATGGGCATAAAGCCTCCGTCGGCAGCCTCGTGCAACGCAATCATGCGAAGCGCAAGTTCAGCCTGGAGAGGGTAGATGGGCGGCTGCGGCCCACGAGCGCCGATCATGCCAATCAAGTACAACTTCTCCAGACCCACCGGAACCACTGCGCCGCCCACCCGCAACGGCACACCATCTTCGAATTCCAGTAGATCGGAATCAATGAAGGGTAGCGACGCATGGAATCCGGTTGCCCACAAAATGGTGTCGAATTCGCTGGAGCTGCCATCTTCGAAGTACACCGTCTTGCCCTGGAATCGCTCAATTCCTGGACGAACAGTGATGCGGCCGTGCTGCACCCAGTAGAGCAGCAGGTCATTGACCACCGGTGGTCCATCGGCCAGCGCGCGATGATCTGGGATGGGCATACCGGGATAGTCCGAGGCTTCACCAATAGCGACACGCATCATCAAGCGTGAGAGTAGATCTTGCTCCTCAAAGCTAAATTCTTGCATCCAGCCAAGTTCTGATCGGGGTTTGCCAAAAAAGGTCTTGGGCTGAAAGTGATGACCACGTCGAATAACAATGTGGGTGTCGAAATACCCCTGGGCTGCATCCACGGCCACATCGCAACCGGAGTTTCCCGAACCTATGACAAGTACTCGTTTCCCCTCGATATCTGCGGTGTTTCGGTAGGAGCCGGAATGGATTTGCTTGCCGGTGAATTCTCCGGGGATGTGTGGCCACTTCTGGTCACGGAGGTGGCCATTGGCCACCAGCACTCCGTCATACTCACGCCGAAGGCCATCGGTGGTGGTCACGGCCCAGCCGGCTGATCCCACCGGGCCGTCCGTGGCCAGCGGCTCAACACTGGTGACTCCGGTATTAAACGTGATGTAGGACTTCAAATCAAAGGCATCCGCAAAAAGGTGGAAGTACTCCAGCATTTGGTTGCGATGAGGAAAAAGCGGCCAATCCTCAGGCATGGGGAAACCCTCAAAGCCCGTTACCTGACGGGAGGTAATCAGGTGCAGCGCATCGTAATCGTGATTCCAGTGCCCACCTATGGTGTCTGACATCTCAAAGCAGTCCACGTCGTGTCCGGAGTCGCGCATCGTCTTCAGCGTGGCGAGACCAGCGGGTCCCGCGCCGATGATGCAGTAACGGGTCATGGCTTCTCCAAGGTGTTGGCCAGCACAAGGTTGGCGAGTGGGTGTTGTGAAATGTCGGTGTGATCAGGATCGTCATAGCAACGGGTGAACTCTTCGACGGTGGCGCGGATGTGCTGATGCCATGCACCAGTGGCCGCTGTTGGTGAACCTGCGCGAATGGCATCAAGAAGTACTTCATGACGTTGGATGAGAGCAGCGTGGTCGGTGTTGTCGTAGGTGACGCCGAGCATCCGCACGAAGGATGCCGCATCACGTGCACTCTGGGCGAGTAGTGCACTCATACGTGGAAGTTGGCTCAATGACAGCAGGGCGTCTTGAAAAGCCAGGTCCGCTTCGAGCATTAACTGTGCATCTTCTTGGATGGACCGGTTTCGCAGTAGTTCCAGTCGCTTAGCTGCACCCTGAAACTGTGGGGAAGCCACCGTTTGTACCCGTGCTGCCTGCTGCAGGGCAACAGTTCCTAGCGATAGTCGAACCGCGTACACCTCAAGCACATCGTCTAGCGTTGGACTCGCCACCACCGCGCCACGGTTGCGACGCAAAACGACGAGCCCTTCTGGCACGAGTTGGCGGATCGCTTCACGAACCGGCCCGCGGGAAATCTCAAAACGCTCAGCTAGGTCGGTCTCGATCAGTCGGTCGCCCGACTTTAAATCACCGGCAAGAATCGCATCACGCAGGCGGTCGGCCACCAGATCAGATGTTGATGTTTCTGGGAGCGGGGTGTATCCGGTGGTCATCGCATCACGTCCGCACCAGACATGACGATAGTTTCACCATCAACGAAGCCCGCCATGCCCGATCCAGTGAGGATCCACACCCATTCAGCGACCTCTGCCGGTGCAGCAACGCGACCCAGCGGAATGGAGGCCGCCGCCTCGGCCATACGTCCGGTTGCTGCATTGCCCGGTGTGTCGACCCAGCCCGGCGCGATACCGTTCACTCGAATTCCGCGCGGCGCCAATTCAAGAGCCAGTTCCTTAGTCAACATGACCACAGCCGCTTTCGATGCGCCGTAAAGGAGCTGACCAGGGGACACCGTGAACGCATCCACTGAGGCAAAGTTCACGATCGCCGAGCCAGGATTCATGTGAGCTACCGCCGCTCGTGTCACGTGGAGTAGCCCGAGAACATTGACGTCAAAAATGGTGCGAAAGTGTTCGTCGGTGAATGTCTGCAAAGTGGTGGGTGGGTAAACCCCGGCAATGTTGGCCACGGCGTCGATTCCGGTGCTTGCCACAGCAGCGCCGACGACCGCAGATACAGCCTCACCATCGCGGATATCCACGGTCAGGGCGGTCAGCGCGGGGTGATCAATACCCAGATTCGCGGTGATGTCGAGGCCGAGCACGCGCCAACCCCGATCGAGGAACATCGCGGCGGTGGCCTGGCCCATGCCACTCGCAGCGCCCGTCACCAGTGCTGTTCCCACGGCAAATTCCTCTTCGCTCACTCCCACACGAGTGCCAGATTGTTAACAATCGACATTCAGTAGGTTAATGAGGGAAATCAGGCGTGTCAAGGCCTTGCCCGTGGCTCTAGTGCTCGCGGGGCAGAGCGCCAAAACCCTGCATCTGATCGGCGAAACCACAGGTCCGCAACGCATGCCACAGGGTCGCGGCATTGATGGCGATGACCGGTTTATTGAGCCAGCGCTCCGCCTCATCCGCGAGGCGCAGCATCGGCAGATTCGTGCCGATTTGCACGATGCCATCGATGTCTGAGCCGTTGAGGTCGAGCAAGGCATGGCGCAGTTCCTCTTCGGTCACTTTGCCAATGGCCGTCGCTGAGGGACACTTCAACCCCATCACCCGCACCACATCGAGACCGATCTCGGTGAAATACGCTCGCGCATGCTCATCAGCCACCGGACAATGCACTCACCCGTGCTATCAAATCGGCGTTGACCGCCCGGCCTCCACCGTCGTGTTCGGCGATGGAATGATGACACCCATCTTGAACCGCTGCCCCGCAGTATCAAGCGTCATGATGTGTCTGCAAGCCCTATCTGGTCTTCGCAAAAACAGAGAAAACCGATGGAGCTAAATTCCGAGGATCTTGGCCTTAGCCGCAGTGAACTCTGCGTCGGTCAGCAGTCCCTTTTCCTTCAGGGCACCGAGGCGCTCGATCTCCGCGACAGCGTCCGCCTCAGGCTCAGCGGCCGGCGTGGCGGCGGGCGCTGCGGGTGTCTGGGCGGCATCTTTCGCGGCCTGCTTGCGAGAAACACGGCCGCTCACAGCGGTAGCAGTTCCAGCGACGACCGCGGTGCGGGCAACAGCTCGACCTAGACGCATAAGGGGCTCCTTGTCATGAGATGGTTTTTAGTCACTTGGCCCTCACTTTACGCTCACGTGTCAACACCACCGCCCGCGACCGCGGTAGGTGCTCCCACAAGGGGCCTACGGGAGTGCACTAGACCTTAAGAGTCTGGATCGCCACCGGTGTTGGAAATGATGTTGCGCAACTGCTCGTTCGTCTTCAACTGATCCGGGCAACTCGTTTGTGCCCACCCTTTGGCGGCCACCGCCCAGTCGGGCTGATTGGGGTATGCATCTCGCATGGACTGGAACACGTCGAAGGGGGCAGTACCGGCATTGAGCTGATCACAAAATTGCTGAGCCTCGCTGGAACTAGAGCCCGAATCACTACCACCGCATGCTGAGATGAGAAGCATAGATGTTGCTGCAACAGCTATTAAGGATCTCTTCATGAAAAAATGTTACACCCAGAAGTAAGGCATTCTCGAATAGTTTCGCCAACTACGTTTCTATTTCGTCACCCCGAAACATTTGGCTCGCTCAAGGTTTCTGGTCGCTTCAACCGGTCTCCCCAGCGTGGAATCAGGCGGGCGACAACCGCACCCACCACCGCGGCTGGAATAAGCGTCCAACCACCCATGGCAAATCCCACTCCAACGCCGATAACGATGACGACCCACCACTTCATGGGAGCCGTCGCCACCACCGCAGCGACCACGCCCACGGCCATCGCTGAGGTCACGGTGGGACCCTCGGGCAGCGTGAGTGAGATCAGTAGTCCCGAGGCTGCACCAACAAACATGCCGGGGAAAAACGGCCCGCCGCGAAACCCTGAACCCAGCGATACCGCATAGGCAATGGTCTTAAAGATAATGATGGCCACCACCGTTGCCACGCTGGAAATTTTGGGCAACTCGGTGATCAACTGTTCACCAGACGTCACCACATAAATCACCTGCTGACCGGTGCCGTACTCCATCAGCACCGCAACGGTGCCGATGATCAGCGCAGCACCCACCAGAACCTTCAGATTGGGCCCAGAACCACTTGATCGCGCAACCAGAAAGCCCAACACTCGCGCAATAGTTGCCGCAACGGCAGCGATAACAGAAACGAGTACAGCCCAACCGATGGCGTTGAAGTCCACCGATGCTGATGCTTTGCCCAAGTCCAAACTGCCCGAGAGCAGTGGGCCGGCGAATAACGCAAGGATGGCACCGAACGCACCCATCTTCACGATGCGCTCAGCGCTCTTGGTGCCGCTGGCCTTCAGCCAACGAACAGCCAGCCCACCCACGACGGAACCGGTGGCCACGAGCGCCACCTCAGGGCCCAACACAGCACCGCCAAAAAGTGACACGAGGATGGCAAGGATCGCTCCCACATATTCGCGGGGAGTCAGTGCGGTGATCTTGATACCGGCCAGCGGTGAGTGACCATCGTCTCCGACATAGCGGCGAATCACATAGACCAGCACAGCCGCGCCAACTAGGACACCGTAGACGTACCACAACGGTGTTGATTCCCAATTGCTCGGAATCGTTTCCCACATCAACTCAATACCGAAATTCACCACCAACAGCATCAGGTAGCCCAAACCAAGGCCGACTAAGCCAGACACCCCCATCGCCATAAAATCTCGAGCGGTAATACCGCGAGCTGAGGCAGGCGGGGGCATGGTCTGCGATGTCATGTCGCTAGCCAACCATGCGCAACGGTATTGACGTCAACAACAGCCCTTTTTGCTCGCGATAGCCGCGGCGTGCACGTTCGGATGCTGTGCAGGGTCAACAGAACTTGTTCGGGTCCGTGGAGTTCACCCGATGGCGTGCGTCGAGTCACCATCGCCTGAACGTTGAGCAGCGGAATTGGCGGTGACACCATGCCGCCTTGATCTGGCTGCATCACGACCACCAGTGTCAATAACAGCCAGGAACTGGTGTGCGCAGCACGCACCGGGCCCACCGGTAAACCTGAGGATGTATCAAGCGGGCGACGGTGTCTGATCTTTCATCTGCGCGTAGTCTGATGCATTAATTCGCGCATACTCCATGGAAAAATCCGCGATCGCTAGGTCGAAAGTGTCGTCATCGCCCAGGTATCCCGACACCATCGCCGGGTCACCGACTCGAGCATGGGCACGGGCGAGGGTAACCCCGCAGACTCGGGCATAGTCGAACAAGCCCTTGTAGGTAAGCCGCGCCACATCGATGGCTCCCTTGAGGTCCTTGAGTTGACGGACATAGAAGTCGTACCTGAACTCCGCTCCACCAACCCAACCAAGAAGTGGGTCACCGGTGGTCTGCAATACCTGCTGGCCCACCACCACCCGTTGACCGTGGTTGGCGAAGTAGCTGTTACCCACGTACTTCTCCAGAACCGAGGCAGCTGCCTCCTTCACCTGTAGCACCAGCGGATTACCGTCGCCATCTTCCAGCAGGAGAACGTAAGCGCGCGTGCCCACAGATCCCACACCTACGACCTTGTGCGCTAGGTCAATGAGTGAATACTGTCCCAGCAGGGCGACTCGATCTGCGGGTAAGGACTTCAAGTATCCAGCGTAGGCCAGCTCAACAACCTCGGTGGCACTTTCTCGATCCTCATCGCGCAGTGGGATAAGGATCGGTGGGTCACTGCGGAACCGTCTCTTTCCGTCCACCATGGTGGTCAGCTTTGCGGTTGCCGTCTCACTGGTGCTTAACATGGACTTTCGGGTTGCGCGAGCAGTAGCTTCACGAAGTGACTTCCCAGTCTCCACCATGGCCAGCACATCCGTGTCGACCCTCAGATTCCATACATCCATCGTCGAGATATCCATGAGTATGGACATCGTGTTGCGGTATGCCGTGGCTGCAGCCTGCGCAGCGGAACGCGCCTTCTTCTTCGACGCTCCGCTGTCTAGCGCGGCTACCGCAACACTTGCGGCTAACCGCTTCACATCCCAATCAAATGGCCCGGGCAGCGTTTCATCAAAGTCGTTGATGTCAAAAACGAGTGAACGGTCATGGGACGCGAAGAGCCCGAAGTTATTGAGATGTGCATCACCACAAAGCTGCACGCTAATGCCACTATTCGGTGTCTTGGAAAGGTCGCTTGCCATGACACCGGCAGCTCCGCGAAGAAACGTGAACGCCGACATCCCCATGCGTTCATAGCGAAGCGGAACCAACCATTGCTCTCTGGTCGTGTCTTGGCCGTGCAAGATACTGAGGGCATTGGCTCGGTTCTTCTTGGTCGGCACAGCAGCGAGTTGTTCCAACGGCACGATCGCACGTTGGGCTTCCCCCAGGGCATGTCTCTCGACTTTGGTTTGTCGACTCTGGGTGAAGAATCTATGAACGTCTAGTTCGTAGCGGGGACCCTGTTGCTGCTCAGTCGCCATGGGTACTCCTTGACTGTGCCCGTCGTTTGCGGCGCCATGCCGATGGCTGATGGTAGGCCTACTCCTCCGGTGCGACAACGGAAGGTGTACGCACTCGCACCGCCCAAGTTACGCACAGCACCACGAACACTGCCGTCACCACGGTGCCCCAGGTGACCGCCTCGCCCAACAGCCACGCAGACCACACCAGGGTGAGCAACGCCTGCAGCTGCTGCACCTGACCGCCGCGTGCAACACCAGCTTCAACCAGACCGCGGTACCAGAAGAAGAAGGCGAAGTACATTGAAGAGAGCCCGAGCAGGACAATGCCGATAGCGGCATTAACGGTTATTGGTGTAGTGATGCCCCCCATCGCGATAATCAGAAGAGAAGCCGGGACGGTAACGGGAAGAGCAAGTACCACCACCCACGAAATTACCTGCCACCCAGGCATTACCCGGGTCAGAGTCGCTCCTTCCACATAGCACCAGGACGATGCGATCACAGCACCGGCGATAAGCAGATCGGCGATGAAATCACCACCGTCGGCCCCTCCCCTCAGCAGCGCAAACACAATTAGGGCACCGGTGCCCAGTGTGGCTGCGATCCAAAACTGTTTTGCGACGTGTTCACGAGTGCGCAGCACTGCGATGATCGCGGTGACCAGCGGCATCACCGCGGCGATCACTGCTGCGTGAGCGGAGGTCGTGCGTTGCAATGCAAGAGCGATAAGAATTGGCCAACCAAATACTGCACCAGCCATGGTGTAGACGAGCGGCTTAATCACGCCTCTGTCGGGCCACGGTACGCGCTTGGCAAGCAAGATCACTGCTGCAACCGCGCCGGCTATGACCGCACGTCCCATGGCGGTCAAGATGGGATTAAAGGATTCAAGGGCTAACACCGTTAACGGCAGCGAGAACGAAAAAGCGACGACACCAATCAATGCGAGCACCAAACCACGGCGCTGCAGGGTGTCCACGAACGGCAGCCTAGGCCGTTCGCCGGATCAGTCCTTGGCGCACCTCAGGCCACTCATCAGCCAATACTGAAAACATCACGGTATCGCGTATTGATCCGTCGTCACGACGCTGATATTGACGCAACACACCTTCTCGGGTCGCGCCAATTCCGGCAATTGCCCGTTGGGAACGGAGGTTGCGAATATCCGTTTTCAACTGGACGCGGCCAATTCCTGCGTCGAAGGCTGCCCCCAAGAGCAGCAGCTTTGCCTCCGGGTTCACCGCACTTCCCCACACCGCCGGTGAATAGGAAGTGAAGCCAATTTCACACCGCTCATCGCTAGCAACGAAGTCCAGATAGGACGTCGTACCCACTACCGCGCCCGCTGGCAGTCCGGCTAGATCCTGCTGGAGACGCAGCACCCATGGATAGCGCCCGTTATCGGGAGCCCGCAACAAATCAGGAAGATACTGCTCGGAACTGCAACGCCGACCTGCCACATGCGCCCATACCTCATCGTGGTCGAGAGAGCGAAAAAGTTCGCCTACATCTGCTTCAACGAAACGATTGAGCCGAAGATGTGTGCCGCTCAGGGGTTCGCTGGGCAGCTGAAGTTTTATCACGACGCCATCTTCTTACAGTCCCCCACAACGCATCGCACGGCCTAGGACGCTGCGTGCCACATCGGGTAGGGCAATCAAATCGAGAAGCAGGGCCAACACTGATGCGACCTGGCCCACTTCCGCTTCCGTCTGCTCACTAATGCGTGCATCAGTGAAGCGCACTTGCAGGCGCAGTGGTGTCTTCAACGGCCAGAGGAGTTGAGAAAGGATCGAA
>JABAYF010000015.1:67280-105202 GCA_018609125.1 Candidatus Nanopelagicales bacterium | reverse complement strand
CACTTGCAGGCGCAGTGGTGTCTTCAACGGCCAGAGGAGTTGAGAAAGGATCGAAGAATCTTATGCACGTGAAACTCTTCGGATGTCTCCATCTGCAGCAGGTATTTGGGGACGGGCAAGATCTGTCTAGGGGGTTTGCGTTCGCTTTGTCAGGTCATCGACCAGGGCGCAACCCCTAAGCCGACGCAACTTGCAAAAAGCAAGGACCTTGGTCCTAACTACTTAGGGCGGCCAGTCCCCCATCAGATATTGACAGGTGACCGATCTCAATCAGTGCATCAGTGGCAACACGCATTTGCTCAGCGAGTTCGTCACTGCCACCCACCTGCGCCCCGTCCATCATTCGCTTTCGAATTGATTCCAAGATAACGCCTAACTTCATACAGGACAGGGCAATACAGGCATCCAAGTTGTCTACCGAGCGCCCACTCAATCTCGTGTAGCTCTCCACCAGTTCGCTACGAGTAAAGAACCCAGCAAGGTCGGTGACCCCGTCAGTGAGCGGTACCTGACTGCGCAGCCGATCTCCGGGTTGAGTCCAATAGACCAGCAAAAGCGCTAGATCTGCAAGGGGATCGCCCAGGGTCGACATTTCCCAATCAACAACGGCCCGAATGCGCATGGTGTTGGGATCGACGATTGTGTTGTCGAGGCGATAGTCCCCGTGGATGACTCCCCACTCGTTGTCTAGGACCGCGGATTCCAATGTTTTATTGATTCGAATACCCAGTTCATCCATGGCAGGGAAATCCCGGGTTCGGCTCAGAGACCATTGCTTTTGCCACCTGGCGACCTGGCGCTGGAGAAAACCCTCGGGTCTACCAAGGTCGGCAAGTCCCACCGCATGTGCGTCAACGTCGTGCAGGGCGGCCAATACTTCCGTCAACTCTTTGCTCAAGGCAGTTCGCTGATCCGATGAGAGCAGTTTCGTCTGCTCGGCGTGGGCATAGATGCCGCCATCGACGAACTCCATGACGAGAAATGGTGCGCCAATGAGGGACTCATCAGCGCAGTAGGCAAATGGCTCAGGTGAGGGAAAAAGCGCCCTATGCATGCCGGTGAGAACGCGAAATTCTCGTTCCATGTCGTGGGCGCTGGGCATCACGTGGCCAAAGGGTCGCCGACGGAGCACCCACTCATCTTCATTCTGCCGAACGCGGTACGTCACATTTGATCGACCGCCAGCCAGCAATTCAGCGGCGAAGGGCGTAGTCCCATCTGCTGTCAGTCCCTCGGATTTAAACCAGGGGAGAACGGCTGCCACGTCAAGATCAAAACTTGAGTTGGTCACCCGGGTGAGTTTACGCAGAATCTGTGGTCTCACGGGCTGAGTTGGCGGTGCCGCACTTAACCAGAGTACGGCACCGTCATGGTGCTATTCAGTTACGGTCACGGTCACGATTTGCACAACACCGGTGTCTACGTTGGTTAACGTGACGGTCGCAGTGCCCACTGATAGCGCTTCGCCCCCGGGATTGAAAATGGCCGAGCCGTCATCTCGACCTGGCGTCACACTCACAATAGTCGCGTCATCGGTAGCGATGGTCTCTTTCGTCGGGTCCACAACATTGAAAACTACGGTGCGGCCTACCGCCATGCTTACCTCGGTCTGCCCTGGCTCGACGATGACAGGACCAATCATCTGCTCTCCCATATCGCTAGCCGAAGTGGCGGGTGTTGATGTGTCACTGGACGAACAGCCGCTCAAAACTGCGGTGCCCCCGAGCGCCAAAACCGCGGTCATGGTGACTGCTGCACTACGGCGAGAAATCTTACGCATAGTTCCTCTTTTTCGATTGGGTGCCAAGCCACCGGCAATGGTGAAACCAACACCCTGATAGACGCTCCGCTCGATTCCCTGGTTCCCATTCATCGCGCGCCGCCACACCCCCTGTGCCCTTAACCGGACCGCCGGCGAGCAAGATGAGTCCATGACAAGCCGACGAAACATAGGCCGAGGTGATCCTCAGGTGGACGCAACAACCCCAAAACTGACCTTTGAGGAGACCACGCCCTATGACGCCTATGTGCGTGCCTCCACGCTCGCTCAGCTTCAGCACACCAAGACCGATGTTCCGGGTGAATACATGTTTTTGGTCTGCTCACAGATCATGGAGTTGTATTTCAATCTGCTCAGTTTTGAATGGCGCCATGCCCAAGATGCCCTCCGGGATGACGATCTAGGCGAGGCCTTGGTCACACTGCGCCGCAGCACTGATCATTTTGAGGCGCTCAATGCGTCGTGGGTCAGCTTTCGATGGATGACTCCGGCAGACTTCAATGCTTTTCGCGATGACCTCGGCGAGGCCTCTGGCTTTCAGTCATTTCTTTACCGCCACCTGGAATTCCTTCTGGGCTTCAAAGATGCTGCTCTGCTGCGGCCACATAAGAATGTGGCGGGCGATCACTACGCCCAATTACAGGAAGCATTCGCGGCAAACTCCCTCTATGACGATGCACTCGGCTATTTGGCTCGTCATGGCTACGAAGTTCCGGCTGAAGTGTTAAACCGTGACCCGTCACTCACCTACGAATCCCACCCGGACATCGAAGATCTCTGGGTGAACGTGTACGAACAAACCAATCATGGCGACCCGGTGCGTGAACTTGCCGAAGCACTCACCGATGTTTCTGAAGCGTTCAGCGACTGGCGATATAGACATGTGATGGCCGTGCGTCGAGCCATGGGCGCCAAGGGTGGTAGTGGTGGATCAGCCGGCCTGGCATGGCTGGAGCGAAGCCTTGCTCGCAACGCCTTCCCAGAACTGTGGTCGGCTCGCACCCGTATCTAACGCTATCAACGGCTGCACCTGACAGACTTCGCCCATGCGTGCATTCGATCCCGCCCTTGACTCCAATGATCCAGGATGGCGGTCGCTGTTTTGCATCCCCGCCGATACGAGCACTTCGGCCTACGCTGAGGTGGCCTACTTTGCTGGAAACTCCCTCGGCCTGCAGCCAAAAGCTACCGTCGCTGCCGTTAACGAAGAACTCCAGCGCTGGGCGGAGATGGGGGTGGAGGGCCAACTCAACGGGCCTCGTCCCTGGAAGGACTATCACGAGGCGCTGCGTGATCCCGCGGCTCGTCTGGTGGGTGGACTTCCGAATGAAACCGTGGTGATGAATTCACTCACCGTCAACCTGCACCTGCTCATGGCAACCTTTTACCGCCCCAGCGGACGTCGGAGCAAGATCTTGATGGAGGACATCGTCTTCCCCTCCGACGGTTACGCCGTGGACTCCCAGGTGCAATGGCACGGGCTGGTGCCAGATGACGAAGTCATTCGCCTTCGACCGCGGCCGGGTGAGGACACCCTACGCACCGATGACGTTCTTGCTGTCATCGCTGAGAATGCCGATGAACTCCAGCTCGTTTTTTTCAGTGCCGTGAACTACTTGACCGGTGAACTCATGGACATCTCAAGCATCACGACAGCGTCGCATCATGTTGGCGCGGTCGTTGGTTGGGACCTTGCCCATGCGATCGGCAATGTCGAGTTGCATCTGCACGACTGGGATGTCGATTTCGCCGCGTGGTGCTCCTATAAGTACGTCAATTCAGGACCCGGGGCTGCAGCAGGTGCGTTCATTCATCAGCGCCACGCCACTGATACGAAAATGGGCCGCCTCGCAGGCTGGTGGGGCACCCGAACAGAAACGCGGTTTCGGATGGAGCGACATTTCGATCCACCACCCACGGCCGATGCGTGGCAGGTCTCCAATCCCCCCATCTTGTCCATGACACCCGTTGAAGTGTCACTTCGTATTTTTGATGAAGTCGGAATGCCCGCTATTCGACAGCGCAGCGAACGACTCAATCAGTACCTGCGCGAATGTCTGGCCGAGATCGCAACCAGTCTGCCCGCCGGGGCCATTCACATGGTCACCCCGGTTAATGCGACTAACCACGGATGCCAGATTTCGTTGCGTTTCACCTCAGACATCAACGTCATCTCGCACCGTCTTCGTGACGACTACGGCGTGATTGCCGACAGCAGAAATCCGGACATTATTCGGTTTGCAGCGGTCGGGCTTTACACAAGTTACGAGGATTGTTGGCGTGCAGCCGCCGGACTCCAAGACATACTTACCTAGGTGGATGCGTGAACACCGGCGAGGATCGCGCACGATCGGCCGCGAGCACTCCCGTGGCACGCGAAATCGTTTCCTACGGCCCGCATGAGCGACAGGTGTGCGAGTGGTTCCTGCCAATTTCGGTCAAGCAGGCTCCACTGGTTGTGGTGGTTCACGGCGGTTTCTGGCGCCCGAAATGGACCCGAGAAATTGAGGATGCGACGTGTCTTGATCTCGCCGAGCACGGTTTTGCCGTCTGCAACATTGAATACCGCGCGTACGACAACGCTTGGCCGGCCATCTTCGCTGACGTATCCGCAGGTATCGCCGCCACAATCACCTACGCCGACCAGCACGACATCAACACGGGACGCAGTGCGATTCTTGGCCACTCTGCCGGTGGTGCGCTGGCTCTGTGGGCCATCTGTCAGCCACCACCGTCCACCCAGGGTCCAGACCAACTCAGTGTTGACCACCGTTTCCAACTCGCGATCGCTTCAGCGCCGGTGGCCTGCTTAACGAAGGCGAGCAGTGAACGACTGGGCGATGGTGCTGTGGACCACATGATGGGTGGCAGCGCCACCGACGCCCCGCAGCGTTATGCACTCACCGATCCCTTCCTGCTTCGCCCGAAACCGTCGACGGTGATCTATCTACTGCACGGTCGCGCAGACGAAGACGTACCACTGCACATCAGCGAGGCTTATCTGGAGCATGCCCGAAGCAATGGGAATCCCGGCGAGTTGATCATTTTCGAAAATGATGGTCACTACGAAATCCTCGACCCCACATCGCAGGTGAGTACATTTCGCCGCTCCCTGCTCCAGACACTGAAAGATTGAGGCTCGGCGCGATCCCCGCCTTGTTTCATCGTGGAGCGAGCGACACAATGTTGAAGTGAACTCAAACAACCCTCAGGTTGCCAGCCTCGTCGTGGCGGATAAGGCCACCCCGCGTGGTGCCTATCCGCACGTGAAGTCGGTTGGCAATCTGGTGTGGGTGTCGGGCACCAGCAGTCGGCGTGCTGACGACACGTTCGTGGGCGTTGAGATAGCCCCTGACGGAACCAAACATTTTGATATCACTGCGCAAACACGGGCTGTCATCACCAACATTGGTGATCTGCTCGCCACGGCCGATTGCACCTTGGCTGACCTCGTGCAGGTCACCTGTTTCCTAGTAGATATGGCCGATTTCGCCGAATACAACCGTGCCTACGCCGAGTTCTTCGACTCCTCAGGCCCAACCCGAACCACGGTAGCGGTTAAGGAACTGCCACACCCCGACCTCCTCATCGAAATCCAAGCGGTGGCTCATCGAGGCGCCGGAACCAGGGAGCGCTCATGACTGACCTCACCACAACACTAAATTTCAACGAGTGGGTCACCAAAAACGGCCCAGAGTTAAAGCCACCGGTTGCCAACAAGGAGATGTTTCCCGGCGGCGATGATTTCATCGTCATGGTGGTGGGTGGGCCCAACTCTCGAACCGACTACCACGTGGACCCATTCGAAGAGGTCTTTTATCAGGTCAAGGGAACCATGCATGTCGACTTGATGACCGCCGATGGGCCCGAACGCGTCACCGTTGGTGCTGGCGAGATGTGGGTACTCCCGCGGTTAATGCCGCACTCACCGCAGCGGCCCGAAGCTGGTTCCATCGGCCTGGTCTTTGAACGGGTACGCAATGAGGGCACGCTGGAAAAGTTCCAATGGTACTGCCCGCAGTGCAACGCGCTGGTGCACGAGGTGGAACTGCAGGTGCGCGATATTGCTGCTGATCTACCCCCGGTATTCGCTGCCTTCTATGCTGACGAAAGTGCACGCCGCTGCCCACAGTGTGACCATCTTCATCCGGGTCAGGGGTAATACCCAGTGACACCACCGGTCATTGATGTGCACTCACACTTCGTCCCGCAGGGATGGCCCGACCTCGCCGCACTCACCGGAACGGACGGCGAGTGGCCATGGCTGCGCCAGATCAACGATGTATCGGCCATGATCATGCTGGGCAACAAAGACTTTCGACCCATTGACCAATCCTGCTGGAGCCCTGAACATCGACTAGCCGATATGGACGTAGACGGCATCGACATGCAGGTTGTCTCACCGACGCCGGTGTTTTTTCATTACCAGCATGCAGCTGCTGATGCCGAACGCATCGCCTCTGTTTTTAATGATCTAGCACTATCAATGTGCGTGGCAGCCCCCTCCCGCCTCGTGCCCTTTTGCCAAGTACCCCTGCAAGACACCGAGGCTGCCTGCCGCGAATTGGACCGATGTCTAGACCTTGGACACGTGGGCGTTGAGATTGGCAATCATGTTGGCGATCGGGATCTCGACGATGGCGGTATCGTTGAGTTTTTGCAGCATTGTGCTCACCGAGATGTCGCGGTCTTCGTCCATCCGTGGGACATGCAGGCAACCCCGCGAAACCAACGCTGGATGGCCCAGTGGCTAGTGGGGATGCCCGCTGAGACTCATTTATCCATTCTGGCGTTAATTCTCGGTGGCGTGTTCGATCGAGTCAGTTCAGATCTGCGCTTGTGTTTCGCCCACGGTGGTGGATCGTTCGCCATGTGGAGTGGCCGCATGGACAACGCGTGGTCGAGGCGTCCCGACGTCATCGCCACCTCTCAACTGCCTCCCTCTGCATATGTGGATCGTTTCAGCGTGGATTCAGTCGTTTTCGACACTAAAGCTTTGCGGCTACTGGTCGACACGCATGGCAGTAACCGAGTAATGCTTGGCTCGGACTATCCTTATCCCCTAGGCGAGCGGCCGGCTGGCGCCGTGATCAACCGAGCTGATTTCATTTCAGCCACCCAGCGTGAAAGCATGCTTGGCGGAAACGCGGAAGTTTTCCTAGGCGCTCGACTAACTACGTGGCAACAACAGATGGAGAATCCGGCCTGATGAGCACAACGCTGTCGAACCAACCCAGCGCCACCGGCGACGTGGTCATCGTGGGTGCCGGGCTTGCCGGATCACTGCTGGCAACCATGTTGGGCCAACGCGGGTACCGGGTTCGAGTTTATGAGCGTCGTCCGGATCCGCGCCTCACCGGAGCCGCACGTGGGCGCAGCATCAACTTAGCGATCTCAACCCGCGGACTCACAGCACTCAACAGTGTGGGCCTGACCGATGAAGTCCTCGCTCGCGGACTTCCGATGCACGGGCGCATGCTGCACCCCGTTAACGGTGAGCAGGAGTATCAAAGCTATAGCGCCGACGGCCAGCGAGCTATCAACTCCATCAGTCGTGGCGAACTAAACGCGCTGCTTCTCAACTCCGCTGAAGCACAGCCAAGCGTTGAAATCTTCTTCCAACACCGGGTTGAAGATTGCGATATTGATCAGACTCAACTCACTCTGGGTACTGACGACGGTGAAAAGATCGTGACGGCAGATGTCATCATCGGCACCGATGGCGCATACAGCGCAGTGCGTCGCGCTTTCACCCTGCGCGATGGTTTCAACTTCGAGCAGGACTACCTGCCCTACGGATACAAAGAACTCACCATTCCCGCCAAAAACAGTGAGTTTGCCCTCAACCCGGACGCTCTTCACATTTGGCCCCGCGGATCATCCATGATGATCGCTCTGCCCAATCTTGACCGTTCATTTACCTGCACCCTGTTTTGGCCCAAAAGTGGCGACGACTCGTTCGCTGCTCTGGATACCTCGGTGAAGATCACAGACTTTTTCGATGAACATTACCCAGATGCAGCAACTCTGATGCCATCACTTGTTGACGACTACACCCACAATCCGGTGGGATCGCTCGTTACCGTTCGTTGCTCACCGTGGTGGATGAACCGCTGTGTGCTTCTTGGTGATGCAGCGCACGCAATCGTTCCTTTTTATGGCCAGGGTGCAAACGCCTCGTTTGAGGATTGCCTGAGCCTCGTAGCTGCAATTGATGCGGCACAGGGTGATTGGGCAATGGCAATGCCCGCCTACGCAGAGGATCGAGTGGTTAACTCCAACGCGGTTGCAGATTTGGCACTGCACAATTTTATTGAAATGCGTGACTCGGTGAATTCACGAACATATCGCGCCGTACGAGCCACCGAAAATACTCTGCATCGCCTTCTGGGCGAGCACTACCGAACACGCTACGAGATGGTGTCTTTTTCCACAACGCCGTATGCGTCAATCGAGCCACGGGTGCGCGCTCAACGCAGGGCAGTCGCCATCGCGACCGGCCTCGGATTGATAGCGAGTGGCCTCACGCTTGCAGGGCGATTGCGATCGCGTCTAGCGCGGCGGGGTTAGCCAGCGCATCTCGATTTCTCACCGGCCGACCATTCACGATTGAGGCCACGGCAACCTCAGCAAGTTTCCCGGTGAGGGTGCGGGGTAGGTCTGCTACCGCCAAGATCAGGGCCGGCACATGACGCGGTGATCCCCCGCTTCGTAAGGTCTGTCGAATCTCTTCCTGGAGTGCATCGGTAAGCACAGATCCGGGATGAAGCACTACAAGCAAGACCATTCGTGTGTCTTGCTGCCAGACCTGGGCGAAGGCAAGCGCGTCGTTTACCTCATCAATCTCTTCCAGCGCACTATAAATCTCACCCGTTCCGATGCGAACCCCGGCAATGTTAAGCGTTGCATCTGAGCGACCATGAATGATGAAGCCACCGTTTGTGGTACGCGACGTAAGGTCGCCGTGCGTCCAGACGCCGGGGATTTGCTCAAAATAGGTTGACTGTAATCGTGATCGGTCTTCATCTCCCCAGATTCCCAATGGAACCGTTGGGAAAGTGTTGCGGCAGATCAATTCCCCAGCTATACCGGGCTGCAGCGAAGCTCCGTCATCATCAACGACATCAACATCCATGCCCAGCGTGATACCGGGTAGTTCTCCGGCCCACATCGGGCGCGTCGGGTCGCCAGACAAAAAACATCCGACAAGATCTGTGCCACCAGAAATTGGGTTCGGCTGCACGTTTTCGCCGAGTTGTCCCACCACCCACTTGGCCGTGACCTCGGTAAGCGGCGAACCGGTCACCATCACCATGCGAAGGTCACTGAGCTCACGCTCAGCCCGCACCTCGATATGTTCGGTGCGCATCGATTCGAGTAACCGAGCACCGACGCCTAGGTGGGTGAGCTGGGTTCGATCTGCGATGTCAAAAAGCGTGTCCACAGCGGGAAAGTTGGGTGCGCCGTCATGCAGGACAAGGGTCGCTCCAGTGGCCGGCACCGTGGCTGCCCAGTTCCACATCATCCAGCCGGTCGTCGTATAAAACAGCACACGGTCGCCAGGTCGGGCATCTACATGGAGACCGGCCTCAACAAGATGTTTGAGTAGAACGCCGCCTTGACGGTGGATAAGACATTTCGGCTTTCCCGTTGTGCCGGAAGAGAAGAGAATATATGCCGGGTGGTCAAAAGGAAGCTGCTCGAAATGAGGCTTAACTCCCTCGTGGACAGCCCGCGCTTCGCTGAGCAGCGACACCTGAAGTGGACGGTGCTGACCGGCGGCAATGAGCGCGGCGATTTTCCCTCGATCGACAATGTCAGGATCAACAGATGCGGTGAGGTCGTCGGTGCCCGGCACAATCAGTAGCGACCTCAGGGACGGGAGGGATCGCGCTAGGTCCACGAGGTGTTCTTGTCGATCGTGTCTCTTTCCATTCCAGCGATACGACGTGGTGCCCACGAGTAAAACCGGGTCTAACTGAGCGAAGCGATCAACAATGGCGGCAACCCCAAAATCCGGGGATGCACTGCACATGACGGCGCCAATCGCCAAGCCTGCCAGATTGACGATGTAGGCATCGAGTCCAGCAGGCAGAACGAGCGCTACCCGGTCGCCAGGGCGCACTCCTCGATCTAGAAGAGCGGCGGTCGTTTCAGCGACGGCGTCAATGAGTTGGTCGCGAGTGAGTTGCGCCAGTACACCGATGCCGGTTCCCATTTCGGCCGTCACGACAAGAATCGGTAACCCTGCATCGTCCCGGTTTGACGCGTACCCAAGGATGTTCTCGGCCAGATTCAAGGTTGCGTGTGGGAAGAACTTCGCCTCCGGTAACTCCGCGGGGACATGCGCCGTATCACCGGGGTCGCCGATCACACCAAAAAACTTCCACACGGCCGCCCAAAATGCACCGGGATGCTCGACAGACCAAGCATGTAACGCGTCGACATCAGCCAGGGGGGAAGTATCAACTGATAGCGCATGATTGTTTACCCAGCCACGAAACCGGTTTATGCGCGTGGCCTCGATGTCGTCTGGACTCGGCCGCCACAGCGGTTCGGCGCTCATGACCATATCTTGGCAAAGGTCACTCGCCGGGTTTTCAGCGCGTCAGGATCCATGCCGAGCAAGACTGACTAACGTGATGGGTATGCGAGTACTGATTCAACGAGTGGATGGCGCAAGAGTGGACGTCGATCACCAAAACGTCGGAGCAGTCGAAGGACCCGGCCTTGTGGTGTTTGTTGGCGTTACCCACACCGATACTCCTGCGGTTGCTGAACGTCTCGCCCGGAAAGTGTACGCGTTACGAATATTCAACCCCACGAATCTCACGCACACCAATGTGTGTCTGCCCCCGGGCGTTAAGGGGGAAGTTTCCGCGGCAGAAGCCGGCCTACCCCTGCTGGTGATCAGCCAGTTCACCCTGTATGCCGACACCAGAAAAGGGCGGCGACCTGGCTGGAGTGCAGCGGCACCCGGCCCGGTGGCAGAACCCCTCATTGATTCGTTTGTCGCCGCCCTGCAAAAACTCGGGGCAGATGTTTCGACCGGAATTTTTGGCGCCGATATGCGGGTGAGCCTGACAAATGACGGGCCGATGACTCTTTGGCTAGAGGAAGACGCTCCCGCTACGACGTGATGATGGATTCTGCTGATGCCGCGACACTCTCTCCCGCGCCGGTCATCACGATGAGATCTGAATCAGTGTTGATGGATCTCTTGATGATCGCTGTCGCGATGGGCCCCAACTCGTAGTGGCGAGCAGCTGAACCCACCCAACCGATCTCACGATCGCCGAGGTACACCGCGTCACCGTGCTCCGGCAAAATTTCAGCACCACCATCGAGGTGTAGCAGCACCAGACGCCGCGGTGGCTTACCCATATTGTGTACGCGCGCGATCGCTTCTTGACCGCGGTAGCACCCCTTGGACAAATGCACGGCCGGCCCGATCCAGCCCACCTCATGCGGCAGGGTGCGATGGTCAGT
The DNA here is from genome assembly GCA_018609125.1 of Candidatus Nanopelagicales bacterium. Classification (GTDB taxonomy): domain Bacteria; phylum Actinomycetota; class Actinomycetes; order S36-B12; family S36-B12; genus M55B157. The sequence continues at coordinate 93,933 of JABAYF010000015.1, read as the reverse complement.
TTCCAAACCAACGCGGGGCACGCCCGCGGCAACACGCAATGCCTCATAAGCCCATGTGCCAGCTAGTTCACCGGCCCGTTCCTGCAACAGGCCTGGCAGATCAGTGCGAGGAACAATGGTTTCGCGCACCGCAAATTTTTCCGGCCGATGATCGATGTACTTGCTCGCATCCCCACCCCTGTCGGTACCGGATTCGCTAGTGCCGATTCCAGAAAACTCCGGTGAACTCAACCAGGTGGGATAAGCAACATGGCGCTCATAGAGAGGCTGCCAGACAACGGCAAAGTCAGCCGAAACATCGACTACCTCCACGCGCAGCATAAATCTCATGGAATCCAGATAGCGCCGCAGAGGTTCGGTCGCGGCCGCCTCAACAATGATCCAGGTTTTCTCGCCATCGTCAACGAGATGCAATTCATGTTCGACGTGCCCGTGTGGGTCCAAAATGAGTGCCGACGTCGACATGTTCGGCAGGAGTTTTTCTAACGCCTGGGTGGTGAGGGAATGCAACCAGGTCAATCGATCTGGGCCTATCACCTGAAGGACTCCGCGGTGGGATAAATCGACAACGCCTGCGCCAGCCGCCAATAGGCGCTGCTCGCCATGCGGGTCGCCATAGTGCCACGGCACGCCTGAATCAACGCTGTGATCGGGCGGCGGAACAGCACCTGGCACCTGCAGAGCCGGGCTTTGATAGGTCGGTGCCATTGGCGCCTCATTCATCGGTGTGATCCTTTCGGATTGCAACAGCCACGCCAGATGTTTCCGAACACCCGGCGCACATGCCGTGGATGGCTAGATGGCCGAGGTCAACGGTAAAGCCAGGGTCTTGTTGCAGAGCTTCCACAAACGGCCGGACCTGTTCTGCCGCGAGTGCATTAACGGCCTTGCATTGGCGGCAGACGAGGTGAACATGGCCCTGTGACTGCACCTCGTGATACGTCGGGGATCCGTGCTCAATGTGGGTGTGGGTGATGAGGCCAACATTTTCCAAAACCTCTAGCGTGCGATACACGGTGGAGAGATTGACCCCCTCCACCTGTGAATGCACATGCCCGTAAATTTCCTCCGGAGTCCCATGGTGGAGTTCAGCCACGGCCTGAAAAACTAGGTGACGCTGCGGGGTAACTCGGTATCCGTTTGCACGAAGTTGATCGTCCCATCGGGGCGTCGCGTTGTCGTTCACCGTTCACCCCTTTCCGTTAGGATTGCCCCCTCATCAGGATGAAGGCGCTGTGCTGTCCTCGTCATCGCCGGTACCGGGCTTAAGCCGGGCAGACAGATGGTTAGTCATCGATTGGCCCATCGAGGCCATGTCGAAGGTCCACATCAGTTCACCATCCACTAGGCCATAGAGACGCTCACCGGCTTCGTAAGGTTTAGCGCTTTCCGTCCGCGCCACCACGTCGGTGCGCAGGCTCGCACGAGCCGAGGTGATCACCGCGGTGTCTAGGGCGAGGACCTCAACCTCACCCACCCAGATTTCGCTGTATCCGGCCGGGTGGCTGAGCACGAATTCCACCTGATTGTCCGGACGGGGTCGCAGGTAGCCGGTTTCCGTGGCCAACGGACGGATCCGATGGCCATCGTCGTCCAGTAGCCAACTGCGTGAGGCGTAGGTGAGGAAGGGCCGACCGTCATTGGTGACCACGATTTGCTGACCGAAACGGAAATCCTCAATCGTGGGGTACTGGCCAAGGCCCACCCCAGCCCAACTGCCCAGCAGCCACGAAAGCGGCAGAATTTCAGGGGGCAGGCTTGAGGGCAGCGGCGCCACGTGGTTAACCCTGACCCTTATATAACTTGTAGACGACGTAACCGGAGAACCAGGTGATGAACACGATGGCTAGCACCAGGAGTCCGGTGAATACGATTTCCAACACACGATGAGCCTAGCGGGTGGTGGGAATCTAGGTGGAGTCCACCGTCTGCCGCGCCCACCGAGCGATGCGGTGAACCAGCGCTGAATCAATGGCACCCTCTGCATGGCCAAACCCTGGCTCAATCCACAGTTCGCTACCGGGCGCGGATGCGTGTAGGGCGTGTGGATGGTCCAGGGGAAAGAACGGATCGGCATCGCCGTGCACGATCAGCACGGGCAACCCCGCAGCAACGGCGGTTTTGGCAGCCTCGGTGGGAGGCATGGGCGGCGGTTGCGGCCATGGTGTGGGGTCAACGTAAGCACCCAGACCCCACCGAAGATAAGCGCGGCCTAGGGGATGGCCCACAGCCCGATGCAGCCAGCGCATGGGTGGTGTTCCCCGGTAGTGCCAAAATCCAGGCCCGCTCACGCTCACTACGGCATCTATCCTGGCTGCCTTTGGCGCTCGTCCCAGCAATGCAGCGTGTCGAATCGCTACCGCCCCGCCCATCGAGAATCCCACGGGAACAATCCGCGCATACCCAGCCTGGCGCGCCCACGATACGGCCGCCTCGACATCGAGTGGTTCTCGATGCCCAATGGTGGTCCTACCGGCAGAACGGCCGTGGCCACGTTGATCAACGGCAACGACCCCACCATGGGATGCCAGCGCATCCATGACCTTGCCCACCCTGTCCTGGCGCCAACTACCAGCGAAACCGTGCACCACAATAAAGGCAAAATCCCCCGTGTCATCGCCAGGCAGATGCGCGATAGATAGTGCCACCCCATCAGCGCTGGCGATCATGATCTGCTCACGAGGCTGCCTGGGGGTTGCCATAGTCCACTATTGTTTAGAAATGCGCTTGCTGTTGCTCACTCAGGCGGTGGAACCTTCCACCGAAGTTCTGCCTGCGCTGGGTCTGCTAGCACACCAGGTGCGGGTCGCTCCTGCTCAGGCCACTGCTCTTTTAAACGTTCACGACATCGACGTTCTCCTGGTGGACGCTCGTGCAGACCTTCCTGCAGTTCGCAGCCTCACCCGTCTGTTGCGCCAAACTGGTGTGCCCTCCCCGCTCCTGGTCATCGTCACCGAGGGCGGCGTCACCGCATTGCAGTCTGACTGGGGACACGACGATTTCCTCCTTGAATCTGCCGGGCCGGCTGAGGTAGAGGCTCGACTTCGGGTCTGTGCCGCACGCTATGGCGCAACCCTAGACAGCAGCGCGGCATCAACTGATGAAATCCGCCGAGGTGACCTCACGATTGATGAAGCCGGGTACACCGCCCGAATCCGTTCACGCATTCTCGACCTCACCTATAAAGAGTTTGAGTTGCTGCGATTCCTCGCACAGCACCCCGGTCGCGTTTTTTCCAGAACCCAACTACTTCAAGAGGTGTGGGGCTATGACTACTTTGGCGGCACGCGCACCGTAGACGTGCACGTGCGGCGGCTGCGCGCCAAACTAGGCCCCGAGCACGAGTCGCTTGTCGGCACCGTTCGTAATGTGGGTTACCGATTTGTACCGGGCCGCACCGATGAAAAAACGAACGCAGCACTCAGCCACAGCCATGACGATCGAGCGATCACGCACGCTACGTCAGATCTAGGCCCAACGATCACGTGAGCGCGCCAAGTTCACCGCCCAGCGAACCAACGATTGACTCGGCCGATCGACTCAATGTGGAAGAAGTTGCCGAAGCCCTCAGCCTCGTCAATGCCGTGACCGAAGCCGATGACGTCTCACCGCTGTCCGAACATGTGCTGTTGCATTTACGCCACGGTGGCGATGACGGCGATTGCCATATTAGGGTGCGCATCGACTGCCAACTCGTGGGCTACGCCCACTTAGACCTCACCGATCCGGTGGCAGGCCCCTCCGCCGAACTTGCCGTCGCACCTAGTTTTCGCCGCCGTGGCATCGGACATCTACTCGTTGACAAACTCACCGAACTCTCCCCCCGCGGCCACCTGCGCCTGTGGGCCCATGGTGGACATTCCGATGCGGCACACCTCGCGAGAGCTCATCATTTCAACCAGGCCCGCGAGTTATGGCAGATGCGTCGGTCCCTCTTCGCCAACCTGCCCAACGCGCGATTCCCCGAAGGAATCGTGCTCCGTACCTTCGAGCCTGGCCGCGACAACGATGCCTGGCTCGCGGTGAACGCCGAGGCATTCGCGGACCTTCCCGATCAGGGGAATTGGCAGGCCGATGACCTCACCAATCGCTTGGCCGAACCCTGGTGCGATCTCAACGGTTTTTTGGTGGCCGAGGACGCTGAAGATGGGCGGCTCGTTGGTTTTCACTGGACCAAGGTGCACGGCGCTCATCCGGGTAACGGTACTGATGGGCACGGTCACGAAGCGATCGGCGAGGTGTATGTCATCGCCGTTGCCAATCACTGGCGGGGGACCGGTCTTGGCCGAGCCCTGCTGCTTGCCGGACTCAGCCACCTTCGCACCCGCGGCCTCTCCGCAGCGATGCTCTATGTGGATGCAGTAAATTCCGGGGCCGTGGCGCTTTATGAGTCACTCGGCTTTGCCCGCTGGGACACCGACATTTTGTTCAGTCGTTGATCGTTTGTCTCATGTGAGGTCGTACCTGTGTGTCATGTGAGATTGTATAACCATGACTTCTGTGGAGGGGCCCCAAGCCGACCTCCCCGTGGGGGAAATCGTGGCTGACGCAGTACGAACGGCCGAGGTAGCCCACGAATTTGGCCCCCTTCCTGAGCGACGCTTCCTCGATCGGGAACTGTCCTGGCTGGCGTTCAACAAGCGTGTTCTGGAACTAACCGAGGATGAACATCTGCCGATCCTTGATCGGGCCAAATTTCTCGCAATTTTCGCAAGCAACCTTGATGAGTTCTTCATGGTTCGGGTGGCCGGGCTCAAGCGCCGAATTGCTACCGGGATCGCGGTGCGCGCCGCGAGTGGACTCACCCCCCGCGAAGTTCTCGACGCTATCTGGTCGCGCTCCCACGAACTGCAAATCAAGCAGGCCGAAATCTTCACCACCGAAGTACGGCCCGCTCTCGATGCCGCTGGTGTTCACCTGCTCAATTGGAATGACCTCTCGGCAGCGGAAAAAGCATCCATGGACGCCTTCTTCGACGAGCGGGTCTTTCCGGTGCTCACACCGCTAGCCGTTGACCCGTCACACCCGTTTCCGTACATCAGTGGGCTTTCGCTCAACCTCGCCGTAGTTGTGCGCAATCCGGAGACAAGCGCCGAACTTTTCGCTCGGGTCAAGGTGCCACCACTCCTACCTCGATTCGTTTCCCTCGGCGGCGAGCGATTCGTGCCGCTGGAAGACGTCATTGCCAGCCACCTACACGAGCTTTTTCCCGGCATGGATGTGTTGCAGCACCATGCATTTCGCGTGACCCGCAACGAAGACGTCGAGGTTGAGGAAGACGATGCCGAGAATCTTCTCAAAGCCCTGGAACGTGAGCTACTGCGCCGCAGGTTTGGCCCCGCGGTTCGATTAGAGGTGGAGGAGTCTATCGATCCGCACGTCCTTGACTTGCTCATCGAAGAACTGGGTGTGACGCAGCAGGAGGTTTTTCGCCTGCCCGGACCGTTGGACCTCACCGGACTCTGGGCCATTTACGGCGTTGATCGTGACGACCTTCGCCAACCTAAGTTTGTGCCCCGCACCAGCCGTGAGTTGTCTGAGGTGGAATCCGCTTCGCCGCCAGACATGCTGTCGGTCATCCGTGAGCGTGATGTTCTCGTACATCACCCCTATGACTCTTTCTCTACGAGCGTGCAACTGTTCTTGGAGCAGGCTGCTAAAGACCCACATGTCCTAGCCATCAAGCAAACGCTTTACCGCACCAGCGGCGACTCACCCATCGTTGATGCGCTCATCAGTGCGGCACGAGCAGGCAAGCAGGTGCTCGCCCTCGTGGAAATCAAGGCTCGTTTCGATGAGCAAAACAACATCGAGTGGGCCCGCAAACTCGAGGAATCCGGCGTTCACGTGGTGTATGGATTGGTCGGGCTTAAGACGCACAGCAAACTCTCTCTCGTTGTCCGCGACGATGGCGACCAGTTGCGCCGCTACTGCCACCTAGGCACCGGCAATTATCACCCGAAAACCGCGCGGCTGTACGAAGACCTTGGTCTGTTCACGTGCGATCCGCAGGTCGGCGATGACGTACTCGACCTGTTTAACGTTCTGTCGGGTTACTCAATGAATACCGACTACCACCGGTTGCTCGTCGCACCCCACTCCATTCGTAGCGGACTCATTGAGCGCATCGAGCGCGAGATTGACCATCACCGCGCCGGAAGACCAGCGCGTATTCGATTTAAATGTAATTCGATTGTGGACGAGCACATCATCGACTCGCTGTACCGGGCGTCACAAGCAGGTGTGCCCGTGCAGGTTTGGGTGCGCGGAATCTGTTCCATCCAACCCGGAGTCGCTGGTCTGAGTGAAAATATCGACGTCATCTGCATTCTTGGGCGTTTCCTTGAACATTCGCGCGTTTTCGAATTTGCCAACGGCGGTGAATCTGAAGCCTGGATCGGTTCAGCCGACATCATGCACCGCAATCTTGATCGACGTGTTGAATCGCTGGTCAGTCTGAAAGCACCGGAGCACATCGCCGAAATTGACGCACTGTTCCAACTAGGATTCGAACCGAATACGGCGGCATGGGTCCTGCAGTCCGACGGCACCTGGCTGCGGCGCACGCATGATGAACAGGGCGAGCCGCTGCTCGATATTCAAGAAACGCTGATTTCTGTGCGCCGAACACGCGGTCGATTGGCCTAGGTCTCCTACGATGCCCACCGCGAGCACCTACCGCGAGGTTGAATTCAAACTTCGCGTTGATCGTGATTTCCACCTGCCCTCGCTCGAGGGTGTGGGGTCTGGTGATGTCTCCGTCGAAGCCCAACCAACATTTCAGATGCGCAATGTGTATTTCGATACTCACGACTTCGCGCTCTTTCGCTGGCGGGTAACCCTGCGTCGCAGAGAGGGCGGGCCTGATGCGGGTTGGCACCTCAAACTTCCCGTCGCGGGATTCGGAGGGACAGTTCGAGATGAAGTGCGAATGCCGCTCACCGACGATCAACACCATGTGCCAGCGGAGCTCACCACGATTGTGGCCGCTTTCCTGCGAGATGCGCCCATCGCCGAGGTCGTAACCCTGCACAGCCAGCGCAGTCCGATGCTGTTTCGGAATTCTGCAGGTCGTGTCATTGCTGAATTTGTCGACGACACGGTGAGTATTGGCGACGACGACACCAAATCTTTCGCATTTCGCGAGATCGAAGTCGAAGCGGTGCCCGATCAGGACGGTCGGCTCGACCTTGCCGTTGTGAATGCGGTGGTGAATCGGGTTATTGACGCAGGGGCTGTGCGCGGTTCGATGAGTAAGGCCGCTGCTGCACTGGGCGCTCAAACGAGTGCGGCGTGCGATGTACCCGAACCGAAGCGGCCTCGTCGCAGAGATCCTGTCGGGGAGGTTGTCCGCGCTTATTTCGCGACCCATGTCCGTCAATTGTTTTTCGCCGACGTTCAGTTCCGACAAGATATGCCCGATTCGGTACATCAGTTTCGGGTTGCCGCCCGTCGGCTCCGCAGTGGCTTACGCATCTTCCGGCCATTCCTCGATCGCGCCTGGGCTGATGCATTGCACGAAGAACTCACCTGGATTGGTCGAAGTTTTGGACAAGCACGCGACGGCGAAGTCCTCCTACTCCGGCTCGCTGAACAGTGCTCACACCTGCCGGTAGCAGATGCGGAGCGAGCATATGCCGAGGTCGCCCACGCCCTAAACGAGCAACTACATAACGGTGTCGCGGGCGCGCATGCCCAGTTGCACACCGCGCGATACACGCAACTGCTCAACTTACTCGTTGATGCTGCCCAGAACCCGCCACTGACTCGCCGGGCCGAAGTGCCCGCGGGCTCGGTGCTGCCGAATATTGTGCGTCACAACTACAAGCGCCTGAGTCACGCAGTAAGTGCTTTAACTATGGATTCACCAGCCACACAATGGCACGCAGCTCGGATCATTGCGAAGCGCGCCCGATATGCCGCGGAGGCCGCTGCGCCTACCCTGGGTAAAAAGACCAAACGTCTGGCAAGGGAATTGAGCCGCGGTACTGAGGTTCTAGGCCTCCATCAAGACGCTTATGTTTTCCAGCGGAAACTTTCAGACATAGCCCTCTCTACCAATGGCTCAACCGGTTTTTCCCTCGGGCTGCTATCTCAGTTGGAGTTAGCTGCACAAGTGAGATGCCGTAGCGAATTCCTTGATGCCCGATGGCCAGACATCAGCCGAACGGCGAAGCGCACATGGTGAGAGTGAACCCATGACCAACGATGAAACTGTCGTGCGGGCTGCCGGTGTCGTACTACTGCGCCCTGGCCGTCGCGGTCCCCAGATCGCGGTAGTCCATCGACCTCATCGCGCCGACTGGTCCCTACCGAAGGGCAAACTCGACCCGGGCGAGAGCCCCGTTGTTGCTGCTGTCCGGGAGTGCGATGAAGAGACCGGCATCGTACCCACGCTCGGACCCCCACTTCCGCTTCAGCAATATCTGGCACTGGGGATTCCGAAAGAGGTTCGCTACTGGAGGGCCGGGGTTAATTCCGAGGTTGGCTTTGCACCGGATGAAGAGGTCGACGAGGTCCGCTGGGTTGATTTACCCGAAGCGAAGGCGCTGCTGACCTACCCGCGTGATGTCGACCTCATCAATGTGGCCATCGACCTGCCCGCAACCTCACCGCTCATCGTGCTGCGCCACGCCAAGGCGGTGAAGCGCTCGGACTACAAGGGTGACAAGGATGCGCAACGGCCGCTGTCCGGGAAGGGACGCTCGCAGGCAAACGCTCTTGTCCCGTTATTGTCCGCCTTCGATGTCCGCCACCTGTATGCCTCCGATGCGTTGCGATGCCAGCAAACATTGCAGCGCTACGCCAAATATATTGACGTCCGCATTGAATCAGAATCAAGTGTCAGCGAAGAGGGTCACGTCGAACGACCGAAACAGGCTGCCCGCCGCATCAATGACCTGCTGCACGATCCAAAACCTCTCGTGATCTGCAGTCACCGGCCGGTGCTTCCGGCTCTACTACAACAGGTTGGGCAATACCTGACGGAGCCAACGGACACCCTGGATCCAAAACTATCTCCGGGAGGGTTCGTCGTTGCGCACCGCAGTTTCAACGCCCACGGAGAACCGCACATTATTTCGGTGGAGCGCCACGAGTTTTAACCCGCTGCACTCTCCTCAACGTAGCTCTTCAAGCGGCACAGCGTTCGTTCAATGGCCTTGGTGTTGTTGGTGTAGGCGTTCATCAACCGCAGCGCCTGAGCAGAGCGAGCATAGGAGGCGTCAAAGATCTCGGTTACTTCGCACTGCTGGTCAGAAGTGGCCCGCGTTTCATAGCGCCAGCGATGTCCTCCGACGTGCGCCCACGCGATGCGCTGACCCTCCTCAAACTCCATTACCTTGCTACCGATCTTGTACGGCACCTTGATGCGCATTTTCATCCGAAATTGATCTCCGAGGGCCAGCCGGTCGGGAGCATCGACAACTCCCTCAACGGTTTTGGAGCCATCGAACGCCGCGTGCTGGCGTGGGTCGGCGATCACGTCAAAGACGACCTGCGCCGGAGCCTCAATAAGAACAGAGCGCGCGATTATCCATCGGTTGCCCGTGTCCACTACCTTCACGTCACTTTTCACGTCTTCACCATAGATCACGTCACGCCTCGCGTGCGCCGTCGGACCCGCTCCTGCTGGATTCGTCCCAGTCGCATAAACAATGGCCCTGCCCCCAGCACGAGGTCGGGGACGGCCCCGAAACTACGCACCTGCAGACCCCGCCAATGCGGGACGCTCACCACGCGACGGTGTCGTCGCAAAACGCTCAGGACGGCATCGGCAACCTGCGTTGGTTGAACCAGCCGAAAGCCGCTGAACGTCAGTGCGATCGCCGGGTCATCAATAACGTCAGCAATCATCGGAGTCAGCATTCCGTCCGGGCAAATGACGCTAAAGCGCAAGCCCTTGACTCCACCGCGACGAAGATCCCCTTCGAGCCCCAGGGTGAAAGACAAGACGCCAGCCTTCGTGGCGGCATAGACGGCTTCACCCGGAACCGGAACCCACGAGGCAAGCGACCCGATATTGATGACGTGACCTGCGCCTTGACCACTATTGCGGTGCCGCATTACTTCAACAGCCGCCCTCGTGCCGTTCATCACCCCCAACAGGTTGACACCGACGATGGTGGCAATGAGTTCATCAGACTGCGTGGTGGAGTCACCGGCTCCGAGAACACCGGCATTGTTGACCCATACGCTTGGCTGCACTCGTTGGGCTAGCTCTCGGCATGCACGGGCATCAGTAACATCAAGCACATGGTCCGCACCGTTAATATCAGTGGCGATGACCTCAAAGCCGTTGGCACGCAATGTATTACAGATGGCTAGGCCAAGACCTCGTCCCGCACCGGTGACAACGGCTACTCGACCCTGGCCGTCAAATGAGGACTCTCGCATCGTCGTAGTACTCACTGACGGTGAGCGATAATTCCTTTGCCAAGAACCACGATGCCGCCTTCACTGATGGTGTAAAGCTCACGGTCTCGTTCGGGATCGACGCCGATGTGCACACCGTCGGGAACAATCACATTCTTGTCCAGAATTGCTCTGCGCACCACCGAGTTTCTGCCGATGCGAACACCGGGCATCACAACGGATCCATCCACGTAGGCGCCCCCACTGATCTGGACATCGAAGGAAACCACGGAATTGCGCACGTGAGCACCGGACACGATCGAACCGGCACCTACCATCGACTCATGTGCGTTCCCGCCCTCGACAAACTTCGCCGGCGGGTAGGGCGGTAGGTGAGACAGAATCGGCCACGTGCGGTTGTACAGATTGAAAATGGGGTGCACCGAAACGAGGTCCATGTGCGCGTCGTGATATGCGTCCAGCGTGCCCACGTCGCGCCAGTAGCCAGCATCCCGGTCAGTGCTGCCGGGCACCACATTGCTACTGAAGTCGTACACCATGGCTTCGCCCTGCTTGACCATCATCGGAATGATGTCGCCACCCATGTCGTGCACCGAACCCTCGTCGGCGGCATCTTCGCGTAACGCCTCAACCAATGCACTCGTTGTAAACACGTAATTGCCCATGGAGACGAACGAAGATTCAGGTTCACCTGGGATTGATGGGGGATCAGCGGGCTTCTCGAGAAATTGCCGAATCATGCGACCATCCGGTGCCGTTTCGATGACGCCAAACTGGTGCGCAAGCGCCCGCGGCTGGCGGATACCAGCAACGGTGACACTCACACCCGCATCGATGTGGTCAGCCAACATTTGCATCGGATCCATCCGATAGACGTGGTCGGCGCCAAATACCACGACATAATCGGGGTCTTCATCAACGATTAAGTTCAGACTCTGCAAGATCGCATCGGCACTGCCGGTGAACCAGCGCGGACCGAGCCGCTGCTGAGCCGGCACCGGAGTGACGTAGTCGCCCAACAAGGTGGGCATCCGCCACGTTTGCGTGATGTGACGGTCGAGTGAGTGTGACTTGTACTGGGTCAGTACGCATACGCGGCGTAGCCCGGAGTTGATGAGATTGGAGAGCACAAAGTCGATGAGGCGGTAAGTGCCACCGAAGGGCACGGCTGGTTTCGCTCGGTCGGCAGTCAGCGGCAACAACCGCTTCCCGGCACCGCCGGCGAGGACGATCGCCAGAACCCTGGGACCAGACTGCATGACATCACCCTAGACCCCCTCACCACCGCGTGTTAGGCCCTACAGTGACCTCGGCCAAACTTTTGCGTTATTCGAGCCACCAAAGGAGCCGTACCAATGCGGGTGGGAATCATGACCAAAGAATGGCCGCCGCAGGTGTACGGGGGTGCCGGGGTCCATGTGGTCAATCTGGTGGAAAATCTGCGCCCCTTGGCTGATGTGGTGGTGCAGTGTTTTGGCCCTCAACGGCCCGATGCACTGTCCTATCAGGTGCCGACAGAACTGCTCGGCGCGAATCCGGTGCTGGAAACCCTGGGCATTGACCTGGCGATGATCCAAGGCAGTGGCGAAGTAGATGTAGTGCACTCTCACACCTGGTACGCGAACTTTGCCGGGCACGTCGCCTCGCTGCTGTACAACATTCCCCATGTCATGACCGCCCACTCCCTTGAGCCGCTTCGTCCGTGGAAAGCAGAGCAACTCGGTGGTGGCTACCGAGTGTCGTCCTGGGTCGAGGCCACCGCCTATGACAGTGCCGATGCGATCATCGCGGTGAGCGAGGGGATGCGAGCCGATGTTCTTACCCATTACAACCGCGTCGACCCTGATCGAGTTCACGTCGTTTACAACGGCATCAATACCGATGAATATCGACCCGACACCAACACCGATCTGATCGAACCATTGGGTGTACCCACCAACCGACCGTATGTCGCCTTCCTAGGCCGCATTACGCGCCAAAAAGGTATCCAGCACCTCCTAGCCGCCACTGAATTCTTCAACGTCGATGTTGTTCTGGTGCTGTGCGCTAGTTCCCCCGATACCCCGGAAATGGGCGTTGAGGTGGCAGCAGCAGTTGCAGAACTACGCGCACAACGCGGCACCGAATCAGTGGTGTGGATTGAGCAGCAGTTATCCCGCCCAGCGGTACGACAACTCCTCACTAACGCGGTCACCTTTATTTGCCCGTCCATCTATGAGCCTCAGGGCATTGTGAACCTGGAAGCAATGGCGTGTGAGACGGCAGTGGTAGCGAGCGCAGTTGGCGGAATTCCAGAAGTTGTCGTCGATGGAGAAACCGGAATCCTGGTTGAGTACCAGGTTGAGAACGAGCAGCAATTTCAACGTTCACTGGCCGAAGCTGTGAACAGCCTGGTCGCAGACCCGACACGAGCTACCGGCATGGGAATCGCTGGCCGTGCGCGAGCAGAGGCTGACTTCAGCTGGTCAGCCATCGCCGAACAAACCCTCAAGGTCTACCAAGGCGTGTTGCAGTCATGACCCGAAGATGACCGATCTAGCTGAGCCCCTGCCTGGGGTGCCCCTGTCCAAAAATCGCAATCCGGTCATCGGCTACAGCCTCTACGTGGTGGCAGCACTCCTCTTCGCCGTCAACGGCACAGTAAGTAAGTCCATTCTGCTGACAGGCATCACACCCTCTCGGCTTATTGAGTTACGAGTAACCGCTGCCTTCCTCGTGCTGCTCACCATCGTGGCCATTACTAGGCCGCGGGCATTACGGATACGCAAGGACGAAGTCCTGCTGATTTTGTTCTTCGGCATCGCCGGCATCGCCATGACGCAATGGATGTTTTTCATCGCGCTGGAACGTCTCGCGGTGGGGATAGCCCTCATCATCGAATTCACCGCGCCCATCATGGTCGCCCTGTATTTTCGATTCGTTAGACAACAGTCTGTGCGCCCAACAGTGTGGTTGGGTTTGGTGCTCGCCCTTACCGGCCTCATGTTTGTCGCACAGGTATGGCAAGGGTTCACCCTAGATGCGCTCGGTGTTGCCGCCGCGTTCGCAGCCGCCGCAGCACTGTCGGTCTACTACATCACCGCTGAGGACCAACTGCACAGACCGAACCCGCGTGATCCGGTCTCGCTCACCATGTGGGGCTTCGGGGCGGCAGCAGCGTTCTTCGCCGTTATCCAGCCCTGGTGGAGTTTTCCGTGGGAATCACTCGCGGGTACAGGTACTCCACTTGGCTCAGATGGCCCACAGGTGGCCCTGTTGGTCCTTACCGGCTGGATGGTGCTGCTCGGCACCGTTGCGCCGTTCTGGCTCGTCGTCGCTTCGCTGCATCACATCCGGGCGGCGCAGGCGGCAACGATCGGAATGATTGAGCCGGTCATGGCGGCAGGATTTGCTTGGCTTGCACTCGCCGAGATCTTGTCCCTACCCCAGGTAATCGGCGGGGTCATCGTGTTGATCGGCGTCTACATCGCAGAGCGATCCCGTTGATTTACCGTGCCTGGACACTCCTAGACTAAAAGCCTCGACCACTGTTGTGTCATGTGAAGGAGCCGGATGTCTGCCCAATCCCACGTCGTCGTGGACGTCATGCTCAAGCCAGAAATCTTGGATCCACAGGGCCGTGCAGTGGTGGCCGCCCTGGGTCGGCTTCATGTTGATGGCGTGGTCGATGTGCGTCAGGGTAAAAGATTCGAAATCACCCTCGAGGGCGAAGTCACCGAAGATCGCCTCGCCGAACTCCATCGGATGGCAGCGGAACTGCTCAGTAATCCGGTGATTGAGAACTACGTGCTCCACATCCAGTCATGAAGGTGCATTGATGAGTTCACACAGAGTCGGCATCGTTACCTTTCCCGGCTCGTTAGACGATCAGGATGCGGCCCGGGCGGTTCGCATCGCAGGTAGCGAGCCGGTTCACCTGTGGCATGCCGATACAGACCTGCGACATGTGGATGCGGTCATCCTTCCCGGTGGCTTCTCCTATGGCGACTACCTACGCTGCGGTGCAATCGCACGGTTTGCTCCTGTCATGGAGTCCATTGTCGACCGCGCCCACACCGGCCTGCCTGTTCTCGGCATTTGCAATGGCTTTCAAATTCTGTGCGAAGCCGGGCTACTCCCGGGTGCTCTCACGCGCAACGACCATCTGCACTTCATCTGCCGCGACCAGTCGCTGCGCATCGAGTCAACGTCAACGGTGTGGACGAGTGACTTCAACCAGGGCCAAGAGATCATCATTCCGCTGAAGAATGGTGAAGGCGGTTACATCGCAGACGAGGCGACCCTGGATGAATTGGAAAACTCTGGGCGCATCGTGGCCCGCTATGTCGGGACAAATCCCAACGGCAGCCGGCGCGATATCGCTGGCATAGCGAATCCGGCCGGCAATGTGGTGGGCCTCATGCCGCATCCGGAGCATGCGGTTGAAAACATGTTTGGCCCCGGTACCGACGGACTTGCATTCTTCACATCGATTTTGCGCACGTTCAGCCGTGCCTAGCCGCGATTCATCGGGATCTCCCCACTTCGTGTTGACATCGCGGTCGCAGTCAGATTGCATAGAAACATGATTAAATCTGCGACAAGTCGCAAAGGTCTACGTTCTATCGCTGTGGGGGGCATGATTGTTGCCCTCTCCGGGTCGCTTTTGATGGCCAATCCAGCACAGGCTGCCAAGACCAAGGCCATGTCTGAGGATGCACTGGCTTCCTCCTCGGTCAAACTGGGCGACCTACCCCGATGGATGATTAACACCGCCGATCCCTCGCTCACCCAGATGTACAAGGATGGCCGCCGCCCACCCCAGGCCGATTTATGCCTAGACGCTAATGGCGCCCAGTTGCTCGGACCACGCCCGAAGCAGTACATGGAGAGCGTGGCCATTACGCGCGAAAACGTCGACGAGTTAAGCGCTGTTGAAATCAATTCCAACATTTATCAGTACGCCAATCGCTCGGCGGCCGTGCGCGCGTGGAATCGCCTGAATGTCACAGTCGCCAAGTGCGCTGCAAATATTGACCTTGATATCGAAGAAGAGGGCGTTGAAGTCAAGGCGTCGGTGAAAACCGAGGTTGAAACGCTCCCCGTGCTGTTCGGTCGTCCCGGTGTGGGCATCAACCTTGACGTCACCGTTGATGTCAGCGCTGGTGATCTCACCATCGACATCGCCGGTGATCAGGTGGGCCACTACTACCTCGCCGGCCAGTCAATCATCCGGGTCGAATACGCCAATATTAATGGTGCCAGCCCGGGCTCTATCAGCCGAGTGAACCGTGAGTTCGTATCCACCTTGGCCATCGTTGTTGCTCAGCGCATTGAGCGTCGTAGCGCTCGGTAGCACCAACTCCTGACACTGTGTCGGTGTCCAGGGCTCGCCGTGGGAAGATCGTGCGGTGACCCTGGACACTGTCGCGTCAGCCACCAATTCCCCTGAGCTTCCCCAGCCCTTCGCTGAACTTGGACTCAGGCCTGAAGAATTTCAGCAGATCCGCGACATTCTCGGCCGGCGTCCAACCTCTAGTGAACTCGCCATGTATTCGGTGATGTGGAGCGAACACTGCTCCTATAAGTCCTCCAAGGTTCACCTCCGTCAGTTTGGTGACAAACAGCCCGATGGCGGCTGGCCCCAACTCATGGTCGGTATTGGCGAAAATGCCGGTGTCGTTGATATCGGGGATGGCTGGGCGGTCACCTTCAAGGTCGAGAGCCACAACCACCCCTCTTACGTTGAGCCGTATCAGGGCGCAGCCACCGGGGTGGGTGGCATCGTGCGCGATATTTTGTCGATGGGTGCTCGCCCACTGGCCGTGATGGATCCGCTTCGTTTTGGTGCGGCTGAGGCTCCCGACACCCAGCGCGTCTTACCCGGCATCGTCGCTGGAATCGGCGGCTACGGAAACTGTCTGGGACTACCCAATATCGGTGGCGAGGTGTTCTTTGACCCAAGCTATGCCGGTAATCCGCTGGTCAACGCACTGTGCGTGGGGGCAATGCGCCACGAAGACCTTCACCTTGCGTCAGCAAAAGGAGTGGGCAACCTCGTTGTTCTCTACGGCGCACGAACCGGTGGGGACGGCATCGGTGGTGTATCTGTACTAGCCAGTGAGACTTTCGACGCTGACGGTCCGGCAAAGCGCCCGAGTGTTCAGGTGGGTGATCCATTCATGGAGAAATTGCTCATTGAATGCACCCTTGAAGTGCTTGCGGCTGGTCTCGTTGAAGGAATTCAAGACCTCGGTGGGGCCGGAATCTCATGCGCCACAAGCGAACTCGCATCAAACGGCGAGGGGGGCATGCACGTATGGCTCGACCGCGTGCTACTGCGGGACCCAACACTGAGTCCTGAAGAGATCCTCATGAGTGAGTCACAGGAACGAATGTGCGCGGTTGTGCAACCAGACGACATTGATGCGTTCCAACAGATTTGCGCGAAATGGGAGGTGGAGGCTGTAGTTATCGGTGAAGTTACCGATACCGGTCGCCTCACCATTGACTGGCATGACCAGCGAATCGTTGATGTGCCCCCGCGCACCGTCGCTCATGACGGACCCGTCTATCACCGTCCCATGTCGCGGCCAGCCAATCTTGATGCGCTGCAAGCAGACTCAGCTGATCGTCTGGCGCGACCTGAAACGGTCGAAGAACTGCGCGCCACACTTCTCGCGATGGTTGCAACTCCCAATCTAGCGAGCAAATCTTGGATCACTGACCAGTTCGACCGCTACGTCCTTGGCAATACGGTGATGTCCCAGCCCGAGGACGCCGGCATGGTGCGAATCGATGAGGTGTCTGGGCTTGGCGTGGCGATCTCAACCGACTGCAATGCCAGATTCGCCTACCTAGATCCCTACGAGGGAGCTCGGTTGGCCCTGGCCGAGTCATACCGCAATGTTGCGATCAGCGGTGCTCGACCTATCGCGGTGACGAACTGCTTGAACTTTGGTTCACCAGAGGATCCCGAGGTCATGTGGACTTTCGCCGAGACTGTTCGGGGGCTCGCCGATGGCTGCCTTGAACTGAGCATCCCGGTGACCGGGGGCAACGTCAGTTTCTATAACTCCACCGCTGACACCGCTATTTTGCCCACCCCGGTCGTTGGTGTCCTTGGCGTCATTGACGATGTTGCTCGCCGCACACCCATGGCGTGGGGTCCTGATGGGGAATTGATCTATCTCCTTGGTGGTACCGGCCCCGACTTTGACGGCAGCGAGTGGGCTCGGACGATGCACGGCCATCTTGGTGGCCATCCGTCGCGGGCGAACCTTGATCAGGAAAAACTGCTGGGTGAGATAGCGATTGCGGCTTCCCGCGATGGCATGGTGACCGCGGCCCACGATGTTTCCGACGGCGGTGTGGCACAGGCACTGGTTGAGATGGCGCTGCGCGCCGACGTCGGGGCGCGCGTATGGGCGCCAGACGGGATAGAAGCAGCAACTCTCCTTTGGTCGGAGACCCCAGGCCGCGCGATCATGGTGATCCCCCGCACCGAGGAGATGCGTTTCAGCCAGATGTGCGCAGCCCGCGGCATGCCTGCTGCGCGCATCGGGGTCGTAGATTCTGGCCTTGGATCAGACGAAGGCTTTGACGATCAAGTGCTGCAGTTCGCCGGGCTGTTCACGATTGCGCTATCCGAACTACGCCTCGCCCATGAAGCCACCCTGCCCAGGCTGTTTGGCAGCTCTTTATCCTGACCCAGCTAAGGCATGATCTCTTTCCACCCCTGACTTTGCTTATTTGTGTGCCGGACGTCCGTCAATTGTGCGACGGTGCAACACAAACATCCGACCAATCAATGGACGCTCGGTCGATCAATGCGTCATTTCATCGTCCGAACGGGCAACGGAGGTAACGATGCAGGGTCTTGCAAATAAAGTCTGTCTCATCACCGGCGCCGGTTCCGGTCTCGGCCGCGCTTCGGCTCTGGCGCTGGCCGGTAGCGGCTCTCGATTAGCGGTGGCGGACATCAACGCGGAAAGCGCCCAAGAAACAGTGTCAATGATTGACAGCTCCGGTGGGCAAGGGATGGCAATCCACGTCGACGTGAGTGACAGTACATCTGTGCAATTAATGGTCGAGGCCGTCGAGTCAGCCTACGGGGGCATTGACATCTTGGTGAACAATGCCGGAGTTGTCGGTGAACTCAAACCACTTCACGAGGTGTCGGAGGAATCCTGGGATTTCGTGCAAAGTGTTGACATGAAAGGAGTATTCCTTTGTTCTAAATTCACGATCCCGGGAATGCTCAAGCGCGGCAAGGGCGTCATCATCAATGTCGCTTCGGTGTCAGGTTTCATTGCCAGCAAAACTGGCGTGGAGTACACCGCTGCAAAACATGGTGTCACCGGGCTAACGAAGCAGACAGCCTACGACTACGGCCACCTAGGTATTCGCGCTGTCGGCATTGGTCCAGGCGTGATCGAAACTCCGTTAACCGCCGAGTGGACTTGTGAGGGCGGGCCATTTCATGAACTCACGACCCAGGCACCCGCTGGCCGCTACGGTCTTGCCAGCGATGTAGCCAAACTCGTGTGCTTCTTGGCCAGCGATGATGCCGACTTCATCCACGGGCACACGATACCCATTGATGGCGGTAGCGTCATTCGCTGAAGTACCGGCCCCCTTTCGGTGAAACATCCGACCATCTGCGGACGTCACAAAAAATATTTCCGTACTATATTAGGGTAAATCAGACATATTTCCATATCAATTATTGCAATCGTGTGTCAGAAGTCCGGTGATCCCTTGACAATACTCAGACATCGGACGACCGTCCTACGCACCACTCCCGGATCCGTCCCAGCGGCGGTAACTTCCGAAAGGCGAGGCATATGACTCAATCTTTCCTCCCCAAGACAGGTGCGCTGCGCCGCAGCAAAATGTCTTGGCGCGTAGCCGCAGTCGCGGCTGCGGCAACACTCGTGCTAGCAGCATGCGGCGGTTCAGGCGGTGACTCGGGCAGCACTACCGCCCCTGCCCCCACTGATGCCACCACCTCGGCGGCCCCTTCGCCGGAACCCGTTGGTGAACCGATCAAGACGATGACCGTGACGGACATCAACTCGCAAGGTCCGATTTACCCCAACATCGAATACACCGCTGAGGCTTACGAGGCGTGGATTAACGCCAACGGTGGCATCAACGGTCGCCCGCTCGAGGTTGACGTCTGTGACAGCCAGGGCACTGCCGATGGCTCCACAGCCTGTGCTCGTAAAGCGGTCGACAACGGAGTCGTCGCGGTCGTCGGTTCGTTCAACTTCGCCCCCGACGCCATCGTGGACATTCTCGAGCCTGCCAACGTCGCGTACTTCGGTGCCTGCTGCATGCTCGGTGCTCAGGAATTCCAGAGCAAGTTGGCTTTCCCACTCGGTAGCCATCAGATGTACGGCGTTGGCTTCGTCAAGAAGGGCCTTGAAGAAGGCTGCGAGAAGATGCACGCCGTGATCATCCAGGGTGCTGAATCCTTCTTCGGTGTCCTGCAGGTGGCCGCCGAGCGTCTGGGTGGCGCTGACAAGCTTGACCAGGAATTCACTGTCCTACCTGCCACGGCCCAGGACTATGCACCACAGGTGGCCGAGGCACTCGCCGGTGGCACGGACTGCGTGCTGATGGTGGTTTCTGAGACGCCGTTCCTTGCTTGGATGCCAGCGTGGGAGCAAGCCGCCCCCACCGCCAAGCTCTTCGGCCCGCAGGGCAACCTGTCCAGCAAGGTCGTCGCACAGTCTCCTGATGCGTCAGAGGGCGCATACGTCGTGGGCGCCTACCCTGACCTCAGCTGTGATGTGTGGGCCGACTACCGAGGTGCGCTTGACACAATTAGCGCCCCGGCTTCTGAGGACTACAACAGCCTCGGTGGATTGGGTACCTGGACGGCCTACATGGGCTTCAGCCAGATCGTCGAGTCGATGACCGACGATGTCAATGCGGCTAACTTCGCGACGGCGGCAAGTACCGCGGTCGTGAACCTGCCGGGCATGATTCCGGATGTGAATTTCCGGGATGAATTCACCGGATTCCCCGCGTTCCTGCGGATGTTCAACACCTCTGTTGTCTATTCTCAGGTTCAAGATGGCGTCATTGCTCCACTTGGCGCCTGTGGGGAATTTGACAACGTCGGCCCGATCATCTCCGACTAATAGTCTCCGCAGAAGAGGGGTTTCACGGTCATCCATTGATGGCTGTGGAACCCCTCTTCTATAGGCCCTACTGCCATAGGTTCTGACTCCCATCAATCCCCGTCACCTAACCGCCGCCAGATCTGGAGTTATCTCTTGGAAGATCTCGTACGTTTCGGCCTCCTCGGCCTCGGCATTGGCGCCCTCTACGTTCTCGCTGCGCAAGGACTCATCGTCATTTTTCGCGGCTCAGGCGTACTCAACCTTGCCTTGGGTGCGATCGGCATGGTGGGCGCATACGTCGCTTGGGAACTGCAGGTCAATCAGGGGATGCCATTTCTCGTGGCGCTTGCCGCCGGTGGGCTCTCTTCAGCATTAGTCGGCGCACTTGTCCAGCAGTTCATCATGCGGCCGCTACGCAAACGTTCTCCACTCGTCCGCGTCATTGCCACATTGGGCGTGTTGATAACCCTGCAGTCGATCGCAATCCTCTATTACGGCTCAGCCCCCAAGATTGTGAAGAGCAGCCTTCCCCTCGATCGCATCAACGTTTTTGGTGACGTCTTCTTCACTGCTGATCGACTAGTTCTGCTTCTCATCGCCATCGCCGTCACCTTTGGACTTTATGTCTTTTACCGCTACACCCGATTTGGTCTCGGCACAACTGCCGTTGCTGAGAACGAGGTCGTAGCCTCCTCTTTGGGCTGGTCACCCAGCCGCGTCGCAATCATCAACTGGAGCATCGGCAGTGCCCTCGCTGGCGTTGCAGCCGTGCTCATCATGCCGATCGTGACCCTGCAGCCGAGCGTCATGACCAATCTGGTGCTTGCTGCAACGTCGACCGCGCTCGTTGCTGGGTTCCGTTCATTCCCGATTGCACTCTTAGCAGGCCTAGCTATTGGCGTAACCCAAACAGAGGTGAGTTCACTCGTTCCGGGTCTTCCAGGTATCGGCCAAGCAGTCCCATTCGCCTTCATAGTTGTGTGGATGATGTTGCGTGGACAAGGAATTCCTCAACGCGACTACATCTTGCAGCGACTTCCTTCAGTTGGTACCGGCCAGATTCGCTGGGGCCTCGTTGGTGCCGCGCTACTCATTGTTGGCGCGATGGTCTTTTCCGTGACACCGTTGTGGATTGACAGTTTCATCGTCACGATCACCATCTCGATCATCGTCTTGTCGATCATCGTTTTGACCGGCTATGCAGGCCAACTATCACTTGCGCAATTCTCGATAGCGATTTTCGGCGCATACGTCGCCGGGCGCCTCACTGCTGTCTTTGAAATACCCTTCCTACTGGCCATCGCGGCAGGTGTCATTGCCACGGTTCCATTGGGCCTGCTCTTTGCCCTTCCCGCAGTTCGCACTCGCGGCATCAACCTAGCAATCTTGACACTTGGCCTGGGCACCGTCCTTGAACTTGTCTTGTTCAAGAATCAAGACCTCACCGGTGGCATCCAGGGAACCCTATTGCCCGACCCCACCATCGCGGGTATCAACCTCAGCAGCAACGAGTTCCCAGAGCGTTATGCCATCTTCACGCTGTGCGTGCTCCTACTGATGATTTTAGTGGTGAGCAATATTCGCAGAGGTCGGGTCGGTCGTCGCCTCTTGGCAGTGCGCGCCAACGAGCGCGCGGCCGCGGCACTTGGCATCGGAATCGTCAGTGCGAAAATGTACGCCTTCGGCATTGGCGCTGGAATCGCAGCGCTGGGCGGCGTGCTCTACGTGTTCCGAAACACGGCAGCATCGTATTCAACGTTCACAAACTTCGACTCGATCCTTCTCATCGGCAACGCCATGATCGGTGGCATTGGCTACCTTGCTGGCGCACCGCTTGCCGGAACGCTCTTCGGTGGCGGGTTCAACGCGCGTATTCTCAACTCCTTGGGCGACGGCATCGATGCGTGGATTCCCCTCATCGGTGGTGTGGCGCTCATAATCATGGTGCTCGCTAATCAGGATGGCATTGTCAAAGAGGTCATGACCAATGCGCAGTTGATGCGCCGATACCTGCGCGAAGGAATCCGAGTCCCCTCGTGGATCATTCTTCCGGGCGTGGGGTTCGTCTTGGGAATCGCTGCTGTTGCTTTGATCCCTGAACTGTCCTGGTGGACTTGGTTCCGGTTGGAAATCGCACTCATCGGAATCGGCGTTGCCGCCGGCATGACAGCAGTGCGTGGTGGTGGGCTAGCCACGCGCATATTCGGTTTGCTGTTGGCAATCGTCTCCATCGCGCTCGATGGAGGTTCAGTCACCGTCATCATGTTGGTGGTCTTGATGGCTACGATCACGCTCGCTGTACTCAAACGAAACCCGCTGCGCGCTGGTCTGGGCGCGGCAGTTGCGACCCTCGGCGTCGCCCTCATCGGTGCAGCCGTCGTGTACGCCGTGCAGGGACCCGACCGGGGCGGCCTAGCGCTGGCTCTCATCGTGATCGTCATCGGAGCCACTACCTGGATCTTGACGCGTGAAACGCCCACGATCGGTGCCGCCTCGGCGGCCCTTGGCCTGCCGGTCGCGCTCGCAGCCGTCTTAGCTCTCCTAGGTTCCATTCCAGAGACGACCCCACTCATCGCGACCTCACTCATCGCTTTAGCGATTGCGCCGCTATTCGCTGACGTAAAGATGCCGGCCGCTACGGGTGCCGGTGTCGCGGCTGTAGCTGTCGCCGTGCCGATCGCCGCATACCTTCTCGACTGGCAAGCCGTCGCCGCGATGACGCTGATCCTCGCTCAGATCAGCACATTGGCGACACTCCTGCACACAACGATGTCTGCCCGACAACGCATCAGCGCATTCGTCGTCACCGAGGCTCTTCTCGGTGCCCTTCTCATGACCATGCTCACGATGTATCCAGTTGCCGCCGTCTTCGCGGTCCTGGCGATTATCAAATTGATCATCGGCCCTCGTGATCTCCCTGGAGCGCCCATCAAAATGCCCGAGGTCAGCGCGACCATCATCAAGGTTCCGCCGAAAACTCTGACCGTCGAGGGGCTCACTGTGCGTTACGGTGGAACTACAGCCGTGGACTCAGTGGATCTTGAGATCGCTCCCGGCAAGATCATCGGGCTCATCGGGCCCAATGGTGCGGGCAAGACCTCGCTCATTGACGCGGTGACCGGCTTCACCAAGCCCGCGGCCGGGCGAATTCAACTCGATGGCCTAGATATGACCAACTGGGTCACCACGCGACGCAGTCGAGCAGGTGTGGGTCGGTCATTCCAGGCGCTGGAGTTATTCGAGGACATGACGGTTATCGATAACCTTCGAGCCGCCAGCGAACCCCGCGATTTTATTTCCTACTTCAGAGACCTGGTCTGGCCGGTTCAGGCTCAACCTCCCCAGGCCCTGGTCAACGCTGTCCAGGAGTTCAAACTTGAAGATGATCTGCCTCGGGGAGTTGATGATCTGTCCTACGGCAAGCGGCGGTTGCTCGCGATCGCGCGCGCAGTAGCAGGGCAACCGAGTGTCTTACTACTCGATGAGCCAGCAGCGGGCCTCAACGAA
Source organism: Candidatus Nanopelagicales bacterium (assembly GCA_018609125.1). Lineage (GTDB taxonomy): Bacteria > Actinomycetota > Actinomycetes > S36-B12 > S36-B12 > M55B157. The sequence goes on along the minus strand of JABAYF010000015.1, from coordinate 69,940 downwards.
TCGGAGACTCGCGAATTGGCGGCGCTAGTCAAACGGCTGGCCGATGAGTGGGGCATGTCCATCTTGCTCGTTGAGCACGACATTAATTTCGTCATGAGCGTCTGTGACGACATCGTCGTGTTGGACTTCGGTTGCAAAATCAGTCACGGATCTCCCGATCATGTCCGTAATGATCCGGCTGTTATCGCGGCCTACCTGGGTGATGAGGATCCCGAGGACGCTCATCACCAACAAGAACTCATTGACCGAGACGAGACAGGCGTGGAGGCAAAACCATGACCGTAGACTCCGCCGTACTGAAAGCAAGCAACCTCAGCGTCGGCTATGTCGGGCAGCCTGTCGTGCGGGATGTTTCATTCACTGTGCGGCCGGGTGAGGTTGTCTGCTTGCTTGGCCCAAATGGTGCTGGAAAAACCACAACACTGCTCGGCATCACAGGGGTACTACCGTTGATGGCGGGGACCGTTGAGATGCTGGATGGCCTCACCGACGAGCCGCTCTATCGCAAGGCGCGTGCCGGGCTTTCGTTCGTGACCGAGGAACGCTCAATCATCAGGAGCCTGACGACGTCAGAAAATATTCGCTGCGCTGGTTTACCCATCGAGTCAGTCACCGCACTCTTTCCCGAGTTGGAATCCCGACTCACCACACGCGCAGGGTTACTCTCCGGCGGCGAGCAGCAAATGTTGACACTCGGCCGAGCCTTGGCACGGGAACCTCGGCTCCTGCTCGCTGATGAACTATCGCTGGGGTTGGCGCCACTTATCGTAGATCGCCTCCTGAAAGCGGTTCGTCAGGCTGCCGATGAGCGCCAGACCGGAGTTTTGATGGTGGAGCAGCATGCCCGCAAGGCGCTGGCTTATGCCGATCGAGCCATCGTGATGCAGCGCGGCTCCGTCGTATTGGATCTGACCGGAGCAGAGGCTCGCGAACGGATCAGCGAGATCGAAGACGCCTACCTCACAGCAGGAACAGACTCCGATGCCGCGTAGCCATCGGAGTGACCACATTCACGCAGAAACCTCTGATGTTTGTCTGCGCGAAGCCCGAGAAACTTCTACTATCTAGTCGACGAACCGATGTGAACATCAGACCAATTTCGGAGGTCCACCGTGCGCGCAGCAGTTTTCGAAGGCCCGGAAAAGTTAGTCCTACATAACGTGCCCGACCCTGAATGTGGTTCGAGCGACATCATCGTCAAGGTAGCCGACTGTGGAATTTGCGGTTCGGACCTGCACTCCTATCTTGAAGGAGCATTTGTTGCTCCCGGCCAGATCATGGGTCATGAATTCAGCGGTACGGTCATCGCTCGTGGTGCCAACGTCCAAGACATCGCTATCGGTGACCGGGTCACCGCTGTACCACTATCTGTGTGCGGACGCTGTCCGCGCTGCCTCGAAGGGTCCACGCATCTTTGTGAGACCGGGTTAGCCGCAAGTATCGCCTACGGCCTGCCCGGTGCCTTTGCCGAATTCGTCCGCGTTCCCAACGCGGTTCGCGGTGGCAACGTACACGTCATTCCCGCATCGGTCGATGATGCAGCCGCAGCGCTCGTTGAGCCCTTGGCGGTCGCACTCCATGCAGCTAAATCTGCGGCGCCACTGCCCACAGATACCTGCGTAGTGATTGGGCTTGGAAGCATCGGCGTAAACACCGTGCAGATGCTCAAGGCCATGGGCGCCGGACGAATCATTGGTATCGATGTTTCAGCCGCGCGACTCAATCTCGCCCGCGAGTTCGGTGCCGATATCACTATCAATGGCCGAGATGAGGATCCCCTTGCTGCTGTGACGCGAATCACCGGCGAGGGAGCATACGGTGTGGGAGCTCGTGCAGACATAGTCATCGAAGCTTCCGGTTCCGCAGCGCTATTGAGCCAGGCGATTTCCATGACTAGGACTGCGGGAAAACTTCGGATCGCAGCCCTTTACGAAGGCGAGCCTGCTATCCCAGCTAATCAAATCGTCCAAAAGGAAATGAGCGTTTCGGGTACCTTCGCTTATAAGGGCGAGTTCGCAGAGGTCCTACAGCTACTCGATTCCGGCCGCATCACTGCTGCTCCGGCAATCACCCACACATTTCCGCTCGAGCAAATCGAACAGGCGTTTAGAACGCAATTGGATAAAGACATCTCGATCAAGGTTCAAGTAAAGCCATAAATTTTCTATCCGTCGTTGAACTGAACAATTCCAGGAGGACATGATGGGCCGTCTAGACAACAAGGTCGTCGTGATCACCGGCGCAAGCACCGGTATCGGTCGAGCAACAATGGAGCGGTGCGCGGCAGAAGGCGCCATCGTCGTCGGATCAGCACGTACTCAGTCCACCCTCGACGAATCCCTCGCCTCTGCGTTGAGCAACGGTGGTCAGGGAATGGTCTACGCAACCGACCTTTCGGTTGATGCGAACTGCCAGGCCCTGATGGATGCCACTATCGATGCCTACGGACGCATCGATGTGCTGATCAACAACGCTGGCGTCGGCTGGCAATACGGCATTGACAATCCTGGATCCATGGCGGCCCTGCACGAAACCACCGCCGAGTGGTGGCACAAGGTCATGGCCATCAATCTTGATTCATACGTCTTCTGTTCCAAGTACGCCATCCAACACATGATGAAGGCGGGCAGCGGGTCCCTCGTGCACGTGGCAAGCATGGG
>JABAYF010000015.1:33045-67180 GCA_018609125.1 Candidatus Nanopelagicales bacterium | reverse complement strand
AACGCATTCTTCGCCTCGGATGACTCCTCGTACTGCAACGGAGCAAACCTGGTCGTCGACGGTGGCTGCACGGCACGTTCTTTCCCCGGCTGATGCAGCTTGAAGGTGGGCTTAACTTCCGCGAAGTCTCGAAACTACCCACCGAAAATGGATCAACGATCGCTCCTGGTCGACTCTTTCGCAGCGACACCCTGCAGTTCCTGACCCAGCAAGACGTTGATTTTCTTGTTGCTACAATCGGCATCAGTACTATCATTGATCTGCGCTTGCCATATGAGGTGGAGACTGAAGGATTCGGTTTTCCTGGATCATCCATACCCGACCATCATCATCTGCCCTTCCGGGTAGACGGAACAGATGTCACGAACGACGCGACCCCGATTTTGCAGGCCAAGGATCCTATGGTGCCGCACTATCTGGGATACCTCCGAACGATGCCCACCTCCGTCACGCAGATCGTCAGAGTCCTGGGCGCAACTGGTGGTGTTCCGGCAGTGATCCACTGTGCGGCAGGAAAAGACCGAACAGGGGTCGCAGTCGCCGTCGTCTTGTCCGCGGTCGGAGTGCCCGATGACGTCATTGCCGAGGAGTACGCGCGCAATGCAGATCGCATTCCGCAGGTCATGAACCAACTACGGTCAATGAAATCCTACGGTGATTCCATCGACCGGTTACCTCCGGAGGCACACCTAACGGATCCGGTCTACATGAGCAGATTCCTTGCTGCCGTGCAAGATATCTACGGTGGCGTTCGTCAGTACCTCACCGACCACGGCGTGAGTGACGACGACCTGCAGGCTCTTACACAGGCGCTTACGGAGTCGGACTGAGATCATCCACGACACGACCGGGAGCCAGAGCGAAGTCACTGCACTGCCAAAATGCCTGATGAACCCGGATAGGTCGTGCCAACGAAAATGGGTCCACGCTAGATACTGACGACATGTCCAAGGAGCCTTCGCCCGCCCACAGTTGGGCTTTTCCTGCGGCATCCTTGTGAAGCGCCTTCGTCCCGCCCAGGGCCACCAATTGGCTGCTCACCCCGCCAGCTGCCGCCAGATGCCGATGGCTCATGACCGGGTGACCCTGTCGCTCAGCGGGATCGGCTTGACGCGTTGGACGAAATGTCGCCGTCAGCAACCGATGACCGGCCGGCCGTTCCATGGTGAACAGCACCTGTCCGGCTGTCTGCGCGTTCCACTGCCAGTCCATGACCGCAAGTTTCTTGGCGTAGCCCCACGCCTCCCGACCTGCGGCGAGGGGCACATCACTGTCGGTCATGATCAACGGCAACATCCAATAAACATCCCCTCGATGCTGCACACGAACGATGACATAGGTTTCATGGAAGGGCCCAAAGGTACTCCAGGGGTACCAACACACACGGGTTTCACATCGGGCATAACCCTCTGGAGTGGGGTCAATGGTCACTCCCGGAGGCATGAGTGCCTGCAACCCCTCCGCGTGCGCATCAAAGACGAACGAAATTTGTTCCGCACCCCGAAATGGCCACGGTGGGCGGCTGTATAAATCGGCTTGCGAGTACTGGCTAATCATTCCGCTAGTCAAGGTAGTTCTTGACGACGGTACCCAGCCCCAAACTGAAATCAAGAGTTGCCCAATAGGCGCCGATTATTCGCTGCGGCGTGAACAGATGCCACGGGTCAATCACGCTTCGGGCGTCGAAACTCACTGAGCCTCGCCCTGTCCAAAACTCAGGAGTGCCATCAGCTGCGTGATAAAGATGTCCCTCCACATCTAGCCGGACCAATTCACTCGCAGCGGGAGGTGCTCCTTCTTCGCTGGGTGGTATGTGTCGGAAACTCAGCACCGGAAGTGACTCACGCTCGGCCGCATCAAAGGGACGCTCTGGCGCGAATGTGTACGTCATGATCCGCTGGCCAGCGGGTCGTTCCACGGTGAATAGGAGTTGTTCATTGCGAGTTCCGCCCCGAGCGGCGCCTCCCCAATCCCATTGCTGAACGGCAAGTTTTTTCGCGAAACCCCAAATTTCGCGTCCTGCCGCCAACGGCACCTCACTATCGGTGAAGATGACCGGCTGGTACCAATAACGAACACCATCCACCACAACCCTGACCATGATGTACGACTCGTGATACGGACCAAACGTGGTCCACGGGTACCAACACACCCATGCCTCACATACCGCCGGGTCGCTATCAGGCTCAACCCCCGGAGGAAGAAGTTCGGCGATCACCTGTGGATCCACTTCGAAGGCCACCCACGACTGCTGAGCTCGCCTGAACTCATACGGCGGTGCGGGATACAGCGAAGCACCCAACGGCATGCTGAAACCAGAGGGCATACTTTCGTTATTGCTCATGACATCTCCATCATCAGTCATCGCGCCGTAAAGCCTCCGTCAGTCGCAAAATATGCACCATTGATGTTGACGGATTCAGGCGACAGTAAAAACGCGACCAGTGCCGCAACATCCTCTGGCGCTCCCATGCTCCCACGGGGATGAAGCCCAGCGAGCTGGGCGAGCGTCGCCTCGTCAAGCGCCGACCGAACCAGTTCTGTACCAATAAATCCCGGTCCTACGGCATTGATGCGCAAACCTTGGCCGGCATAGTCCACCGCCGCACTTCGCGTCAAACCTAGGACGCCGTGCTTCGCCGCGGTATATGCCGCAGCACTGGGCCAGGCGACCACACTCAAGATTGAGGCCATATTGACGATGGCACCCGAGCCGGCATCTTGCATAGCCCGCAGCTCAGCTCGCAAGCAATAGAACACACCATCAAAGTTGATGCCTCGGGTTTCAGCCCATTCCTCATCACTGAGCTCACCGATCGGTAGTTGCGCTCCACTGATCCCCGCATTGTTGACAGCACAGTCAAGCCGTCCACGCGTGCTCACAATGGTGTCTACGAGGTCATTGACCGCCTGACTATCTGACACGTCCACCACATAGGGGTCGACAACGTGGCCTAGCGCCCGCTGTGCGGCAACCTGCTTGGCGAGCATGGCCTCATCTCGATCGACCGCAATGATGACATCACCGCGGCCCGCCAAAGCCACCGCGCAGGCAGCACCGATGCCAGCGGCCGCACCCGTCACCAGTACAACCCTCGATTGACCAGATTCGTGCTCGCTCATCGCACACTCTCCAAGATCGTCGCGTTTGCCATTCCGCCGCTTTCACACATCGACCAGAGCCCATACTTGCCCTTGGAGTGCTCCAGGAATCCAAGCAGATTGGCCAGCAGTCGACCGCCGGATGCTCCAACCGGATGACCGTATGCAATCGCACCACCCCAGGGATTCACCAGTCCCTCGTCCATCGGGTACTCCTCGCACCACGCTAGGACGACTGAAGCAAAGGCCTCGTTTATTTCAGCTACGGAGATGTCTTCGAGGCGTATTCCGGTCTGCTGCAGAACTTTTTGCGTGGCAGGAATAATGCCTGTCAGCATCATGATCGGATCGTCACCCACCACACTCATGCCTACGATTTTCCCTCGTGGAGTCAATCCATAACGCTCTAACGCCTCCTCAGACACCACCAACGTCGCCGCAGCACCGTCAGTGACCTGAGAGGAATTGCCGGCCGTGACACGCCAATCAATCTGCGGGAAGCGTTCGAGCATGTCAGCGCGCTCAAATGCTGGACGGAGCGTCTGGAGAATCTCTTCGGTTGTTGTATCTCGAATTCCTTCATCCGCCGTAACGGTGGCTCCATCAACCTCGACAGGGACGATCGCATCAGATAGATAACCCGAGTCACGAGCCCGGGCCGCTCGCTGGTGAGAACGTGCGGAGAACGCGTCGAGTTTCCCGCGGCTGAGTTCCCAGCGCGAAGCGATGAGTTCGGCCGAAATCCCCTGGGAAATCAAACCTTCAGGCATTTCCTGCGCAAACATCGGTCCAAGTTCATCCCGGCCGAGACGATTGGTTTTCATGGGAATGCGGCTCATCATTTCAACCCCACTGGCCACGACGACATCCATCACACCGGTCGCAATTGCCTGAGCGGCAAAATGCACAGACTGTTGGAATGATCCGCATTTACGATCCAGCGTTACACCCGGAACTGAATGCGGCCAGCCAGCGGCCAGAACAGCGTGGCGGGCAATGTTTCCCGACTGCTCGCCAACCTGTTGAACACATCCGGATATGTGATCATCCACCACCACCGGGTCAAGTCCCTGACGCTCGATCAGCGCATTCAAAACGATCGCTAGCAGGTCAACGGGGTGACGTGTCGCCAACGCTCCATCGGTCCGACCGCGGGCAAAGGGGGTGCGCACGACGTCGACAACATAGGCGGGACGACCCGACAACCCGCTCATTGACTCAGAGTTCCTAATCGCTCGGTTTCCTTTTGCCGGACAGTGCGTCGCAAGATTTTGCCTGCATGGCTTTTAGGCAACTCCGGCCATATCTCCAGCGACCGTGGTCGCTTGTAACTCGGCACACGCTCGGCGACAAAAGCCAAGATCTCCTCAGAGGTGGCCTCCTGTCGAACAGCGACAACCGCATGGATGAGTTCACCCCACGTGTCATCTGGAATACCCACAACCGCTGCCTCACGAACTGCAGGATGAGCGTTAAGGACGTCTTCCACCTCACGTGGATACACGTTTGACCCGCCGCTAATGATCTTGTCGTTCTTGCGATCAACGAGATACAGGTAACCCTCTTCATCGAGGTAGCCGATATCTCCTGTGTGCAACCAACCGTCACGAATCGTCTCGGCGGTCAGTTCCGGCTTGTTCCAGTAACCCTTCATCAACACCTGTCCCCGAGTGACCACTTCACCGGGTTCGCCCTCGGGTAGGAAACGCCCATCCTCATCCATGACGGCGACTTCCATCAACGTGTAGCCGCGACCGGCTGAACCGACACGATCGTGTTCGTCGGGCTGCAGCACAGTGATCGCCATGGGGGCTTCCGCCTGGCCGTACGTTTGAGCCAAGACTTGGCCAAAAACAGCCTGCGCTCGCTCGGCCACCGTTGGTGGGATTGGCGAGGCGCCCCAACATAACCGGCGCAAACTCGATGCATCAACTTCTTGCACTCCGGGTGTGTCCAAGACCAGGGCAATCATCGTCGGGACGAGAAAACTATACGACGCGCGACTTCGCTCCAGTTCCTCAAGCCATCGCGATGCATCGAACTTTGTCATGATGCGGTTACGGGCACCTTTAGCAAATGCCGGCAGGAAGAATGCCCCACTCGCGTGAATGATCGGAGCCGCATGCAACATGGTGTCACCTGGTCCGATGTCGGGCATCAGATCGATCAAGAATGCTGAGATTTCGGCCGTCTCACCGCGCATCGTCAGGGTGACCGCTTTTGGATCACCTGTTGTGCCACCGGTGTAACCCAACCGATAGGGAGCTTCGGGATCACGGAGGTGATAACAAGGCTGACTGGATCCCGTCCACGCCGTTGCCTCGATCCAGTCCAGTGATGTGACCACCTCGAGAGTTGGGCTACTCGTCGGGGCGCCGCCACTGTGAATGACGGCTCGACAGGACGCATCATCAATCTTGAAGATGTTCTGTGCTTCGGTGTCCTTTTCGTTGAGCGCGACGCGCACCAGCCCTGCCTTCGCAAGCGCATAGTAGACAGCCAAGCATTCAATTCCATTAGGAAGCATCACGCCAACACGGTCTCCAGGAACTAGACCCGAGTTGAGAAGCTCATTACCCAATCGATCGGTAGCAGCGTCAAACTCCCGGAAACTGACTGTGCGCTCCTCAGTTTCCAATGCAGGCGCATCACCAAAACGCTTGGCAGCATTGCGAATGAGACTTCCGATATCCATCCATGTCCTCCCTAAATTCCCCCGTGCACTGGCTTCAGATCACGCATTGCGTTGAAGCGTCATGTCCACACCTGCTGACTGGTAATTCACATAGCGCGCAGTCGTGGACTGCATCAGTTCCCGAGCTAACATGGCGCCCGGGGTCTCGGGGTAGTCCAGTTGTGTCTTTGCCGGACCCGCGGCATACATCGCATCAACATCGGGACCTGGAATGAGGAATCTCAACAGGAGTTCCTCATCACTCATATTCTCGCCGAACTGATGGCGGATTTCCGAAAGAGTAGGTTGCGGCGGTTCCCAGTCGAGGAATTCCTTACCGCGCTTGCTACCGAAGGCTCGATCTTGCACGTCTTCGGCTACGACACCGGGGATCGGTCCCATATGACCGGCAAGGTACATCAGGTTTTCGTCAGGAAAAACGGAATAGCGTTCGTCATTCACCAGATTGAGCAGCGCCTGGATTCCGACTAATTGGGAGTATGGCGTCGCCATAATCGGGTAGCCCATCTCCTCGCGCACGACACCGATCTCTTCCATCAGTTCGTCGTAGCGATCTTCCATTCCATACTGTCGTAACTGATTGACAAGGGTTCCGGTCATTCCGCCGGGCAGTTGGGCATGGGAATGCGCCAGGTTGTATTCGCGCGGTGCGCCAAGGGTGTACCCCTCGGCTTCGGCCACTCGACGAAAATGCTCGGAAATCTCCGGGACCGCGGACTCGTCAAGGTTGACATCGAAACCGAGCCTGCGCATGTTGTCCGCGGTGACGGTGACCGATGGCATGGATGGCCCATTAGCCATTGGCCCCATCGCCGTATGCAGGATATGCACTCCCGCCTTCGCCGCCGTAATGTAATTAAGCGTTGAGATCCCCGTGGTGTTGTGGAAATGCGCTTCCAGTGGAACACCCGATGCGGCCTCAACCATCTCTGGTACCCATCTTGCAGCTCGCTCGGCTGTCAACACACCCGCTTCATCTCCGAGGATGATCGATTCCGTACCCCACGTCGCCATCTCGGCGACAATATTCGCGTAGTAATCGTCGGTGTGGACGGGTGATTCAGCAAACATCACCTGAGGGGCAGCGTGCATGCCAGCATCCTGCGCGATACCGGACATCCACTTCATCTGATCAAGGTTGAACAGGCAGTCAAAAATCCAAAAACTCCCAATGCCGTGCTTGGCAAGCGTACGTACCCAGAGTTCTAGAATCGACCGTGGCGTGAGTCCCATGCCGACGATCGCATTGGCACGCGCGCCCGCCCGCATGCGCGCTGTGGGCATGGCGCCGCGAACAAGATCGACTGTCTCCCAGGGATTTTCCTGGCAATATCGAACGAGTACTTCAAATAGCGATGACCCCGTGAAGTCGACAACGCTATAGCCCATCCGATCGATATCGGCCGCGACGGGCAGACTGTGTCCGGCACGCATGCGCATGCCCCATAGGCTCTGCTGACCATCACGAAGCGACTGGTCGATGAACTTGATCTCCGTCACACTGTTTCCCTTCGATGATCGCCTTGGCCATCGGCCCAACCGGCGAGGAATTCCTGTTCGACCCAACGAGTGTGGTGATCTCCCGCAACAAAATCTGGATGCTGAATCACGTCTCTTAGAAAGTCCCGATTGGTAGACACCCCATCAATCACCATGTGCCCTAGCGCCCTGTCCATCTTCACAAGGCACGTATCGCGATCCTCGCCATGGGAAATGACTTTCGCGATCATCGAGTCGTAGTACGGCGGAATTAAGTAGTCGCCGTACACATGGCTGTCCACCCTGATGTCCTCTCCCACGGGAGGGATCCAGCGAGTCACGCGGCCAGGCGAAGGAAGGAACCCTGCGCCGGGATCTTCAGCGTTCAACCGACACTCAATCGCATGGCCGGTCAACACCACATCGCTTTGGCTAAACGACAGAGGCTGTCCACCCGCGATCCTCAGTTGTTCCCGGACGATGTCGATTCCCGTAAGCATTTCCGTGACCGGATGCTCCACCTGAACGCGCGTGTTGACCTCGAGGAATGAGAAGTCACCCGTTTGTGCATCAACGATGAACTCCACGGTTGCCGCACCCACATAGTCCAAGCCCCGGGCTAACGTGATTGCCGCATGATGCAACTGCGCACGAACCTCTGGCGCAACGAAATTCGCCGGAGCTTCTTCCACCACTTTCTGGTACCTGCGTTGTGCCGTGCAGTCTCGTTCCCCCAGGTGAACGACGTTGCCATGGGTATCCGCCAAGACCTGCACTTCCACATGTCGAGCTCGGCTAATAAAACGTTCGATATACAAACGTCCGTCACCGAACGCCTGAAGCGCCTCATTGCTCGCCGAAGCGAATCGCTCTCTTATGTCGCTTGAATCTTCGACCAGGACCATGCCGCGGCCACCTCCACCGGCGGCAGCTTTCATGAGAACGGGGAAACCAACCTGATCAGCAATCAACTCAGCCTCATCAACATCGACAAGAGCAGAACTGCCAGCGCCCGTCGAAATGCCGAGGCTGTGAGCGAGCGCTCGGGCCTGCACCTTGTCTCCGCCCCGCCGAATAGCGTCAGCCGATGGGCCGATAAAGACAATGCCGTTTTCGTTACAGATCTCAACCAACTCTGGTCTCTCTGCAAGAAATCCGTAGCCCGGATGTAACGCATCGCACTGGGTCAGGACGGCTGCTGAAATCACCCGCTTTAGGTCTAGATAGCTCTCAGCGGCATTGCCCGGCCCAATACACACGACTTGATCAGCCAAATACGCTGCCATACTCTCTCGATCGGCTTCGGAGACTATGGCGACGCTTTCAATACCTTCATCAATGCAGGCTCGGATGATCCGGACAGCGATTTCTCCCCTGTTGGCAACAAGTACGCGTTGAAGCGGCGGCATGAATCAGTGTGCCGGATCGATGACGACGAGTGCCTGGCCGAACTCAACCATCGCGCCGTTATCCGCGTTGATTGCAATAACCGTGCCGCTCACACCTGCCTTCACGTGATTCATGAGTTTCATGACCTCAACGATGCACACCGTGTCCTCAGCATCGACGACTTGGCCAACATCCACGAATTCCGGTGCACCCGGCTGAGGGGAGCGCCAGAACAGTCCAAGCGAGGGCGATGTCACCTGGTGGCCTGCAGGCAGTGCCGCCGGTGCCGGCTGCGCAACTGGGCGCGGTGAGCTTTCGGCGGCGGGAGCGGCAACCGGAGCAGCCGCGGGTGGCACCGGTTCAACCCTCGGCACCGATACGTCACTGGATGATCCGGAGGCTCGCTGCGGGGGTCGGCCGGACCGAGAAAGGTCCAGACGTGTCTCACCAAACTTCAACGACAACTCATCCCAGCCTGATGTTTCAAAGGCGCTGACCAGTGCGCGAATATCCTCCGGGGTGAGTGACATCTGCTCTTTCCTCCTCATGGTCGACGTTCTACCGGCTTCTATGCGGGAATTCCCGACGGAAATCGGTGATCCGCCCTTAGACATCATATGTTTGTGGCAAACTAGCAGTGTGCTGACCGGTGCACAACGATTCGCGAGAAGATATCCCCCTAATTGCGGGCCACCTGCTCGCTAAGGAGGGGACAGCCATGAGCGTGACCGACGCAGCCATCGTAAAGATCCGGGACTTGATTAGCGAAGGGCAGATGGCACCGGGTGAGCGGCTACCGCCAGAACAAGAACTTGCCTCCATGTTGGGCATCTCCCGCAGTTCATTGCGTGAGGCGGTCAAGGCGCTCAGCCAAGCAAAGGTCCTCGACGTACGCCGTGGCGATGGCACCTACGTCACCAGCTTGGAGCCTGAGCTGCTCCTTTCCGGAATGTCATTCGTCGTCGACCTCATGCAGGACTCCACACTCGTGGAGGTATTCGAGGTTCGAAAACTCCTCGAGCCAGCGGCTACGGCACTCGCCGCCCAGAGAATCACCGATGATCAGGTTGCCTCACTTCGCGAGAGTCTGGCCACGATGCGCAGCGCCCACGATCCCGAAGAACTGGTACTGAGCGACATTCAGTTTCACTCGCAAATAACCGCCGCAACGGGTAACTCAAGCCTATGTTCGATTCTGGCCGCTATTTCGACTCGGGCATTGCGCGCCCGAATCTGGCGCGCGTCTTTAAGCGGAGTCAAGACCATGACACTTGCTCAGCACTCGCTCATTTTGGATGCACTCGCCGACCGCGACTCGGTTCTCGCCCGGTCTGCTGCGACGATTCACGTCTCAGAGTCCGAGCGTTGGCTCAAGGAGTATCTCCAAATTTCCGCTGCACCCCCCGGAGACGGACTACTTATCGACCTGCCCGACACCGTGGCCACGACCATTTCCAGACAGGAATAGTCCGACTCGTTTTAACGCGTAATCACCAACATCACCACAGCAACCGAGAGGACATCACTCATGACCACTCCTTTAGTCACCGGCGTCGGCATGACCAGATTTGGTCGTCATCGCGGGGAGTCGGTCGCCAGCCTGGCTCTAGCTGCCGCGCGAGATGCCCTCTCGGATGCATCACTTGAAGCCCACGATGTTGACGTCGTGGTGTTTGCGAATGCCACCTGGGGAGCGATGGGAGGGCAGCATGGCATTCGCGGTCAGTTAGCACTTACGGGGCTAGGTCTGCGCCCCATTCCGATCATCAATGTCGAAAATGCATGCTGCAGTGCAACTACCGCGATGCAGGTTGCCACAGCGTATGTTCAATCCGGAATGGCCACGACCGCTCTGGCGGTTGGCTCTGAGGTCATGACCCAAGCACCACTGGAAGAACTCCTCGCCGCCTTCGAGGGCAGTTGGAACGTCGACGACCGTGACCAAACTATTGAACGACTCACCGTTTGGGGTAAAGACACCGTTATTCCCACCGATGCCGAGGAACTTGCCAACCGTACGGTCTTCATGGACATCTATGCCGCTTTCGCGAGAGACCATATGGCTCGATTCGGCAGCACTCGAGAACAACTGGCCGCGGTCAGCGCCAAGAACCACATACACTCAGTGCACAATCCTCGTGCGCAATATCAAAAACCTTTCACCGTTGACGAGGTTCTCGCTGGACGAGCGGTTGTGTGGCCCTTGACTATTCCAATGTGCTCCCCTGTCAGCGACGGCGCCGCAGCAGCCGTCATCAGTTCCAATGCGCGCGATCCAAAACGCGCGGTTCGCATCCTTGCCCAACGCATTGGCCACGGGGGCAATTGGGATGGCGTTGACGTCACTCAACATGTCAGTCCGCGAACGGCGGAACTCGCCTACTCTGATGCTGGGGTCGCACCCTCAGACATTGACGTTGCCGAGGTCCACGACGCAACAGCCGTCGGTGAGATTCAGCAAGTCGAGCACATGGGACTCGTGCCTTACGGCGAGGGCGGTCTAGCGGCGATGCGTGGCGAGACTGCGTTGGGTGGCCGCATCCCCGTGAATCCCTCAGGCGGACTCGAATCTCGTGGCCATCCCATCGGAGCTACGGGCCTCGCCCAAATTTTTGAACTCGTTACCCAACTTCGCGGAGAGGCTGGTGCCCGCCAGGTCGAAGGAGCCACGTTGGCATTGGCCGAGAACAGCGGTGGGCTCGTGGGCGTCGAGGAGGCTGCTGTCGCCGTCACGATCTTGGAATCGCCCGAGCGATGAATACAGCTCATACCCTCGCCGAGAGCGCCCGAGTCTTCGCCGACCAACCCGCGATTGTCATCGATGACCAGACAGATTGTGACTACGGTGAACTCGCACACCGGGTCGCCTGTCGTGCGGGAGCGCTCCATGAGTCTGGCGTCAAGCCGGGTGGCCGAGTAGTTCTGTACCTGAAGAATCGCCCCGACTACATCGAAGCACTCTTCGCAATCTGGTGGGCTGGGGCAGTGGCCGTGCCCCTGAGCAGCATGCTCCACGCCCGAGAGGCCGCCAGCATCATCGACGATGTTCGGGCGCAACTTACCTGGGTCGGTGAAGACCTAGCCGACGAACTCATGGACGTGTGCGCCAATCCAGGCAAGGTCGGTATTTTGGCTGCCGAGAACCTTGCCCATGAGCGCAATTTCCATCCACTTCCCATCGTTGACCGCCGCCCCGAGGACGATGCCTGGATCTTCTTCACCTCTGGCACGACAGGCAAGCCAAAGGGTGCACGGCTCACCCACGCAAATTTGTGGGCCATGACGACTGCCTACTGCGCCGACGTGGAATGGGTTGATGAACGGTCAAGTTTGCTTCACCTCGCATTGCAAAGCCACGCTTCGGGGCTTTTCGCTCTTCCCTTTATCGCTAAAGGAGCAGCGCAGATTGTCCCGTCAAGTACGGATCCAGCGCATGTCGCAACGCTTATGAGAACTCGGGACAACATGACGTTCTTTGTTCCTCCGATCATGCTTCGCCGCCTTTGTTCCGCACCGGAAATCAAGGCAGCACCGGTGGAACGAATGGGTACGGTTCTCGTCGGTGCGGCACCCGTCCTCGCCGAAGACCTCATCGCCGGGATGGCAACCTTTGGCGCGCGACTATGGAACGGCTACGGGCAGGGCGAGTCTCCTTGCACCATTACGGCGATGGGACCCCGCGCTATGGCCACGGCTGCGGCAGAACACAATCGCGTGGCCTTGGAGTCCGTAGGTGCGCCACGCATCGGAACTCAGGTGCGCGTCGTTGACGACGACGGCAACACAGTCCAAGACGGGGAAATTGGAGAGGTCATCGTCAAGGGCCCAACCGTGATGGCCGGTTATCTTGATAACCCCGAGGCAACGGCGGAAACCCTCCGCGATGGATGGCTGTTCACCGGTGATCTAGGGCGATTTGATGCAGGTTTGCTCACCCTGTTGGATCGCAGCAAAGACTTGGTCATCTCGGGAGGCGCAAATATTTACCCGCGCGAGGTGGAACAAACGCTCAGGCAGCATGCCGGTGTTCTGGATGTTGCGGTTATCGGCATCCCCGATGAGGAATGGGGCGAACGACTGGCCGCCTTTGTCGTTCTCCATCCCGATGAAGACACGCACGGATTTGAACGCAGCCTCGACGAACACTGCCTGTCCATGATGGCCCGTTACAAACGTCCCAAGGAGTACCACCTGATCACCGAGTTACCCAGAAATGGGGCCGGCAAGGTGTTGAAAACGACCCTTCGCGAACAACTCACTGCACACGCCCACAACAAGGAGTGATCATGCCCCATCTGGACTTCCTCGATGAGACGCTGCGCGATGGCCAGCAGAGCCTATGGGGCATGCGTATGCAAGCGGCCCATGCATTGCCGGTCGCCGGCACTCTCGATCGCACCGGCTTCAGCCGAATCGATCTGGCCGCCTCTTCGTTCATGGAAGTGCTCATCAAGTTCTGCCGTGAGGATCCGTGGGCCGGCTTAGACCTCATCCAGGCTCAGATCACGCGAACTCCCACCCGCGGTGGCATGCGCTCCAACGCTGCAGTCAGCATGGGAATCACTCCACCTGACCTCATGGATGCTTGGATGCGTCAACTCAATCGTCATGGTGTCCGATCGTTTTGGATTTACGACGTCCTCTACAACTTCCACCACATTGATCGACTTGCTCGCGTGGCCAAGGAATTCGGCTCAGAGATCGCCGGGACCGTGTTCTTCACTCAGTCCCCTATTCACACCGACGAACTGTTCGCGGAGCAGGTTGCCAACATGGCAGCGATTGACGGAGTAGACACCATCTTGTTTTACGACACCGCTGGAGTCTTGCTCCCTGATCGCATCCGCACATTGGTGCCCAAGATTGTCGCCGCCGCTGGTGGCAAGCCTGTCGAGATGCATTCCAATAACCTGATGGGCACGTCAACACTTGCCTACTGCGAAGCAATCCAGCATGGGGTGTCCGTTATTCACACTGCCAGCCGACCGATGGCGAATGGGCCATCCGTGCCATCAACAGAGGTCATGGTGCGCAACGCTGAAGTCCTTGGTTTCACCCATTCGCTCGACACAAGCTTATTTCCTGCCGTGGCCGATCACATGGAACGTGTGGGGAATGCCATGGGCTATCTGGTAAATCAAGCCTCCGAATATGACCTGACGAATATCTCCCATCAGGTGCCGGGGGGAATGACAGGAACGCTCAAGGCGCAACTCGCACAGTACGAGATGTCGCATCGACTTGATGAGGTATTCGAGGAGGCAGGACGGGTGCGACGTGAGCTTGGGTATCCCATTATGGCAACCCCGGTGAGTCAACTCGTCGGAATCCAGGCCGTCCTCAACGTCGTGACCGGGGATCGGTACTCGGTAGTACCCACCGAAAACTTGATGTATGCCGCCGGCTACTACGGGACTCCTCCTGCACCGATTGACGCGGCCATCATGGATCGGATGATGGAGCAACCCAGGTGGAAAGAAGTGGTCAGTAATCCACCAGAGGAGCCCTCAATTGACGAGCTTCGACGCACCTACGACACCACCAATGACGACGAATTGATCCTTCGGTTCCTCGTGCCAGAGACAGACCTCGCAGCGATGAGGGCAGCTGGTCCGGTCCGTCAGGAATTCCCGATGGGTTCTGAGGAGATCGAGCAGATCAGGTCACTCATGCGATCAGTGAACACTCCATACTTTCGGGTCAGCACAGAAAACTACGATCTCTCAGTCGCCAAACTAGGTGAATAGTCAGGTCCCGACATCAAGACAGCAGGTCGGCACCGCCGTGAACGTAGAAGACCTGTCCGGTAATCATTGAAGCGTCCGGTGAACTAATGAATCGAACCAGGGGCCGATAGTCGTCCGGTTCAACCAGTCGGCCAAGCGGATTCTTCTTCAGCGCTGCCGCGAGAACATCCGGGGTTGCGTCACCGAACACCGCACGCAACGCGGTCGTATCTTGCGCACCTGGTGCAAAGGCATTCACGCGGACGCCCTTGGGAGCCAGTTCGACGGCCAAATACCGAACGAGGGCCTCGGCAAGCGCCTTCGCGGGCCCGAGTGATCCATATTTCGGGTACACAGATCGACTGCCTCTGCTGGTCACATACAAGACCGTGCTGCCCGGCAGCAGAGCCGGCATTGCACATCGCACCATGTCTAATAGTGAAGTGCCATTGGCTTGAAGTGCATGAGCAAACTGCTGTTGGCTCATGTTTGTCAGTTCGTCTCGGATCACCTCGCCCACACTGTGCACGATGTGGCCAAGTGGAAGAGAGGTTTCGACAGCAGCACGCACGATCTCATCGGCGCCGCCGATCGCACCCATATCAACCTGAAGGAGTTGAGCAGTCACTCCCTCACCGCGACAACGATCAACCGCCCTGTTTGCTGACTCAACATCGGAATGAAATCCGAGCACCACCGTGTCTCCCGGATTCGATACGGCCAATGCCGTCTCTAACCCGATGCCTTTACTGCCACCAGCAATGATGTGTACCCGCGGATCCGACATTGAGTTAGCAGGCCGTGAATCCGCCGTCAACGGCCATGACCAAGCCATTGGTGTACGTCGACATATCTGAACTGAGATACAGAATAGAATTCGCGATCTCCTGTGGCGTACCGGTGCGCTCCATTGGACAGCCCCATCCAGCTCGCGTCTCATCGGCGTTCAGGTACTCGGTGTAGTCAGCAATCATCGGGGTATCGATGTACCCGGGCGCCAACACGTTGCTGCGAACGTTGAATGGTCCGTAGGTCTTTGCCATCGAGCGTGTCAAGTTGATGATTGCGCCTTTAGCCGTCGTATAGGCATGAGCATCGTGATGTCCGACCATGCCCAAGATGCTCGCAACGTTCACGATTGATCCGCTGCGCTGCTCGATCATTACCGGAAGCGCTCTGCGAGAGGCAAACACGACGGAATCGAGATTGATTCCCATCACGTGGTGCCAATCCTCAAGGGGCGACTCAACGAGCGCAAGCATGCTGTTCGGGCGTTGATCGCGGTACCCGTAACCGACCCCTGCGTTATTGATCAGCACATCCAAACCACCGAACTCTGACTTAGCCGCATCAATGACTCGGCCGACCTGCTCGTCATTGCTCATGTCCGCAGCAACCGCGATCGCCGAACCACCAGCCTGCACCACCTCGTCGACAGCTGCTTGAAGCCGGTCTGCGGTGCGCGCAGACGCCACCACGTTGGCGCCCTCGGCGCACAGCAGTTCCATCGCCGCTCTACCGATTCCCGAACTCGCCCCCGTGAGAACGACGGTCTTACCACTCATCATACTGCCCATCAGTACCTCCTCCAGTTCGTGATCAGCGCCGCGGCACCGCCCAATCCACGCCGTTAGACATCGGATGTTAGTTGCCACCTTGACGGGTCGATCGAGTCGGCGCAACCGATTTAGGAATTTCTATTTCCCGCATTTTTCTCACGAAATCCCTTCCGCCAAGGATCGCTAACCGCTAGGTTGACTCAGCACGATCGGACGTGAACGGACGCTGACGACGTCGAGTGATCAGATGTCTCGACGCGACTTTAGGAGGTGCCATGAGCGAGCCAAATATCCTCGCCGATAAGTGGGGCAAGCCGGCCATGAGTGAGGTTTTGGAGTTTTATCATTCATCAATCCGCAAACTCGTTGCCGAACGGTTTGCTGCATCGGGCAAGACCTGGCAGGAAGCGGTACAAGATCCTGCACTGGAGTTGACTCGAGCCGACTTTGAAAAGATCGAGGCCGATCTGCTCGCTACGGGCTACCGCTTCACCATGTCAGCCCAGGTGTCCATCGAAGAGGAACCCGAGAAATATCAGCCGATTGCTGGCGTGGGTAACTCGGGCAACCAGGTAAGCGACGAGAATGGCCGCCTTGTGGTCGGCACCGGAGACAATGTCTTCCAGGCAACCGATCTCGAGGGAACTGCGCGATTCGTCGGCACCGTTGAGGTGGTGATGGACATGCTCATGAACGGGGTACCCGAGGGCACCATCGCAGTCATTGATGATTCCGGCGGCACTCTGACGGCCCCCATCCTGGAAGGCTTCGCCGGAGTTGTCTGCATGGGTGGCACGATTCGCTCCCACCTGGGCATCTTGACCCGCGAATACGACATCCCGTGCCTGATGGCCGCAGAACTTGATGGTCTGGTCGATGGCGATCGCATCGTCGTCGAATACTCCAAGCCCGCTACCGATGCCTACGCTGAGCGAGATGAATCGCTTCGCGCACGCATCGCAAAGGTCTCCTGACGAGAGGTTGTGCACATAAAATGCCCGCAAACATCACACCCGCAGAACTACAAGACCTTAACCAGTTCTTGCAAAAGTCCAGCGACATCTTTTACTGGCAATGCACAACCCGGACCGTTCAGGAGTCCAAACTATTTCCGGTAAACCCCTACATCGCACTGTCTTACTACAACGCCTGGTACCGATATCCCGAGATCTTCCGAAAGATCGAAGCGGTCATGAGCCCCGAAGAGCTGGGTGCACGTGCTCGTGAGGTCTCCATGTCGGCCAATGCGATCATGTTGGGCATCATTCAGCAGTTCTACCTTGGTGGTCGTCAGTTCCTTCTTGACATGGGCATGATCAACCCCACCGACGGAATCGAAGATGTCAAATACGTTCTCGATTTCGCTCAACGAGTAAATCGCTCCTACCATCGTCAAAGCGGTTACACGCTCAACAGCGATATGAATAATCGTGCGCAACTGCTCCCCGAACGCACCCTGCAGGTTTTCGAGGCCGATGCTCTGGGCTGCAAACCGGGTGACAAGTTGCATACCGCGGTCGTGAAGTTCCTCGCAACGGCCTCGCAGTACGCCTTCCTCAAGAATTGCGAGTGCCGACTTGGCATCCACAATTCCGGTCCGTATAAGGTCGGCGACAAGGAAATGCTCGTCCGCGACTTTGTCGACCTCGCTGAGGGTGACTACCCCTGGCTTGATGGTGTCGCTTCAGAGATCGAGCACAACAACATCACCCTTCCCGTCATCATGAAGGACACTCACTTCAATATCGTCGATGACTGGGGTTCATTCGAGGCGACACCGTCATACGACCACGACAACATGGTTGCAGTCGGGCTATACACGTCGGACTATCTGTCTAATGGCTACATCCCGGTTCACATGGAGAACGCCAGCGACATGGCGGACTACCTCGATCACATGCGAGACCAGATGCAGCGAGTCACTGCAGAGTTGTGGAAGCGGATGGCTGGCTGGAGTCGCGAGCAGATGATTGATGCGGGTCTACTGGTGTACTACTCCGTACCGAAGGATCTTGCACACATCGCGGGTGTCTACGACACCAACGACTGGATGCTCGTAGAAGAGCGTGTCCAGCGGATGCGACCGCTGTTCAATGACGAGTATGGCAACTTCGCGATCGCTGAACTCGTCGGCTATATCTCACTCAGCTCACAGCAGGAGAGCCCCTACACCATGAGCAAGTGGTCAGGGCAAAGCTCGGACATGTGGTCAAAGATCCCTAATTCCGTGCTGAACGACGATAACTACACCGCAAGTGTCGGCCCAATCCGCGGTGGCAGCAGCGCACTGCCACCCAAGACCGGCAAGTACACAACCACGCGGGGCAAACTCACCCAGGATGAAGCGAATGCACTGGCTCGAGGCTTCACTCCGTCTACCATCGCGGGTAACTTCGTCAACTACGACGATCAGTGGGTCAAGTACAACGCTGGAACCCCCGAGGCTGATGCCCTCTATCGGGCCACTCAGGAAAACTCGTTCCAAATCAAGGGTAAAGGTTCAATGCTGCGAGCCGACGACGTCGCTGCGCTGCGTCGCTGGTAGCACGTTCTACCTCAAAACGAGCGGGGCACGCTAGATGCTGCCCCGCTCGTTTTGGTTTGGCCAGCGCTTTACATGGACCATCGCGTAAACGGATTATCCGCTTCGTACCGAGCAGCCGCACGCAGCACAAGACGATCATCGAAGTGACGTCCCACGATCTGCATCGCCATGGGTAAGCCGTCGTCTGTGAGTCCTATCGGAACGCTGGCTGCCGGACAGCGCGAAAGATTATGCGGGTATGTAAACGGTGTCCACTGCGTCCAATGATCTTGCGCATCTGTGTCCCACACATCTTGACCAACCGGAAGAGCAACCGTCGGCATCTGCGGCGAGATCAGCAGGTCGTATGAACTAAATAACTCAGCGAGTGACTTGCTCATTCGAAGCCGTGCCTTTTCCGCATTCAGGTAATCCTGTGCAGTGAGTTTGCTGCCGCGTTCAAAGGTGGCCCGTAGTCCTGGGTCGCTCTGGCCTAGCCTTTCCGTTGCTACTCCCAACAGCGCCATGGACAACATTGCGTCCCAAATGGTGCAGAAATCTTCACGAGGATCCTCAAAGGGCGGGTCAATCAACTCAACCGTGGCACCGGCATCTTGCATGAACAAAGTGGCGGCTTGTACTGCAGCCGCTATCTGCGGATCCACGTCGGCGTACCCGTAATCGGGAGAATAGGCAATGCGCAGTCCATCTATTCCACGGCCCAACTCACTCACCCAAGGGCTTGAATCTTCAGGTACCGGGTAAATCTCGCGGGGATCCGCGCGAGCGACTACCTCCATCATCGCGGCTGCATCGGCCACCGTTCGAGTCATTGGACCAACGTGGGACAAGGTGCCGCCGGTCGACGGAGGAAAGACGGGAATAACGGAAAATGTCGGCTTCAGCCCAAAGATTCCACAAAATGCCGCCGGCATACGAACAGAACCACCACCGTCGGTTCCGGTGGCCAGAACGGTCATGCCGGTGGCAACCGCTGCTGCGGAACCAGCAGATGACCCTCCGGTCGTGCGCTGCTGATCCCAGGGGTTGCGAGTGATTCCGGTGAGAGGTGAATCACCAACACCTTTCCAGCCAAATTCCGGTGTGGTGGTCTTACCCAGAAACACCGCCCCTCCATCCCGAAGCCGCGCCACCGCTGGTGCATCTTGCGTTTCCTCTGCGGCATCGACCGTTTGCAGGGAACCTTTGCGCGTTTGCCAACCGCGCATAGCCATCGTGTCCTTGATCGCAACGGGGATACCGTCCAGACGCCCCAGGGGGGTTCCCAGTCGCCATCGAAATTCACTCGACTTCGCCTGAGCAAGCGCTGAATCCGCGTCGAAATCGGTGAACGCATTGAGCGCCGGATTGATTTCGCTGATGGCGTCAAGGCAAGCCTGGGCGACCTCAACCGGTGACAGATCTGAATTGGCGAATCCGACAGTCAGAGACTCAACATCAAATTCAACGGGGTTGGACATCTAAATGACCGCTTCTCGGACCCTTTGGACACGTAATGGATCATTGGGATCGCAATGAACGGCCCGGAATCCGTAGGAGGCCGCCGCAAGGACGTTCGGGTACTCGTCATCAACGTACACGACATCCTCGGCCGGCAAGTCAATGAGAGACAAAGCCAGTTCGAAGATTTCCATGCTCGGCTTACGCAGCCCCACCTCACCGCTTATGACAACAGCGTCGAATGCCTCATCCCATAGCGTCCGGTCATAGGAATCGCCCCAGGAGTTCGACACCAGACCCGTTCGCAAACCCTGAGACCTCACGTCGCAGAGCAAATCGCGCATTTCAATATTCGTGCGAAGCGGTGCAAACATGCGCTCAAAGAGATTGTCCGGATCTGGTTCGGGTCCGTGTGACGCAAACACGCCCGCCAGCCAAGGCGCCACATCGGGCCGTGATAACTGCCCAATCTCTAACGCCTGCAATGGATTATCTCCGCCCACAATTAACTCTGTGAGCGAGGACATGATGCCCTCCGGGTCCAAACTCTCCGACCATGCCCATGTCGCAATACATTCGCGTAATGGCTGCGTCATTACCCCGCCCCAATCGACCAGGAGTCCGCGAGGTCGATCATGGGAGATCAGCGTCACGTTCTGGACGCCTGAATCAGCCGCAACTGCAGTGGCAATGCAGGATCAGCGACGACCACCGTCACGCCGGATTCCAACAGCGCGCTCGCGCCTTCAGCGGATTCCAATACAGATGAACGAACCGGACCCGACGCTTGACTCAATGCTTCCATCAGTGCCTGCGAGTCAACTCGCCCCGTTTGCGGGTCAAGGACCTGCGCAACGGAATCCAGATCAAGAACGTCCCCCTCCGCGTTGGGAACTACCTGCACGGGACAGTGTTCGTTAGCCCAGGCCGCCAACGGGGCCAGCGCAGGATGATCATCGATCTGCGTTGACTCCAACGGAAGGTAGCCGGCGTAAACGCGCCCACTCCCTCCGTCCACCGTCAACTCCTTGCCCGCTAGGCCCTCGGCCACCCCGTCACCCACACCAACAACACTCGGGCGACCCAGAGCTCGAGTGACGACCGCCGCGTGCGAGGTCGACCCGCCCAGATCAGTCACCACCGCTACCGCAGCGATCATTCCGTGAACGTCATTAGGGCTCGTGGTTGGTCGCACCAGTACCAGGCTCTCGCCTGCAGCAGCGCGGGATTCCACTTCGTCAGGGTCTATAACGCCGATGCCTTGAGCCACTCCCGGGCATGCGGGTTCACCGATGGCAATCGGCGTCACATTGGCCACCGTGTGCTCGGCAAGGTAGGGCAGAAGTACGGAGCGAATCTGTTCAGACGTTACGCGACTGACAGCAATTGCAGGGGTTATCAAGCCCTCGTGGACCAAGTCAATCGCTATCTGAACGGCCGCTTCGGGCGAACGCTTTGCACCTCGCGTCTGCAAGAGATACAGCACACCCTGCTCCACCGTGAACTCAACGTCTTGCACATCTGCGTGCTCGTGTTCCAAAATCCCGGCCCACTCAATCAATTCCGAGTGCACGTTCGGCATCGTCTGGGCAAGTTCGGTGAGATCCTTCACCGCGTGGGTTCCCCCCACGACGTCATCGCCCTGACCTCCCGGCAACCACTCTCCATAGGGCACGGACTCACCGGTTAGGGGATTTCGGGTGAACAAAACCCCGGTACCTGACTCATCACCTAGGTTCCCGAACACCATTGCCTGGATTGTGACCGCGGTGCCGCCGACGTCGGAGATACCCCAGTGTCTGCGATAACTCTTGGCACGAGCCGACTCCCAAGAGTCGAAGACAGCACAAATAGCCTGCCGCAATTGATCATGGGGATCCTCTGGGATCGCTTGACCTACGTCATCGGCGACCAGGTCGCGGACCTCGCTGGGGCTTGGTCCACATACATACGGATCCAAGTCCGCCTTGAATACGATGTCTCCGTATGTGTGGCAGAACCGCGCATGAGTGTCTCGTGCATAACCGGCATCGGCCGTAATTCGAGCCAGGCCGTACTCGACCTCATCGGTAATACCGAGGTTGAGCACGGTATCCATCATGCCTGGCATGCTCACTGCTGCACCCGATCTCACGGATACAAGTAGTGGCGCATCTGGATTGCCCATCACCCGACCTGTAGCTTGCTCGATCGCTGCCACGCCAGACAGAATCTGCTGCCAGAGGTCGTCATCCAATGTGCGCGAATTCTCGTGATAGCGCGCGCATTCAGAAATAGGAATCACAAACGCAGGCGGCACCCGCAGCCCGAGCTTGGTCATCCGAGCAATGCTCCAAGCCTTACCCCCGATAATCTCCCTGTCTGGCACCTGGGTGCCGTCAAGAACGATGATTCGTTGTTCGGGTTGACTCACAGATTCACTCCTGACGCTGGCGACCGAGCATGCGAAGTAGGTCTTCGTGAAGTTCAAACCACACGGTGTGGTAGCTATCGATGCGGACACCACTCACGTAGTCGGTATCCCCTGCGAGGACCTTGTCGTAGGCGGCCTCTAGGCGCTCAAGGTAGCGACCAAGTCGCGGCTCCGCCTCACTGCAATTGCCGACCACTCGCTCGGCTCGCTCATGTAGGTCGCCGAGTCGGTCAATGATCACACGATCGTAGTCAGGATCTGAGTGGTCATTCGGTACCCGCTGGCCTCCCGCCGGCATCGTTTGCCAGTCGGTAAACAACGCCAACAACTGCGTGTTCACTCGCTCAAACCGCTCATACGCCGCGGTGAGAGCTCCGTCTTCGCGTGCGCTGGCATACACGATGGGGTACTGATCCGCCAGCCAGGCCTGCCCTGCCGGTGCCACCATGAAGATGCCCTTGGCTCCGGCAATCTTGCCTTCTGCCATTGCCGCATCGAAGACTGCGGCCACCGCGCTCTCGTCTGCGTTCAGCAGATCAGCAACGGCACCGGGGCCGGCGGCCTTGCGTACAGCGAGGCCATGGACGGCCAAGAAATCCAGTGACAACTCCTGCTCACTCACGGTGGGCACCTTTCCCTATTCGGTCAAAGATCTGATGTTTGGGTGAGGGATACGACACGTCAGGCTAACGAATAGCCAGCATCCGCGATCTCCTTTCGTGAAATTAGTCGGATGTTTGTCCCTTCTTGAGCGTGGAGATCTTAGACCGGGATCGCGCGCAATATCGCCGCGAGTTGATGCAGATCGTCCACAATCAGGTCGGGATCCACCGCCTGAAACTCGTCACGGGAGTGCAACCCATGACTCATCAGCACCGTGCCTAGACCGGCCGCCTTGCCCGCCCTCGCATCGACCGGCCCATCGCCCACGTAGACCGAAGCCGACGGGGTCACCGCTATCTGGCTCAGGGCCTTGTGTATGCCCTCGGGATCGGGCTTTCCCTTGGCCACGTCATCACCGGTAATCACGACGTCCATTAAGGCGCTCAGGCCCGCGATCTGCGCGTCGATCTCATAGCGCACCGGTGCCTTGGAAGTCACCACCCCTGTTCGAATTCCACGGTCTTTCAATTCTCTCAGGAGTTCGCCGGCACCTGAGTGCACCTGAACGTGTGTGGGAGCCAATTGTGCGTACGTGCGATCGAATACGCGAGTGAGTTCTGCGACCTGCTCGGGTCCGCTAGTGATCGTGGGAAAACTATCGACAGCCCTCATCGACAAAACCCGGCGGCGATCTGACTCTTCAACCGGAAAGCGGTAGCCGAGCACCTCCTCGGTCGACATCTGCCAGCAATCCAGCAGGATTCCGCCAGTGTCGACCAATGTCCCATCCCAGTCGAAAAGAACCGCCCCCAGCGTTTGGTCCAGATTCAGCGAGTTGTGACTCATCGCTGGGAAACTCCTTTCCTTGGGCCGCTGGCCATGAGCGCACGTTGATCAAAGCCAACCATCCGTTGCGACAGTTGCACGTATACGGCGCAGATCTCATCTGGACTCAATTTGCCGTCCGCTCGGTACCAGGTCGAGACAGAAATACACATTTGCAAAATCGCGATGACAGACATCCGCAAATCAATGACGTGAAATTCACCAGATGCGTCGCCATTTCGAAGGATGTCACCCAACTGAGTTTCGAACGTCGCCCGAAGCGACACCGCCTGTCGGTAATGCGTCGCAGATAGGCCCGCCATCTGTCGATTGACAATGCTCGCCTGGTCACTGTTGAGGGCATGAAAGCGAACATGCGCATCGACGAAGGCGGACAATTGATCCCGGGCATCAGCATCGACGGCCAGGGTCTCCATCGACTCGCGAATTCGGCTCGTTAATTGCATCAGGGCACCACGTGTGAGGTCCCAAAGAATCTCTTCCTTGGAAGCAAAGTGGTTGTACAGGCTTCCGGCCTGGATTCCCACTTCACTCGCGATAGCCCGCATGGTTGTTGCCTCGTAACCATCGCGAGCAAACATCTCAAGACCGACCCGACGGATGGCGTCCACGGTTGATGCACCAGACATCATGATGCTTTCATAGCAACGACATCAAAGACGTCTTCAGGATGTCTTATACCGACGAAGTTCTCGTCGAGCCAGAGCCATCTTGTGCACCTCATCAGGACCATCTGCGATGTGCAACATCCTTGCCGTTGAGTACAACTCAGCCAAAGGCGTGTCCTGACTGACGCCAGCCCCACCAAATGTTTCGATAGCCCGGTCTATTACCCAGGTAGCCATCTCCGGCGTCGACACCTTGATGGCAGAAATCTCTACCGCGGCGCCACGGTTTCCGACGGTGTCCATCAGCCACGCCGTTTTCAAGACGAGTAGTCGATTCATCTCGATTTTGATTCGCGCCTCCGCGATCCAATCCTGAAAGACTCCCTGCTCAGCAATCGACTTTCCAAACGGGAAGCGAACGAGGGCTCGCTCGCACATCAGGTCATAGGCTCGCTCGGCCATGCCGATCAAACGCATCGCGTGGTGAATTCGACCGGGGCCAAGACGAGCTTGGGCGATAGCGAAACCACCATGGAGCTCGCCGAGCAGGTGATCGCGAGGAACCCAGACGTCATACTCAATCTCGGCGTGACCACCGTGCCCACCGTCGGTGTAACCGAAGACACTCGTAGACCGGATGATGTTGACACCGGGTGTGTCCAGGGGTACCAC
Source organism: Candidatus Nanopelagicales bacterium (assembly GCA_018609125.1). GTDB lineage: Bacteria > Actinomycetota > Actinomycetes > S36-B12 > S36-B12 > M55B157. Next base: position 42,103 of record JABAYF010000015.1, on the reverse strand, counting down.
GATCATGCTGTGGCGGCGGTGCTTGTCGGCGTCCGGATCCGACAGACCCATGACAATTGCCACCTTGCAGGAGGGACTCATCGCGCCGCTGGACCACCATTTGCGGCCCTTGATCCGAAACCCACCATTCTCTTCGGTGATGCGAGTCGAAATGTTGTTGGCATCTGAACTCGCCACCGCGGGCTCGGTCATCGAATACACCGAACGGATTTTGCCTTCGAGCAGGGCTGGCAGCCACTGTTCGCGTACCTCAGGGGTAGCAAAGTGATGCAAGATTTCCATGTTTCCCGTGTCTGGGGCCGAGCAGTTCATTGCTTCGGGCATGATCCAAGGACTTCGACCGGAAATCTCAGCGATCGGTGCGTACTGAAGGTTAGTAAGGCCCGCACCCCTATCGCCGGGTAAGAAAAGGTTCCACAATCCTCTGCGCCTGGCCTCAAGCTTGAGTTCCTCAATAACCTCAGGCGTGTCCCAGGCGCCGATCTCGCGACGCTGCGCCGCGTAGATCGGTTCGGCGGGCAACACGTGGTCGACAAGAAATTCCTGCGCCGTTGACTCCAGATCAGTCACGGTCGAGTCATAGGCAAATTCCATTGCCGCCTCCTTGGCGAACAGTAGTGACTTTGAAACTAACGCTTGTTAGTATCGCCGTGCGCCTTCCAAAAATCAATAGAACGACGAATTCGTTCACGACGTATTGCTCTGACCACAACCTCGGCAGGGAGTTTCCATGCTACGCACTCTTTACTCAGCCGACCATGAGGATTTTCGGCAAACTGCCAGGGCGTTCGTCGAGCGGACCCTGCTCCCCGGCTATGAGGACTTCGTCGCAGCCCGGGAAATCCCTCGCTCTGCCTGGCACGCAGCGGGTAAGGCAGATCTGCTGGGGCTTGAGATCCCGGAGAATTTTGGCGGCACGGCCCCTGAGGACTACCGATTCAACGCGGTCTTGCAAGAAGAGCTCGGAGCAGCAAGCATGGCATTCCATTCGTGCTTCCAAATGCATTTCGACGTGGCCGTTCCTTACTTGACCATTTACGGCACCCCCGAACAACAAGCACGCTGGCTTTCCGGAGCGGCTACTGGCGATCTAGTCATGACCATCGCGATGACCGAACCATCCGGGGGATCTGATCTCGCAGCCTTGCGCACAAGCGCCGTCCGGCGCGATGATTCTTGGGTTCTCAATGGCTCAAAGACATTCATTACCAACGGTTATACTGCTGATCTAGTTATTGTCGCCGCTCGGACGTCACCGGAGAAGAAGGCGAAAGGCATCACCTTGTTCGCCGTCGAGTCTGGGACTCCTGGATTTGAGCGGGGTCGCAAACTGGACAAAGTCGGCCAGCCAGAGGCCAACACGTCGGAATTATTCTTCAACGATGTCGTGCTCACCGACGAGCACGTGATCGGCGAGGTCGATCGCGGATTCATCCAGATGATGGAGCAGCTACCGCAGGAGAGGATTGGAGCCGCCGTCGGCAACCTGGCCCAAGCCCGATCAATACTCAACGAGACACTCGACTACGCGCGCACCCGGGAAGCGTTCGGTCAAACCATCGGGTCCTTCCAACACAACAAGTTCCTACTGGCCGAACTCGTCACGAAAATTGACGTCACCCAGGCCTACGTTGATGCGTGCGTCGATGCGCATGCACGTGCCGAACTCACCGCTGTCGATGCAGCAAAGGCAAAGTATTGGACCGCAGACATCCAAAACGAGATCGTCGATGCTTGCGTTCAGCTGTTCGGCGGCTACGGATACATGAAGGAATATCGCGTTGCGCGGGCGTGGCTTGATGCTCGCGTCACCCGCATCTGGGGTGGCACCAACGAAATCATGAAGGAAATCATCGGCCGCGATCTCGGCCTCTGAAACAACCAACCTAGGAGGGCCAGATGGGCAATCTCACGTACGACTTCAGCGGGCAAACGGCGATCATCACCGGGGCAGCCCGCGGTATCGGCCTGGAAATCGGACGCTTTTTTGCCGAGGCGGGAGCCGACACCGTACTGATCGATTTTGACGAGAACGAACTCGACATCGCCTCCGACCAAGTCGGAGCGAAGGGGATTGCGGCGGATGTCAGCAACACCGAATCGGTCGACAAAGCCATTGCCGACGTGATGGCAACAACCGGCCGGGTAGACATCCTGGTAAACAACGCCGGAATCCTTCGCGACAAAGTCTTGTGGAAGATCTCTGATGAGGACTGGGATGCTGTCCTCGGTGTCCATGCCGGTGGCACATTCCGGCTCACCCGCGCTTGCGTTCCCCACTTTCGCCAGCAGGAATTCGGTCGCGTCATCAACGTCACGTCCTACACCGGTTTGCATGGCAATACCGGACAGGCCAACTACGCCACGGCGAAGGCTGGAATTATCGGGTTCACGAAAACCGCTGCCAAAGAATTGGCTCGTTTTGGCGTCACCGTGAACGCGATTTCGCCCAATGCAGAGACTCGGATGGTCTCCTCGATTCCTCCGGACAAGCTAGCGGAGATTGCAGCAGGAATTCCGATGGGTCGCTTCGCGCATCCATCGGAAATGGCTGCAGCCATCGGATTTCTCGCCTCCCGTGAAGCCGGTTACATCACCGGCGCTGTGCTTCCGGTGGACGGTGGGCTATCAATGTGAGCAAGTCTCCGACGGTCGAAACGTCGAACCCGCAAGTGTCCGCCGGCACTGAAGTCCTCCTGCTGCGTCACCCAGATCTGCTTCCCGAGCCTGACGACTTCGGTATTCAGCAGGCAGCACACCAGGATCTGTCAGACGGTCAAGTGCGGATCGCGCTGGAGTGGATTTCGATCGACCCAGCAATGCGAACCTGGGCGGCCGCGAACCCAGGACGAGGCAAACACATCGTGCCCGGATCAGTGATGCGTGCCTATGGGGTCGGTCGAATTATTGAGAGCAGGAACGACACGCTCCTTCCAGGTGAACGAGTCCTTGGGCCATTCGGTCTGCGTGAACAGCACGTCAGCGATACGACTGACATTCGTCGCGTGCTGCCGCACAACCTCGACCCGGCATCCCTTGCCCTTGGCATTCTTGGACACATTGGGCTTTCAGCCTATGTCGGCATGGTCACCATCGCCGGAGTTACACGTGACGACACCGTCGTGGTGACCTCTGCGGCCGGCGCCGTGGGCAGTATCGCCGCACAGATTGCCACACGAACGGGAGCGCACGTCATCGGCATCGTCGGCAGTGCCGAAAAGGCCGAACTGTGCGCGTCCGCCTACGGCCTTCCCCACTGCCTCATCCGCGATAGTCCGGACTTAGAGCAGCAACTGCGGTCACTCGCTCCCGACGGCGTCGACGTCTTTTTCGATAACACAGGGGGGCCAGTTCACGACCTCGTGATGACGCAGATGGCAATCGATGGACGAGTCGTGATCTGCGGAACGATTGCCCTTGACAGTCGATCGCCCGGTGATGGACCGCGCCACGAGCGCATCATTCTTGACCGCTCGCTCACGGTCAGAGGTTTCCTGCAATCGCGATACAGCGAGTCAGAAGACCAGGCACTCGCCGACCTCACCGAATGGCACCGGGCTGGTGAACTCACACTTCATGAACACATCGTCAATGGCCTTGACCAGGCTCCCTGGGCACTGAAAGCACAACTAGCCGGTCAGCATCTGGGCAAGGTGCTGATTCGCGTTTCACCCGCAACCGATCATTAAGTCGCACGTCCACATATGAGGAGAGCAAGATGACCAGTCGTGACGCAGTAATTGTCGAAGCTATTCGGACTCCGGTGGGTATCGGAAAGCCGACGAAGGGTGAACTGTCAGGTAGCCACCCGGTAGACCTGTCTGCGCAGGTGCTCCGTGGTCTCGTCGAGCGCACGGGCATTGACCCTGTCGTGGTTGACGATGTCGTGTGGGGCTGCGTATCGCAGGTGGGCGAACAATCCTTCAACGTCGGCCGTAACGCCGCCCTCGCCGCGGGTTTTCCTGAAAGCGTTGTCGGAACTACCGTTGACCGCCAATGCGGATCAAGCCAGCAGGCGGCTCATTTTGCTGCTGCCGGAGTCATCGCAGGTCAATACGACGTGGCGATTGCCGGCGGTGTCGAATCGATGTCGCGTGTCCCGATGTTCTCCAACACTGAGGGTGGCGATGGTCCGTTTGGGCCGATGATGAAACAACGCTACGAGGGTCGTCTGGTCAACCAGGGAATCAGTGCCGAGATGATCGCTCAGCGATGGAATCTGTCGCGGGCGTATCTGGACGAACTCGCAGCCAGCTCACATCAACGGGCCGCTCAGGCAACGCGTGAGGGGCTGTTCGACTCAGAGATCCTGCCGATTGACACCGGGGCTGGACTGATGAGCGCCGATCAAGGAATCCGCGATACGACGACGGTCGAGGGACTCGCGGGACTCAAAACGCCATTTCTTGATGATGGTGTAGTCACGGCCGGTAACGCATCGCAGATTTCAGATGGATCCGCTGCCATGTTGATCATGACCTCAGCCAAGGCAGCGGAACTCGGGCTCACTCCCATCGCCCGTTTTCACTCCTTCGCGGTTGCCGGAGTTGATCCGGTGATCATGCTGACCGGCCCGATTCCCGCTACCGAAAAGGTCCTCGCGAAGTCTGGTCTTGACATGGCAGACATCGGCGCCTTCGAAATCAATGAAGCGTTCGCCTCCGTACTTGGCGCTTGGCTCGCCGATACGCAGGCCTCGCACGACATCACAAACCCTCTCGGCGGGGCCATCGCACTCGGACACCCGCTCGGAGCTTCCGGTGCTCGCTTGATGAGCACACTGGTTCACCACATGAAGCGCAACAACATTCGCTACGGCTTGCAAAGCATGTGCGAAGGCGGAGGAATGGCGAACGCCACGATTTTGGAACTGCTATGAATCGACTACTCGTTGACCGAGTCATCTCCCCAGACCAAACATTGTCGGTCATGCAAACGGCAATGTTGGCCGTGTCCTGCGAGGCCGGTCCCTGGGATGGCCTGTGGGTCTCCGAGGCGCGGCACGATCCCTTCTTGACCATGGGATTTGCGGCCGAACACACCGAGCGTCTTTCGATAGGCACGTCCATAGCTGTTGCCCTATCCCGGTCACCTATGACGATGGCTTACACAGCATATGACTTGCAGCGCATCAGTAAGGGTCGATTCATCCTCGGTATCGGCAGTCAGGTGAAGGCCCATATCGAACGTCGTTTTTCCATGCCTTGGAGCGCGCCAACTGAACGAATGTGCGAGTACATCGCCGCGCTCCGTTGCATCTGGAACTCATGGAGAACGGGTGAGAGACTGCACTTCCAAGGTGACTTCTACCAGCACACACTCATGCCTGGTTTTTTTTCGCCTCCCGCTCTGGAGCATCCAGACCCTCCGATCTACCTGGCCGCCGTCGGACCCACCATGACCGCTCTCGCGGGCGAAGTCGCTGACGGCGTTATCCTGCACGGCTTTACAACTGCGACCTATATCGCTGAGCAAACACTCCCGGCGTTGAAGCAGGGCCTGGATCAATCAGGGCGTTCGCGAGGCGACGTTGCCATTTCAACGATGGCCTTCGTGGTCACCGGGCGAACGGAATCAGAATTCGCCCATGCTGCTCAAGCAGTACGTGAGCAAATCGCTTTCTACGGAAGCACTCCCGCATACCGGCCAGTGATGGATGCGCACGGCTGGGGTGAGGCCGCTGAGGAACTGTCACGAATGATGCGTCAGGGCGGGCACACTTCGGCGGATCTCAGCGCCGTGATTACCGACGACATGTTGCATGCATTCGCGGTCGTCGCTGAGCCCCACGCGGTCGCGGGCCAGATTCACGAACGGTTTGCCGGATTGGTGGATCGCCTGAGCTTCTATACGCCCTATCAGACAGACGATCACCTGTGGACGGACATTGCCGAAGATCTGCTGACCCTACAAAGCGAGAAGGCTCAGTCGGATTACTCGAGCGGGTTATAAAATCTCAAAGATCGTGTAACGCGGTCCGGTCGCTAATCTTTCACCCACGCCGATAGCGAGGATTCCGTTGAGCCACGCATACTTCGTGGAACCGGTCTCAAATCGCGGGGCGATGCGAAAGTAGATCTCATGAGGGTCAACGGGCTCTCCGGCCGCAAGGCGGGCCAGTGCCTCCGGTGAACCGGTCCGAATCCCCGAGTACGTCATGAGGACCCTCTCGCCATCGTGAGTCGTGAGCACTAATCGAACATCCAGGACCAACGAGCCGTCCGCTCGGACGAGGGCCCAATCATGACCCCCGGCTGGATCTATCTCCCCGTGAAGCCTTTCCCCGACGAAACTGCCCCCGAGTACGGGGACGACCTTGCGAGTGCCCGACGGCGTCGGCTCATGCACCTGAGGTGCGCCGAGTTCAGCCGTCAATACAAACAGGGGCTGCGACCGCAGCTCAAGCTGTGACGTCATGGGGTCAGTCATGGCGTCATTCGACCACATTCATCGGATCTATTTCGGGAGTTGATTCTAAATTTTCCGACACACCGGTGCGATTCCCCATAAGAAATCCCAGTATTTTGATTGACCGGGCCGCCACGCGGGCATATCGTCCGATGAATCAAGTGATGAAAGTGCGGCTCGACCGGGCCTATTCGACTCCACTCCTAGCCCCGAGGGGGACACATGGACTCATTTGTCGCTTCAGCAGACCAGGTCGCCGCGATTAGCGCCGTCATAGCCAAGCCACGATTCGTCAACTGCGAAATGTTGTCCGTCACCGTGGGGACGGACCCGGCCTGGCTGCAGCAGGTCATCCCCGCACCACTCGTCGCCGATGGCGACTCCGTTCGGATCATGATCGGCCGTTGGCAGAGCAATTGCGTTGAAGACTTCTCGGGGGCCGGGATCTACGTCCCCGCGCGACTAGGAGACGTGCACGGTGAGTACGTCTTAGCCATGTACATGGACACCGACGCCGCCATCATCTACGGCCGTGAAGTGTTCGGAGAGCCCAAGAAGCAGGCATCCGTCCAGTTGAGGCGGGCCAACGGCGTCGCAAGCGGTTGGGTCGAACGCCGCGGAGAGCGAATCATTCATCTCGAAGCCGAACTCGTCGAAGACACCGGACCCCTGGAGACCACCGGCGTCAACTTCAACATCAAGGCGACGCCCTCCTCAGACGGAAACGGCTTGGAACACGACGCGGTCATCACAATCGCTGACTTTGATGTGCGACTCTCGGTGACCATGGCCGGACCGGGGGGCATCGCGCTCAAAGGCAACGGGCATGACCCACTCGACACCATTCCGATCACTGATATTCGCGGAGCGGTATGGCAAGAGGGTGACCTGCTCGCGACTAGTCATAGCGCTGCGACGATTCCCAGTGATCAATTTCTCCCCTACTACTTCGCTCGGATCGACGACTACTCACTTCTCGACAGCGAAACCCGCGCTTTCCCGCACAAGTCTCGTTAATACGACCGCCACCCATAGGAGTACACATGTCACGCCTTCCGCTACCTGAGGTTCACGAACTCGATCCGTTCTTGCAAGAGCTCCACAACGGAGCGAACGAGGACGATTGGGCGACGCAGCATGTTGCACGTGCATTTTCCACTCAGCCGCGATTGTTGGAGGAGTACCTTGCCTTCTACTACCCATGGCACAGCGAAAAGGGTGTCATTACCCCGAGAATGAAAGAACTCGTTCGTCTCCACATCGCCACACTCAACGGTTGTCGCACATGCGCAGCAGCCCGCTTAGCACCGGATACGGTCGCAGAGACCGAGGCGCTCGGGGCTCTCGAGAACAACAGTGATGGCCTCGCCACCCTGTCCGAACAGGAGCGAATTGCGCTCGACTTCGCTGAACGTATGGCGCTTGATCATCACTCGATTACCGACGAGGACGTTCGGCGTTGGCGTGATGCGTTTGGAGACGAGGGCTTCGTTGAACTATCGATGATGACGACGCAATACATCGGATTCGGTCGAGTGCTCGCAATGCTCCAACTCGAAACTGTTGCATGCCCGATCTGACAGCCAACAGCGCCAATCCATCTGGTGCGCAGGGGTTAGTAAATCTGCGCGACGTCGGAGGTTTGCCCCTGCGCGATGGCGGATTCACGAGAAAGGGCATTCTTTTTCGCAGTGAATCACTTCAGGAGGCCACGTCGCATGACGTTGAGCGTCTGACCGAGCATTATCAGATCGCCTCCATCTTGGACCTTCGATCGGCTCGCGAAACGATCACCGAGGGGCGCGGGCCAGTCGATGCGAAAGCAATCACGTACCTGAACATTCCCCTGGATCCCGCGCCCTTGGATTTGGAGTTTGATCCTGCTTGGCCATCGGGACAACTTACGTCGTACGTGTATCAAAGTTTTGCCAGTGTGCCTTCGGGTGGACTCGGTCGGGTTTTCGCATTTTTGCCGCAACTACTGGATGGGCCAACGCTCGTGCATTGCGCAGCGGGTAAGGACCGTACCGGCCTTGTTATTGCGATTGCTCTTGAAATCGCCGGCGTCACCCGTGAGGCCGTGATGGCTGACTACCTGGCATCGGAGCAAAATAACGATCGAGTAAACGACATGCTGCGCCGATCGCCACGGTACTTGGCCCACATGGGAAAGGTAAACAACGAGTTTTACGAAGTCCACGGGCACGCGATGGGTTCCTTTCTCGATTGGCTCGACCACACTCATGGTGGAGCTCGAAACTGGGCCATGTCCCGCGGCGTGGAAGTTTCCCAACTAGATCGCTTGGCCGCAGCCCTGCGAACCTGACGACACATGTGCCAAAGTTTTGCCGGTCACATTGAGGTGAGGAGTGGTTCGTGCATTCAGTAAATCGACAGTGGCGACTCGTGCGCCGTCCCGTGGGCACCGCCAGAGTCTCAGACATGGAATTTCACGAGAGTGACGTTCCCGATGCCTCAGCGCTTGGGGATGGCCAGATTCTGGTGCGCACGTCAGTCTTTTTGCATGCGCCCACGATGCGCAATTGGATGGACGAGCCGGGAAACAACTACTATCCGTCGGTTCCTTTAGGTGCACCCATGCTGGCCACATGCGCCGGCACCGTGGTCGCCAGCAGGGATGCACGATTTA
>JABAYF010000015.1:0-32945 GCA_018609125.1 Candidatus Nanopelagicales bacterium | reverse complement strand
CCCATGCTGGCCACATGCGCCGGCACCGTGGTCGCCAGCAGGGATGCACGATTTAGTCCAGGCGATCGGGTAACCACCATCGGCTCATGGCAGGACTACGCCATCGTCGATGCGAACGTGATGCCCGTGCGCCCGGTCCGACCGGATGTCTCTCTCGTGCAAGCAATGGGGCCACTAGGGATGAACGCGCTCACCGCTTACATGGGAATGACCAAGATCGGGCGACCCGAAGCAGGTGACGTTTTGGTCGTCTCGGGTGCGGCCGGATCAACGGGATCGGTCGCCGGTCAAATCGGCAAGATCATGGGTTGTCGAGTCATCGGGATCGCGGGCTCAACCGAAAAGTGCAACTACTTGACCCAGGACCTTCGATTCGATGCAGCGATTAACTACCGCGAGGCAAACGTGGAACAACAGATTCGCGCACTGGCACCTGCTGGCGTCAATATCTTCTTTGACAACGTCGGGGGCGAAATCTTGCAGGCTGCGGTTGAAAACATTGCAAAATACGGCGTGATCGTTCTCTGCGGGCAGATCGCCGGATACGACAACAGCGAGCCGATTTCTGGTCCTCGCAACATGATGCGCCTCGTCTATGGCAGCGTCCGGATGCAAGGATTTCTGCTGGGAGATTTCGAGGATGACATCCCCGCAGCAACCGATCAACTATGGCAATGGCTCAGCGCCGGCAAAATCGCACACCGCGAGGACGTGCGGGAGGGATTCGAATCCCTCCCTGAATCCTTTGGTGATTTATCCAAGGGACTCAATGACGGCACACTCCTGGTCGTGACCAACAGCCAGGAAGCGAACGCTACGTCTGTGTGAACTTACGGTTGCATAACCGGCTCGTAGTGGCCATGCTCAGTTCATGAGTGAATCTCCCCTGCCCTGGGCCGTCATCGGTGCTGGCCCCCACGGCTTGACGGCCCTAAAGAATCTCCTCGAACGTGGCGTCAATGCCCACGGATTCGAGCGGGATAGCGACCTTGGTGGGAACTGGAACTACCACGCTGAGAACTCCCGGGTGTATGAGTCAACCCACCTCATTTCCACCAAGCCCTTCACTCAGTTCCCCGACTTCCCGATGCCCGACCACTATCCGGATTACCCCTCGCACTGGCAGGTGCACGAGTACTTCCAGTCCTATGCACGTCACTTCGATCTCTATGACCACCTGTCGCTGAACACCGAGGTTGTACGGTGCACACCTGTCGGGGAGAACGCCGATGACGGGTGGGATGTCACGGTTGCTGACCGCGTCACCGGGGAGCAGACGACCTCTCGGTTTGCCGGTGTGGTGGTGGCCAACGGACACAACTGGTGGCCGAAGACTCCGCAGTATCCGGGCCAGGACTCGTTCACCGGCGAGATACGGCACTCTGCCCAGTACAAGGGTGCTGAAGTGCTGCGCGGTAAACGAGTATTGGTTGTTGGAGCGGGTAATACCGGGTGTGACATCGCGGTGGAAAGTGCGCAAAATTCAAAGTCGACCGTGCACTCCACTCGACGCGGCTACTACTACAACCCGAAGTACGCTTTTGGTCGGCCCAGCGATCAGACTGCAGACCTCCTCCTCGCCATGAAGTTGCCCCTTGCACTGCGCCGCATCATGTTTAAAACCACACTGCGTCTCACCGTAGGTGACTTCACCCGGTTCGGCTTACCCAAACCAGATCACGATTTCTTTGAGACACACCCGATTATTAACCAACAGTTGGTCTACTACGTCGGACACGGCGACATCGTGCCCAAGCCCGATATCGACCACTTCGACGAGTCCAGGGTCGTATTCACCGATGGCACCGAAGCAGAGATTGACCTGGTGATCTTTGCCACCGGCTATCTCGCACACTTTCCCTTTCTTGACGATGACTGGCTCAACCCGACCGGCGACCACCCGGTGCTGGCCCGACAGATATTTACCCCACGCTTTGACAACCTGGTCGTATCCGGTCTGATTCAGCCCGATAGTGGACAGTGGACGATCGCGCACTGGCAGGGCGTACTCATTGCCTCCTATGCGGAACTCATGCGACTTGACCCCGATCGGGCCCGGGAGTTCTATCGGGATGTCATCGAACAAACGCACGTACGCTTCACTGGCGGCGCGAACTACAAGGATTCCACTCGCCACTACTACGAGATTGCTCATCAGGAGTACCTTGTCGCCCTGGAAGGCGACCTCGCCGTGTTGGAGAAAGTGTCCGCGTGAGCGCATCCATGCGCAAACCGAGAACGGTTATGCGGCAGTGGGATTGGTCGGTGCCCTCTTCTGGGGTTTACCGCGAAGTGGTATCTTCCATGCCTGCCGGTTGGGCGAACGAGTCACGCTCCAAGCGCACTCCACCCCTGCTTTTCATCCACGGCTTGGCACATGGTGCCTGGTGTTTTGAGGAAAACTGGTTGCCGGCCGCAGCAGCCAAGGGATTCCCCTCGTACGCGGTGTCACTTCGGGGCCATGGCGGCTCTGGTGGAGCACGCAAACTATCACGCACTCTACTGCGGGACTACGTGCACGACGTGATGCAAACCATCACCGAACTTCCGCAACCACCCGTGCTTGTGGGCCACTCCATGGGCGCACTTGTTGCTCAACTTGTGGCAGACCGGTACTCCCCGCGGGGGCTTGTCCTGCTCACACCCGCTCCCCTGACCGGATCTACACCGAATCTTTGGCACATCGCAAAGCAGCGGCCTGCGTCTGCCGGGGCCGCTGTTGTTGGGCGCACCTTGCCGATGACCGCCGATCAACTTTTTCCCGGCCTCGATCCCGGTACAGCACGACGCTATGTGAGCCGACTCGGTCGCGAATCTCCGCTCGTGCAATACCAACTACTAGGACGCAGGCACATCGGCCCGGTGCGCTGTCCCGTGATGGTGGCCGGCACCAGGTCAGACTCCCTCGTTCGCGAACGCGATGTGGAACGCACGGCTGACGCCTACGGAGTTGAACCGGCATGGCTTACTCGCGCCGACGGATCACCCATCGGGCACGACGTGATGCTTGATTTGGGTTGGGAACAGGCACTCGCTGAGGTTTTGGGTTTCATCACTGCACAGGTCATGCGTTGATGGCGCGTTCGTGAATACTGCACCGTTGGTGATCCAAGCGTGCCTAGACCACTACGGACGCAACGAAAAACCTGACCGTGCCTGCGAGAAAGCAGCGGTTAAAGAAGCATTAGCCCAGCTGTCGAGCATTGCCCCCGGGCACAGCGTCGAGGTGCGCATTCCGCCCTACGCTGCCATTCAGGTTGTTGCGGGCATCAAGCATCGACGCGGTACGCCACCGGCCCTGGTCGAATGCGACGCCCGCACCTGGCTGCTGCTGGTCACCGGGGAACTGGACTGGTCCAGCGGCATCAACTCCGGTGCGCTGCAAGCCAGCGGAGAGCGAAGCGACCTGTCCTCATTGCTTCCGCTATGGCGTGAACACTTCTAGCAGCGCCGATGTGGATGTGACCATCGCAAACTCCCCGTGCAGACTCGCAGCCGTTGCTCGAGCGAGCTCTGCGGCTGGCACTATGCGTCCGTCTGGACCCAGCCGGTCAAAGGTATGGGTCGCGTCCAACACGAACCAGACCTTGTAGCCGAGGTTTGCTGCCATCCGCGCCGTGGTCTCCACGCAGTGATTCGTCGTCACACCGCAGACGACCAGTTCACCGATGTCACGTCCTTGCAGCCATTGGTGTAGGTCTGGATCGCCGTAAAAGGCGGAGTTGACCGACTTCGTCACGAACAGATCCCGCGGGCCGTCGACGAAGTCTCGAAGTTCATTGCCGGGAGTGCCACCCAGCAGAGGTGATCCCGGCGTAACCGAGTCATGACGGACCAGGATGAGCGGCCGATCCGTACGGCGCCAGGAAGCTATAAGACGGGCAATATTCGCTTCCGCGTCCGGATTATCCCGAGGTCCCCACGCCGAATCGTCGAATCCCACCTGTACGTCGACAACAATCAAGGCGGCGGTCACGGGGGCAACATAGCCCAGTTCTGGCCCATCGATTTGACAATCCTACGGGCGGTCAGAATAGGTTAGGTAAACCTAATTTAGGTAAGCCTTACTTCTGGAGGATTCGTGACCCGAACTGCTCGGCGCACCATCGTCGTTTCCGCCGCTATCGCCACCGCCTTAGCTCTCACCGCCTGCGGCTCGAACTCTGATGCCAACACCGACCCCACCGGTGACGGTGCCACCAGCATCACGGTGTACTCCGGCCGGTCCGAAGCCCTCGTGGGCCCACTCTTTGAGCAGTTCACTGCCGAAACCGGTATCACGGTGGCCGCTCGTTACGGCGACACCGCCGAATTGGCCGCACAACTACTCGAGGAGGGCGACCGAACCCCGGCCAATGTCTTCTTCGCCCAAGATGCCGGAGCTTTGGGCGCTGTTGCCGCCGAGGGACTCTTTGCCCCGCTCCCGGCGGCGATCAGTACCACCGTGCCAGTCAACTACCGCGCCATTGATGGAACCTGGACCGGTGTCACCGGACGTGCTCGAGTGATCGCCTATGACTCTGAGCAACTCACGGCCACCCAGGTTCCCACGAGCGTTTTCGATCTCACCGATCCGGTGTGGCGTGGCCAGGTGGGGATCGCACCCACCAATGCTTCCTTTCAGACTTTCGTCACCGCGATGCGCGTGTCCGCCGGTGATGACGTCACCCGAGCATGGTTAGACGGTCTGGTCGCCAACGACGTTCAAACATTTGAAAAGAACGGTCTCATTCTTGATGCGGTCGATACCGGCCAGGTGGAGCTTGGCTTGATCAACCACTACTACTGGTACGAAAAGGCCGCTGAAGTGGGCGCCGACGCTATGCAGGCTCAGATCGCGTTTACCGCTCCAGGAGATCCCGGAACTTTGGTGAACGTTGCCGGGGTCGGATTGTTGGCAACATCTGCCGATAACACGGCTGCTGCGAAACTCATGGAGTGGCTCCTGACACCAGCGACCCAAGAGTGGTTTGTTGCCAACACATATGAATACCCGCTTGTGCCTGGGGTTGCCTCCGTAGACGGGATTCCACCATTAGATTCCCTGCGCGGGCCCGATGCACCACTGACAGAACTCGCTGATCTTCCCGGCACTTTGCGCATGCTGGAGGAAGTCGGTCTCCTGTGACTGCACCTGCCACCACTTCGACGACATCGCTCCGCAGTGGTGGGGCGATGTCGTTACGTGCTCGCCTACGTCAACAACCACCAGCGCTGCTGCTGATTCTCGGCACAATCACCGCCATCGTGGCACTACTGCCCCTGGCCTATTTATTCGTCCGAGTGTGGGAAGCCGGCATCAGTCGCATTGTCGACGTGCTGTGGCGCGCACGTACCGCAGAAACAGTGGGCACGAGCGTTGCGCTTGTTTTCGTCGTTACCGGCCTGTGTCTGGTGATTGGCATTCCCACGGCATGGCTGGTGTCCCGCACCAACATTGCATTGCGTCGCACGTGGCTCGTGTTGGTTTCACTGCCACTCGCGGTGCCTTCCTACGTGGCGGCATACGCTTGGTTGGCTCAATTCCCGTGGTTTAACGGCTTCTGGGCTGCGGTCACCGTCTTGGTTTTAGTTTCAACTCCCTATGTCGTCCTACCCACCGCGGCAGCATTTCGTGCAGCCGATCCGGCTTTGGAAGAAGTCGCCCGGTCACTAGGCCAAGGCCCCATCCGCGCATTCATTGGCTCCACTCTTCCCCAGGCGTGGCCTGCTGCTGCCGCTGGTGCACTACTTGTGGCGCTCTATACCCTCAGCGATTTTGGCGCGGTGGCCCTGTTTCGGGTGGACGCATTCACTCGAGTGATCTATGCCTCCTACCGGGGCAGTTTCGACCGGGTCAGCGCAGCGGTCCTCGCCCTTCTCCTGGTTGCCCTTGCCGCACTTCTCGTGATCGCCGAACGACGCACCCGTGGCGTCCGACGACGTTGGCGCACCTCCGGGGGAACTCAACGACAGGCGGTCACCGTTGCGCTGCGCGGTCCCGCACGCATCGGCGCGTTCGCATGGTTGACCACCATCACCGTCCTCGCGCTCGGCGTTCCGCTGGCATCGTTAATCAATCTCATGACGCGTAGCACCTCTCTTAACCTTGATCTAGCCGAAATATTAAGTGCGGCTGCAACAACCGCCTGGGTGGCCCTGATGGGCGCGCTGCTGGCCCTAGCTCTGGCACTGCCCGTGGGTATCCTGGCCGCTCGCTACCGCACGCGATCCGTTCGTACGATCGAGTCGCTTTCCTACACCGGTCACGCACTTCCCGGTGTTGTTGTGGGCCTCTCCTTGGTCTTCATGACGCTGTCGGTCTTTCCCGGCATCTACCAAACGGTACTCACCCTCGCGGTGGCATATGCCGTGTTGTTTCTACCCAAAGCGATCGGAGTCACCAGAACCAGCGTGGCCACCGTCTCTCCGGTTCTGCAGGACACCGCCCGATCACTGGGCCGCGGCCCCGTGCGCGCCTGGCTGTCAACCACCGGCCGCCTCAGCGCACCGGGCATCGCCGCGGGTGGTCTCCTCGTTTTTCTCACCGCAATGAAGGAACTCCCCGCCACCTTGATGCTGCGGCCCACCGGCCTGGACACCCTGGCCACCCAAATGTGGAGTCGCACCGAGATCGCCGCTTACGGTCAGGCCGCGCCTTACGCTCTGGCTCTCATCGTTGTGGCGGCCATACCCGCCTGGCTGCTCTCCCGAACCATGACATCCACCCACGGTTAGTCTGAGTCAATGACATCGGTAAGCATCCGTGGTCTGTGCGCGTCCTATGGGCCTGTTGAGGTGCTTGTCGATCTATCCATGGACGTGCCATCGGGGTCACTGACCGCCGTCCTGGGCGCGAGCGGCTCTGGCAAAACTACGCTGCTTCGCACCCTGGCTGGGTTTTTACGTCCCACCGCCGGTGAAGTGACATTCGGCGACACCGAGGTGGTTGGTCCACACACCTGGGTGCCGCCAGAGAAGCGCCGAGTTGGAATCGTGCCGCAGGAGGGCGCACTCTTCCCGCACCTCAGCGTTGCCGGCAACATTGGCTATGGACTCTTCCGTAAGGACAATGCCACTGAGCGAGTTAAAGAAATGCTTGATCTTGTTGGGCTGCAAGGAATTGAAAATGCTCGCCCAATGGAACTCTCCGGTGGTCAGCAACAGCGCGTAGCGCTCGCCCGAGCTCTGGCGCCGGCGCCAGAAGTGGTCCTGCTCGACGAGCCATTCACCGCATTAGACGCCGGACTACGTTCTCGGCTACGAGATGATGTACGCGAGGTTTTGCGCCAGGTGGGCACGACCGCAATTTTAGTCACCCATGATCAAAAAGAAGCCCTGTCCACCGCCGATCAGGTTGCGGTACTGCGTGATGGCCGACTCGTGCAAATGGCTACCCCGCAGGAACTATATGCACATCCGGCTGATCTTGAAGTGGCGCGGTTCGTTGGCAGCGTCGTAGAACTACCCGTACTCGCCACAGACGCTGAGCGTGGCGTGCGCACCGCAATCGGCTGGGTTCCGGTGTCCGACCTACCACTGCGATCACTTGATAGCTCTGATGTGGCGGTGCTACGCCCCGAACAACTTATTGTCACCGACGCAGACGGAACAGAATCTGGCGACTCGGCCCTGGTAGTGCACCGCAGCTTTCATGGGCACGACTGTGTCATCACCCTGGAATTACCCGATGGATTTCAACTACCGGTTCGAGTCATGGGCGCACACGTTCCCGAGATGAACGCCAAGGTTGGAATACGTATCGAAGGCGAGGCGCTGCGCTATTACTGATGCGCGCTGAGCCGGAACATCTTCACCTCACGGTGATTGATGCGTTCACGGTAGGCGGCAAAACCGCTATATATCTGTGTAGCTTTGCCCCACACCACTTCTCGGTCCTCCGGCTCCACAATCGGGATCGCCACCGCGCTGGCAGATCGGTCGCGCCAGGCTACGGTGCACTCCGGGTGGGCGGTCAAATTAAACACCCAGGCTGGGCTCTTGGGTTGGGCGTAGTTGGTGCCCAGTACGGCCACATCGCCACCGTGTTCACCCTCGAGAGGAATCCCCGCCACCGGCATCGTTCGGGCCAAGCCCGACTTAGCCCCGATGGAGGTCAACATGATGATGGGTAGTCCGGTGACGACCCACGGGATCGTGTAGCGACCTTTGCTCCATCGATGCAGCGGCCGATCAATTCGGTAAAGGGTGCGCTGGAAGACCCATGCGCCCGCCTTGGTCTGAGCCGCTGATTGCAGCCCACGTTGAACTGAATTAGCCGACGACGGAAAAAAATCCAATTCCTCGCGAAGATCCATGTGCCCACGCTAGCCGACCCGGGGCACTGCCCCTGGCTAAAACAGCGGGCATAGACTTCTCCCGTGGCCCGAGGCGATGGCAGGCTGACCCACGATGTTGATCCGTACGAGAAGTCTCCGCAGGATGCTTGCGGGGTCTTCGGCGTGTGGGCCCCCGGCGACGAGGTCGCCAAACTCACTTACTTTGGGCTCTATGCCCTGCAGCATCGCGGCCAGGAATCTGCCGGGATCGCTGTCAGCGATGGTCACCACATCGTGGTGTACAAAGACATGGGTTTGGTGTCGCAGGTCTTTACCGAGGCGAGCCTGGCAGCCCTGCGTGGCTTCGTCGCGATTGGCCACACGCGCTACTCCACGACGGGTGCAAGCTGCTGGGACAATGCCCAACCTACTTTTCGTGCTACCGCAACCGGGCATCTCGCCCTAGGCCACAACGGCAATCTTACGAACACCGCCGAACTCTTCGACCGGGTAGCGGCACTGGAGGATTCCAGTGGAGAACTACCCCTGGGCGGTCGCATTAATCGCTCCACTTCCGATACCGATCTCATCAGCGCCCTCCTTGCTGCGCATCCGGATCTATCCATGGAAGCCTCTGCCATCAAAGAACTTCCCACTCTCAGCGGTGCCTATTCGCTGGTATTCATGGATGACACAACGCTCTACGGAGCGCGAGATCCCCTCGGCATTCGCCCCCTGGTCCTTGGTCGCCTCGAACAGGGCTGGGTCATTGCCAGCGAGACGGCCGCACTCGACATCGTGGGTGCGTCGTTCGTTCGCGAGATTGAACCCGGCGAGCTCATTGCGATAGACGAGCATGGTCTTCGGTCGCATCGTTTCGCCGAGGCCACGCCTAAGGGCTGCCTTTTCGAGTACGTCTACCTCGCCAGGCCAGATACCTCCATCGCCGGTCGGAGTGTGCAGCAAACCCGCGTGGAAGTAGGTCGACGCCTAGCCCGCGAGTACCCCGCCGATGCCGACATGGTGATTCCGGTACCCGAATCTGGTCGCTATGCCGCTATCGGTTACGCCCAGGAATCTGGCATTCCCTTCGCTGAGGGCCTGGTGAAAAATGCCTACGTGGGCCGCACGTTCATTCAGCCGTCCCAAACGATCCGCCAACTAGGAATCCGCCTGAAGCTCAACCCACTGCGCGAGGTCATCGCCGATCAACGTCTCGTCGTTGTTGACGATTCGATCGTGCGTGGCAATACCCAGCGAGCACTGGTGCGCATGCTGCGTGAGGCCGGCGCCCGCGAGGTGCACGTGCGCATTTCTTCACCGCCGGTGAAATGGCCGTGCTACTTCGGCATCGACTTTGCCTCTCGCGCCGAGCTCATCGCGAACGGGCTCAGCGTCGAAGAGATCTGCCGTTCCATCGGTGCAGACTCTCTGGGTTATGTGTCCCTCGATCAACTCACCGAAGCCACCACACTGCCTGCCGACAGGCTGTGTCGGGCCTGCTTCGATGGCGTGTACCCGCTTGCGGTACCAGAACCAGAAGTCATCGGAAAGCACCTGCTCGAAGGATTGGAGAAACGGGTCACCGCCACCTCACCGCTCACCACCGATTTCCACGCGGGCGCCACGTCGGATACACCCGTCGCCTAATGAGCACCTACGCCGAATCCGGGGTCGATGTAGCAGCCGGCGAGATTGCTGTGGCCCTCATGCGCGACGCCATCGCTCGCACTCATCGCCCCGAGGTGATGGGTGAGTTCGGTGGTTTCGCTGGCCTGTTTGATGCCTCTGCGTTGCAACGTTTTAGGCGCCCTCTGCTGGCAACCTCAACCGATGGTGTCGGCACCAAGGTGGCCGTTGCACAGCACATGAATCGGCACGACACCATCGGCATTGATTTGGTAGCCATGGTGGTAGACGACCTGGTGGTCTGCGGTGCCGAGCCACTGTTCATGACCGACTACATCGCAACCGGCAAAGTCGTACCCGAGCGCATCGCGGCGATCGTGTCCGGCATTGCACGCGGGTGCGAGTTGGCCGGATGTGCACTTCTTGGTGGTGAAACGGCCGAGCATCCCGGGCTGCTCGAAGCCGATGAGTACGACGTGGCTGGTGCGGGCACCGGCGTAGTTGAAGCCGATCGCGTTCTTGGCCCTGAGCGTGTGGCTGAGGGCGACGTCATCGTGGCTATGGCCTCCTCCGGTCTGCACTCCAACGGCTATTCACTTGCGCGTCGGGCTTTGCTCGGCACCAGCGAAGAGTCGATCAGCGCGTCATTGAACCGTCAAGTCGCTGACCTGGGTCACACCCTCGGTGAAGAACTCCTCACTCCCACGCGCATCTACGCCCGCGACTGCCTTGCGTTAATCAACAAGGTCGACGTCCACGCCATGAGTCACATCACCGGCGGGGGGCTCGCCGCCAACATCGCTCGAGTGATCCCGACAGACTTAGCCGCCGATGTTTTGCGCGGCAGTTGGACACCCTCCCCCATCTTTGCGCTGTTAGCCGCCACCGGTATCGCGCCCATCGAGATGGAGCGAACGTTCAATATGGGCATGGGCATGGCCGCCATCGTGGCCGCCACCGATGCCGCTGAGGCGGTGAACTTCCTCACCGAACGCGGACTCCCAGCCTGGGTATGTGGCGAGGTGCGGGCGCGCAGAAGCGGCGAAACAGGCGATGCCTCGGCCAAAGGCGGTGGTGGGGGTGCAGTCTCGGTGGTGGGATCTACCTGGTTTCGCAACCGCTGAACCCGGCGTGCACTAACTGATGCGGCGATCATCCTCGTCATCGGCGTAGTACTTCGCATACGGGTCATCAGGCTCATCAGACCCATCGGAGTCATCGACCGCCTCAGGAACCGGCGGCGGTGTTGCACCCGCCAGCTCTTCTTGGAGTCGCTCGAAGTCGGTCTGTGGACCGCCATACTTCAGCGCTCGGGCAACCTTAGTTTGCTTTGCCTTGGCACGGCCGCGCCCCATGGCTCGACCCCCTCGACCGAAGCCAACGCCCCGGCAACTCGTCGTGGACTCATACATAGGCCGACATGACCCCGTCTCGAAGAGGCGGTGCCAGTAGCGGCAGTGGCCACCCTACCCCCGTACCCCGCCGGATGGCATCCGGAGGGCCGAAGTTGACTGTCGACGGCTTTACTCCCGCGGGACAGCCGACTGCGTTGATGAAGCGAATCGGGGTTGAGATCCGGCAGCGATTCGGTCCTGCGCCTCCTGGGTGGCGGCTGCTAACGGGGAAATCCCGTCGCGATCAGCCCGTGCGAAAACTGCCAGGGCCGTGTCATAGACCTGGGCAACCCGGGCACGGGCTCGATGGAAATCGAACCCGATCACTTCATCAGCGACCTGCACCACACCACCGCAGTTCACGAGAAAATCCGGCGCGTACAGCACCTCGCGGGCGGCAAGCATTGTCGGAACGTCGTGCCCGGCCACCTGGTTATTGGCCCCGCCGCACACGATCGTCGCACTCATCGTCGCCACCACATCTGCGGTCAGAACGCGCCCGAGTGCATTAGGGCTGTATACGTCAAGGGGCATAGCCAAGAGTTCATCGCGGCTGGAAACCACTGACACATCCACCTGATCTTGAAGTTGCGCGATGGCCTCAGCACTGGGGTCGGTAACCACCACTCGCGCGCCTGCTTCTGACACCAGGTGCACTGACAGCCGCCTGCCCACCTTGCCCACTCCTTCAATGCCGATAAGTCGTCCACTCAGATCATCACTGCCCCAACGGTAGGTAGCGGCAGCACGCATTCCCTGCCACACCCCAAAGGCGGTGAGAATCCCCGAATCTCCGGCACCGCCCCGCTGTGGCGAACGGCCGGTCGTCCACGGGTTGACTGCACCGATCACGTCTAGATCAGCCACTGAAATACCCACATCGCCAGCGGTGATGTAGCGACCCTGCAACGTTGCGATGAACCGACCCATCGCGGTGAGCAGGGCCGGGGTTTTCTGCGTTGCCGGGTCGGCCCAAATCACCGCTTTCCCACCTCCGTGGGGCAATCCAGCCAGCGCATTCTTGTAACTCATGGCCTGTGAAAGCCGCAGTGCGTCGCGGTAGGCATCAGCTCCGCTGGCATAGGGAACCATCCGGCAACCACCCAGTGCCGGGCCTAACGCTGTGGAGTGGATGGCCACGAACCCAGTGAAACCTGACTCTGGGTCACGCCCCAAACACACCTGCTCGTGATCGGCAAATTCGTTGAGGCCAAAAGGAAAATCAATGTTGTTGTGTTCGGAATCACCCGCGGGTGCGACAAAGCCCATGTCAGCAGCCTAAACCGCGCGCCCTAAGGCTCGTCCCCAACCGCATGTTCCCCGGCTGCGTCCACAAAGAGCGAACGATGCATTGCTGGGGTCGGGTGAACCGGCGAAATGTTGCCCTGGCATCCCGCCGGGATGCACGTACCGGCCGTATGCCGGAACACGGGAGTACACATGCTGTCCGTTCTCTATCTCCGCCGCACCGCACGTCGATTGAGCAAAGACGATGCCGGACTCACCACCGCCGAGTACGCGGTGGGCACCGTTGCTGTTGCCGGGCTCGGTGGCCTGCTACTGAAACTTCTCACCAGTGACGCTGTTCGAGATCTGCTTTGGGCGCTGATCTCTAATGCCTTGAACGCCTTTTTCGGTTAGTCGACATGGGGATGGCGATCGCGATGCGAAAAAATCATCGGCGTAGACAGCGGGATCACGGGTATGTAATCGTAGAGATCGCGTTCGCTATCCCCGCCCTCTTTCTCATTCTGCTTGTTCTGTTCTGGCTCGTGGCCCTAGGGCTTAGTCATTCTCGCGCTGTCGACCTTGCTCAACAGGCAGCTAGATCATTGGCCAGGGGTGTTGACCCAGGCTTGGTCGACAACACAATTGAGCGAGTCATGCCCGGCGCACAACTGGATGTCCAGTTCAGTGGCGAAAAAGTTAAAACCACTGTGCGCCAACAGGTGAGCCCGCCAATTCCACTGCTCAGCGGTATGTCGTTCACGGTCGAGGCGTCCTCAACGGCGCTTCGTGAACCCGCCGGGGTGCCGTGGGCGGAGCTGCCCGGTGAATTCACCAACGATGGGTACATCGAATGAAATCGCCATTCGCCGTTGGCTATCCAACCCTTGTTGACGACCGTGGCGCCGGCACCCTGCTGGCCTTCATCACCTTCCCAATTCTGGTCATTGCGGTGGCCATAGTGTGGGCCTTTGTCGATGTGTCGACGGTACGCCAGCAGGCCGCCGGTGCTGCTGATCTCGCTGCTCTTGCCGGCAGCCCCTATGCGCTCACCCAACCGGAGCAGGCATGTGTCCGTGCGGCCGCGATTGCGCGTGAGAACCGCGCCACCATGGTGTCGTGCACAATAGAGGGCATCGACATCGTGGTGGGTGTTGAGATCTACTCTCGCGGCATCGGAGCAAGGATGGCTCAGTGGCTGGGAGTCACGCTTCCACCGATCCAGGGTTCGGCTCGGGCTGGCCCGGGTTAAACCTCGGCGCACCAGCCAGCAGCACGTCGAGTAAACGTACCGCGCCTTGTTTATCTAGCGGCTCATTTCCGTTGCCACACTTGGGTGATTGAACACACGCTGGGCAGCCATGGCCACACCTACAGCGGGCAATGAGATCGCGCGTTGCCTGAAGCCAACGCTGTGCAACGTCGAAGCCGCGGTCACTAAATCCAGCCCCGCCGGGGTAGCCGTCGTAGACCATTACCGTGCACATACCGGTGTCTGGGTGCAGCGGTGTTGACACACCACCGATATCCCACCGATCACATGATGCGAACAACGGTAGGAGGCCAATACTGGCGTGCTCGGCTGCGTGAGCTGCACCGGCGACGGCTAAATCTTGGGTGAGTCCAGCCGTAACGAGTTGGTCATCGGTGACGGTCCACCACACCGCCTGGGTACGCAACGATCGCTCGGGTAGATCCAGCGGTTCCTCGCCCAACACTTCACCGCTGCGCTGGGCACGGGTGAGGTACCCGGTCACCTGGGTGCTCACTTCCACCACGCCCCGGTTGAGGGTGGCGCTCCCCCAATTGTGAGTTTGGTCCACCTGCACAATGTGATAGTTCGACACCACTTGAGCCGAGGTGGTGTAGTCGACGTCGCGCGGTGACACGAAAGCCACCGGACTATCCAGATCGAGTTCATCCACGACGTAGGTATCGCCCTGGTGCACATAGATCGCGCCCGTGTGTGCCTGGCTGTGCGCCCGTGCGGCATCGATCGTGCCGAGGAGTCGTCCGGTGTCGATCTCAACGAGAGGAACCACGGATCCACTGCCACCGCGAAGATCAATTCCGGCGGTGGGATCTTCGTGCTTGGTCCAGTACCAACCCTGCGGGCGGCACCGGAGTTCACCGGCCGCAACGAGGGCATCTAGTGCCGGTAACGCGGCTGAACCAAACCAGCGCAGCGCATCTTCTTCGGTAATGGGGATCTCAGCTGCCGCAGCGCACAGGTGCGGACCCAAAATGTACGGGTTGCCTGGGTCGAGCACCACCGACTCCATCGGTTGACCAAATACGCTGTCGGGATTGGTGAGCACGAATTGATCGAGCGGATCTTCGCGTGCCACGAAAATACCGAGCGCCCGGCCGTGGGTGCGCCCCGCTCGACCCCACTGCTGCCACAGTGATGCGCGCGTTCCCGGCCAACCGGTAACGACCACCGCATCCATGCCGGCAATGTCCATCCCCAACTCCAAGGCGTTCGTGGTGGCCACCGCCAACAACTTGCCCGAGCGCAGATCCTTCTCTAATTCACGTCGCTCCTGCGGTAAAAAGCCCCCGCGGTAGGCGGCGATGGTGGGAGCGGCTTCTCCTGCGGAATGGGCGGCGTCGGTGGCGATCTCTCGCGCCATCATGGCGGTGGTCTCTGCCCCCCGTCGAGAGCGCAAAAAAGCCAGCGTGCGCGTTTTCGTCAGCGCGAGGTCGGCCACGAGGTGCGCGGTTTCCGTCATGGCCGAACGGGGTCCGGCACCGATGTCGAGGGGCTGCCACAGCACGGCGGTGAGATCGGCTCGCGGTCCAAAATCTTGATCCACCACATGAACCGGGGCACCGATGAGTCGTTGTGCTGCGCTACCCGGATCGGCAACGGTGGCCGAAGCCAACACCACCACAGGTTGTGCACCATATTTATTCGCCATCCGCAAAAGCCGCCGCAGCACCAACGACACATGGGAACCGAACGCGCCGCGATAGATATGAGCCTCATCCACCACAATCACGCGAAGTCCGCGCAGGAAACGGGTCCAGGCTCGATGGCGAGGCACCACAGAGCGATGAACCAGATCTGGATTGGTGAGTACGAGTCGGCTGTGGCGACGGATCCACTGGCGCTGATCGCCCGGGGTGTCCCCGTCGTAGGTGGATGCGCGTAAATCACTCAGGTCGAGTTCATTGATGGACCGAAGCTGGTCGTGGGCGAGGGCCTTGGTGGGGGCCAGATACAACGCGGTGGCGCCGGGATCAGTGACGAGCCAACTCAACGTGGGCAGCCAATAACCCAGGGTTTTACCCGATGCGGTGCCGGTGGAAATGATGCTGTGCTGACCAGACCACACCGAGTCGGCGAGTTCTCGCTGATGGATCCACGGTGCGCCAATGCCTAGCTCGGCGAAAGCGGCCACGACCGTTTCCGGTGCCCAATCGGGCCAGGCGGCATGGGTGCCCTCACGTCCGTCGATATGTTCAACATGTCGGGCCTGGGCGCCAACCCCGTGCAGCCACGGCACATCGCCGGACTCCGCCGAGGCTTCTTCCACGTGCCCACTATGACTCCTCGCTCCGACGTTGGACCCGTCGGTGGGGACTCACGCATCACCAACCCCATGAGAGCGACCAGACCCCGAGGGTGACGTAACTAACACCCTGCGTAAACTGCGCCGGAGTCTGGGCAGTTTGATCTTGCTGCCAGTGCGCAACGAACAGACCTATCAACCCCTAAGGATGCGGGGCAACCCGCTCGCCTGCTGGCAAGGAGTGTCATGGAGTCCACCATCATCGATCTCTCGGGAACCAATCTGGTGACCGTGGTGATCGTTGCCGTCGTCGCAATTCTCGCGCTGCTCGTCGCGGCCGTTCTGGTGCGCGAAGTACTCGCAGCCGACGAGGGCACTCCTAAAATGAAGGAGATCGCCGGTGCGATCCAAGAGGGCGCCTCGGCATATCTGAGCCGACAGTTCAAGACGCTGGCCATCTTCGCCGTCGTTGTGTTCTTCGTCCTCTTCGTCCTACCGGCCGAGACCAACTCTGAGCGCATCGGTCGCTCCATCTTCTTCCTCGTGGGCGCGGTGTTCTCCGGAATCACCGGCTACATGGGCATGTGGCTCGCCGTGCGCGGCAACGTGCGCGTAGCCG
Organism: Candidatus Nanopelagicales bacterium; assembly: GCA_018609125.1. Lineage (GTDB taxonomy): Bacteria > Actinomycetota > Actinomycetes > S36-B12 > S36-B12 > M55B157. The sequence continues at coordinate 16,303 of JABAYF010000015.1, read as the reverse complement.
CCGCTGCCCGAGATGGCGGCGAACAGCGGGCCATGCGTTTAGCGTTTCGCACCGGTGGCGTCGCTGGCATGTTCACCGTCGGCCTTGGCCTCTTCGGTGCCGCAATCGTGGTTTTGGTCTACCAGTCTGAGGCCCCCAAGGTGTTGGAGGGCTTCGGCTTTGGAGCCGCACTGCTCGCCATGTTTATGCGCGTGGGTGGTGGCATCTTCACCAAGGCTGCCGACGTCGGCGCCGACCTCGTGGGCAAGGTAGAGCAGGGCATCCCCGAAGATGACCCCCGCAATGCGGCCACCATCGCCGACAACGTGGGCGACAACGTGGGCGACTGCGCCGGCATGGCCGCTGATCTCTTCGAGTCCTACGCCGTCACCCTCGTCGCAGCGCTCATCCTCGGCAAGGCTGCCTTCGGCGAACTCGGCCTGGTTCTTCCCCTCGTCATTCCCGCCATCGGTGTCCTCACCGCCGTCATCGGCATCTTCGCTGTCTCCCCGCGTGCCTCTGACCGTTCCGGCATGAGTGCCATCAACCGCGGCTTCTTCATCTCCGCGGTCATCTCAGCTCTTCTGGTCATCGTCGCGGTGCTGTACTTCGTGCCCGCCTCATGGGCGGAAATCACCAGCATCGGTGGCATCGAAGCGACCGTCCTGGGTGAAGGCGATCCCATCGATCCGCGCTGGTTCGTGCTCGGCTCTGTGTTCATCGGCATCATCCTGGCCGCGGTGATCCAGCAGTTGACCGCCTACTTCACCGAAACTAACCGTCGCCCGGTCGATGACGTGGCCAAGACCTCACTCACCGGCCCGGCCACGGTCATCCTGTCCGGTATTTCACTAGGCCTAGAGTCAGCCGTGTACTCGGCACTGCTCATTGCCACGGCCGTCTACGGTGCCTACCTTCTGGGTGGCGGCGTGGTGCTGCTCAGCCTGTTTGCGATCGCCCTGGCCGGCACCGGCCTGCTCACCACCGTCGGTGTGATCGTGTCGATGGACACCTTCGGTCCGGTCAGTGACAACGCCCAGGGCATCGCTGAGATGTCCGGCGATGTACACGGTGAAGGTGCCGCAGTGCTCACCCGCCTCGACGCGGTCGGTAACTCCACCAAGGCCATCACCAAGGGCATCGCCATTGCCACCGCAGTTCTTGCGGCAACCGCGCTGTTCGGTGCCTTCCGCGACGCGGTGGTGGGTGCAACGACCACCACCGGGGCAGCGCTGGGCAATGCGCTGGACGACCTTCAGTACGAAGGCATCCTCGACGTTGCCAACCCCTCTAACCTGGTGGGCCTCATCATCGGCGCATCGGTGGTTTTCCTCTTCTCTGGTCTGGCTATCAATGCGGTTTCTCGTGCTGCCGGTGCGGTCATCTTCGAGGTCCGACGCCAGTTCCGCACGCGTCCGGGCATCATGGCCGGCACGGAGAAGCCCGAGTACGCCAAGGTCGTCGACATCGTGACGCGCGACTCCCTGCGCGAACTGGTCACACCAGGCCTGCTGGCCGTGCTTGCTCCCATCGCTGTGGGTTTCGGTCTCGGCGTGGGTGCCCTTGGCGCCTATCTCGCGGGCACCATCGCTACCGGCGTCTTGATGGCTGTGTTCCTGTCCAACTCCGGTGGGGCCTGGGACAACGCCAAGAAGTTCGTCGAGGACGGCAACTACGGCGGCAAGGGTTCAGAAGCTCACTCAGCCACCGTTATCGGTGACACGGTGGGCGATCCGTTCAAGGACACCGCCGGCCCGGCCATCAACCCGCTGATCAAGGTGATGAACCTGGTGGCGCTGCTGGTGGCACCGGCTGTCGTGTCGCTGTCTATCGGTGACGGCGCCAATACCGCACTGCGGTGGGCGATCTCCATCGGTTGCACCCTCGTTGTGGTCGTTGCTGTCATCGTGTCTAAGCGTCGCCCCATCGCGGTCGAGGCAGACGCAATTGACACACCTGCCTGACCCGCTGTTAGCGGGTACTACCCCCGTGGGAGACACTCGCTAGGGGTTCTTTTCTGATGCCTCATGGCGTCGTCGATCAAGGAGATCATGTGGCGGGCAATACGGGCGCTCACCGCGTCCTAGTCATCGTGGAGTCTCCGGCTAAGGCCAAGACGATCAAGGGCTACCTCAACCGGGTGGCCACTGGCGGGCGCGAATACGACGTGGAGGCCTCGGTCGGCCATATCCGCGACCTCGCGGCCAAGGCTTCCCAGCTACCCGAGCACCTGCGAAAGCAGCCGTGGGCGAAGTATGCGGTCAACGTGGATGAGTCCTACCAGCCCTTCTACGTTGTGCACCCGGACAAGAAGCAGCGCATCGCGGAGTTAAAGCGCAAACTGAAAAACTCTGACGAACTCCTCCTTGCCACCGACGAGGACCGCGAGGGTGAGGCCATCGCTTGGCACCTACTCGAGGTGCTCCAGCCCAAGGTGCCCGTACGTCGTATGGTCTTCCACGAGATCACCGAAAACGCCATCGCCGAGGCGCTCAACCACACGCGCGATCTGGACATGCAACTCGTTGATGCCCAGGAGACCCGGCGCATTGTTGATCGTCTCTACGGATATCCGGTGTCAGAGGTTCTCTGGCGCAAGATCGGCCGCGAGGCACGATCTGCCGGCCGCGTGCAATCGGTGGCGCTTCGGCTCGTGGTCGACCGTGAGCGCGAGCGCATCGCGTTTACCTCCGCGTCGTACTGGGACCTTGCAGCCACCTTTGATCCACAAAACTTCGCCGCCCGACTCGTCAGCGTCGATGATCGCCGCATCGCCACCGGCAAAGACTTCAACGATCAGGGCGAATTGAAGTCCACCGAGGTCACCGTTCTTGACGAAGCCGGGGTCAATAGCCTGGCACAGGGCCTAGCGGGGCAGGTTTTCACCATTGCGTCGGTAAAAGAAAAACCAAGTAAACGCAGCCCCTATGCCCCCTTCATGACCTCCACCCTCCAGCAGGAAGCTTCACGGAGATTCCGTTGGAATGCCCAGCGCACCATGCGCGTGGCCCAGGGCCTGTACGAACGCGGCTACATCACCTACATGCGTACCGACTCCACGACGTTGTCGGAGCAGGCAATCAACGCAGCGCGCACCCAGGCTGCCCAGCTTTACGGTGCCGATCACGTGGCTGATGCGCCGCGGCGCTATGACCGCAAGGTGAAGAATGCGCAGGAGGCTCACGAAGCAATTCGCCCGTCCGGCGACGCATTCCGCACCCCAGGCGAGGTCAGCGCCGAGGTCAATGCCGACGAACTTTCCCTGTATGACCTGATCTGGAAACGAACCGTCGCTTCGCAGATGACAGATGCACGCATCGCCACCACGACAGTACACATCGAAGCAAGCGCGTCGGACAACGGACGCGTGCAATTTTCCGCGTCGGGCACCGTCACCCTTTTCGCTGGATTCAAAGCCGCCTACGACAACACGCGCGAAGACTCTGAAGATGAGCGTGAAAAGGTACTGCCGGCAATGAGTGAGGGTCAGGTGGTCAACCTGCTCACACTTGACCCCGACGGTCACTCCACCAACCCGCCCGCCCGCTTCACCGAAGCCTCGCTCACCGCACGGCTGGAAGAACTCGGTATCGGCCGCCCCTCTACCTATGCCGCCATCATGAGCACCATCTTGGATCGCGGATACGTCTGGAAAAAGGGAAGCGCGATGGTGCCCTCCTTCCTGGCTTTCTCAGTGATTCGCCTCCTCGAGGAGCACTTCACCGATCTTGTGGACTACCAATTCACCGCACGAATGGAGGAGGTCCTCGACCTCATCGCTCGTGGCGATCATCTGCGCCAGGATCAACTACAGACTTTCTGGCGCGGTGGCGCAACGGAAACTGGAGAGTTTCGCGGCGTTGCTGACCTCACCGCTGATCTCGGCGCCATCGATGCGCGTCAACTTTCCACGTTTCCAATCAAGGGCACCGACGCGGCTTTGCGCGTGGGTCGCTACGGCGCCTTCGTTGAGCGCGGTGAACAGCGAGCCTCCGTTCCCGATTTCCTCGCCCCCGATGAACTCACCGCCGAGAAAGCCGAAGAGCTGCTGGCCGCCCCTTCTGGCGATCGTGAGCTCGGCGATGATCCCGAGACCGGCCGACCGATCGTCGCCAAGGCCGGACGCTACGGCCCCTATGTCACCGAAGTTCTCCCCGAGGATTCACCCAAGTCAGCGAAACCACGTACCGGTTCGCTGTTCTCCACCATGTCGCTGGACACCATCGACCTGCCCACCGCACTTCAACTGATGTCGCTCCCACGCGTAGTCGGCGTCGATCCAGCCGACGGGGTCACCATTACGACCCAGAATGGTCGTTACGGGCCATACCTATTGAAAGACAAAGACTCGCGCACCCTGCCCAATGAGCAGGCGATCTTTGACTTCACCCTTGATGACGCACTGGCACTGCTCGCACAACCCAAGCAGCGTCGTGGTGCAGCATCAGCCCCGCCGTTGAAGGAACTTGGTGATGACCCGGTCAGTGGGCGTCCGGTGGTACTCAAGGAGGGTCGGTTCGGGCCGTACGTCACCGACGGTGAAATCAATGCTTCACTGCGCCGCGAGGATGACCCCACCACGCTTGAGCCCGCCAGAGCCTATGAACTCATTGCTGATCGACGCGCTCGCGGCCCGGTGAAGAAGGCCACGCGCCGCCCGGTGAAGAAGGCAGCCAAGAAGGCAGCCAAGAAAGCGGTACGGACATCTTCGGCGAAGAAAGCGGCCAAGAAGTCACCGGCCAAGAAGCCTGCGGCGAAGAAGGCAGCCAAGAAAGTAGCTAAGAAGCCCGCGGCGAAGAAGGTCACCACTGCATAGAGCCCTGCATCTGGGCACCTGTGCAGGACTAGGCCAGCAGCAGCCCTAGAGTCTGGTTCTATGCATTCGGGTCAATTCATCGCATTCGAAGGTGGCGAGGGCGCCGGAAAGTCGACCCAGTCCCAGTTACTCGCCGCGCTTCTTCGCTCGCGCGGAAACACAGTGGTCTTGACCCGCGAACCCGGTGGTACTCCGGCGGCAGAAGCCATGCGAAAGATAGTGCTTGATCCCCGGTTCGAGGGCCTGGATGCTCGGGCTGAAGCATTGCTGTTTGCCGCCTCTCGCGGTGACCATGTGACGCAGATAATTCGTCCCGCACTCGCGCGTGGTGACACCGTGATTACTGACCGCTATTTGGATTCTTCGGTCGCCTATCAGGGTATTGCTCGTGAACTCGGGGTCGATACCGTCCGCAACCTGAGCCTGTGGGCCACCCGAGACCTGGTGCCCGATCTCACCATCGTGCTCGATATTGATCCACAACTCGGCCTATCTCGACTCAACAACCCCGATCGACTCGAAGCAGAGCCACTCGCCTGGCACCGCCGCGTACGCGATGGTTTCGTTGAACTTGCCGCTGCAGCACCCCAGCGATACCTCGTTCTCGCTGCTGATGCCAGCGTCGAGGACCTAGCCGAAAGTATTGCTGCTCGCGTGGACGCCCTGACGGTGTCAGAGTAGTCGCGTGGCGTTCACCGGATTCGCTCCTGCTGCACTGCAGTTTTACGACCAGCTTGAAGCAAATAACACCCGTGCCTGGTGGCTTGAGCACAAGAGCACCTACGACGAACAGGTGCGCGAACCCATGCGCGAACTTCTTGATGCAGTATCCGATGATTTTGGTTCCGCTCGCATATTCCGGCCCAATCGCGATGTTCGATTCAGTAAAAATAAAGACCCATATAAGACTGGCATCGCGGCCATGGTGCAACTTGAAGACGCCGTGGGCTACTACATTCAATTCTCCACATCGGGGCTATTCATCGGTGGCGGCTGGTACGCACCGCTCGGCTCTCAACTAGCGCGTTTCCGCGCCAGTGTCGACTCACCCTCGGTTGTCACCATCGAAAAAGAACTCGCCACACTCAAGCGAGCGCGACCACCCTTCGTCTTAAACGGAGCACCGCTGAAAACTCGACCCCGGGGGGTGCCCGCAGACCATCCCCGCATTGAGTTGTTGCGCTTCACCCAACTCACGTTGATGCGCGACTATGGCGTGCCCGACTGGTTGAACTCCGCCAAGGTCATCACCCGATTGCGCAACGACTGGCGTGCCATCACCCCAGCGCTGGAGTGGTTGGCCGATCACGTGGGTCCTGAGTCAGACCCCGCTGACGAGTAGGGGCGACCACCACAGACCGATAGGGTCAACACGTGAGCGTGTGGGATCAAATCATCGGGCAACCCGAGGCCGTCCACACATTTACCCGTGCGGTTGCTGCGGCGACAAACCCACGTGATCCGGGCCCAGCCATGACCCACGCCTGGCTGGTGACCGGGCCGCCAGGATCGGGTAGGTCGACCCTGGCTGCAGCCTTCGCTGCTGCCCTGCAATGTCCAGCCGGGGGTTGCGGTGCATGCACCGTTTGTCGCACCACCCAGGGCGGGGGCCACCCTGATGTTGAGATTATTCGCGCCGACACCTTAAGTTACGGCGCTGACGATGCTCGTCACCTCATTTCCCGTTCCAGCGTGATCCCCACCTCAGGACGCTGGCAGGTGGTCATCATCGAAGATTCCGACCGCTTCACGTCCGAGGCCGTCAATGTTTTGTTGAAAGTGCTTGAAGAACCTCCACAACATCTGGTGTGGGTGCTGTGCGCGCCCAGCCAAGAAGACGTCCTACCCACGATTCGATCGCGTACGAGGTCGGTTCAGTTGCGCACGCCCACCACATCGGAGGTGAGTCAGGCGCTGCAGGATCGCTACGAAATCGATCCAGCGATGGCTGCTTTTGCTGCCCGAGCGTCGCAGGGGCACATCGGCAGAGCTCGCGCGCTGGCCACCGACGAAGGCGCCCGCATCCGGCGGCAAGAGGTGCTGCGATCTCCGGCAACCCTGCGCGATCTAGCCGCTTGCTTTGTTGCTGCTGGTGATTTACTATCGGCCGCAACAGAAGACGCTCAATCTATCAGCACCGAACTTGACGCCAGCGAAACCGCTGATATTCGTCAAGCTTATGGCGAAGGAGCCCAGGGGTTACCTTCATCGAAGACCAACCGCTTGGCCAACTCAGCGTTGAAAGCTGCTGAGAAAACACAGAAGTCTCGCCGTACGCGGTTAATTCGCGACCAGGTAGACCGAGCCCTCGTTGATCTCATTGCCTACTACCGCGATGTTCTCATTCTCCAAACGGGTGCAGCGATACCACTGATTAATGACGAAATGCGTGCTCAGATACAGCGCGAGGCCAGTAGCGCTGACCTGCCAGACACCATTTTGCGTTGGGAGGCAATCGAATCTGCCCGTGCAATGGTGGCGGCCAATGGTGCACTACCGCTGGTTCTCGAAGCCCTCATGGTCGAGTTGAAGGATCCACGTATCAACCAGCGCACCTAGCTGTGCACCGCGCTCACAGAGGTGAGTCGGGATTGGCCGCGCGTTGCAGACCGTGTGCGTAGGCGGTCAGCGCCTGCACTGCCGGCGCCAAAATTTCATCGGTCGTTCGAGAAAGGTCTGGGGCAGATAGTAAACCGGCTGATTCCGTGAGTAGCGATTCATAGTTGGAGCAACCAATCGAGAGTCGCTCGCGCACCTGCTCGGCAGCCTTACGTGCCGCATCACCGGCCGAGGTGCCCGGCATTTCCCGCTGCATCCGGTCGAGCACCTCGAGTCGTTCAATGAGTGCGTGGAGCGGCGGTGCAGCTTCGAGATCAACCCTTCGCAACTCAGTGGCGGCTGCTGGCTCAAGTCGATCAAGTGGCACCAAGACCTCCACCAACTGCAATCGAAGGTGGGTGAGCTGTTCAGACTCGCGACTTCCGATGGCCTCAGGGCGTAACTGCGGTGGCGGTTCAACAGGTGGCAGGAAAACACCAGGGGCACGGATGGTCTTTCCGTTCGAACGTCCCATCCACGCGCTCACGGCGCCCACAACGGCTGCACCCAGCCACATCCATGACGGCCCATAAACCCCCACCTGTGATGTGGTGGCTTCCACCACCACGTCGAGTACGCCTACAGTGCCCGCAACTCCGGCTACCGCGGTGCCGCCAATGGTCTGAACACGGGCACGGTTCTTCCGCCGCTCATAGGCCTTCACCTCTCGCCGATGGGTGGCAACGGCCCGGTCGCGCTGCTCGCGAAGTTCGCGCTGGGCCCGGGTGGGGCGCTGAGCGCGAGCAGCTCGCCAGGCATCCACAACATCTAGCCCGCGTGAGATGCCCGCCTGCACCTTCGCCGCGAATTGATCGGCATCCCTCTTCGCCACGCTCCCACAGTAAGACATCGGTGAGTCAACGGTTAGGACTAGGGCCAGGAGAGAAACCCGACTGCCACCAGGGCCACGACCACACCGGCTGCCTGTACGCGAGAGAGGCGTTCGCCCAGGAACACGCGAGCAAGCATTACCGTGGCGGCTGGATAGAGAGATCCCAACACCGCCACGATCGACAGATCGCCGCGCTGGACGGCCAACTGGAAGATGCCATTGCCGATCGCATCGAGTGACCCACCGGCGACGGCTAACGCCCACGGAAAAGTGCCGTTGCGCGTGGGCCGAAGCACCACCAGCAGCACTGCGATCACCAACACCGAAGACACCCAGCGCGCGCCCGTGGCCGCCCAGATCCCTGAACTTTCCGGCGCCAGCCCCAGCAGCGTGAGGTAAATGCCAATACCAGCGCCACTGATGATGCTCAACGTCAACGCCATCGGGCTCACGCGCAAATGCTCACCACGCTGGCGGCTTACCAAGAACACGGCAAGCACCGCCAGCGCCATGCCGATAAACGCCCAGGGTGGCAAGTTTTCGCCACGGGTTAAACCTACGATCACCGGTATGGCTGCTGCCAGCACCGCGGTAACCGGTGAGACAACGCCCATCGGCCCCCGAGCGAGTGCGCCGTACAGCAAGGCAAGTGCTCCCGCTCCGACGGTTCCAATCCCCACGGAGAACCACAGCGTTTCGGCGTCCAGCGTGCCGGGGATCAACCAGATGGCCATCGGTGTGAGCAGCAGGGCACCAGCGGGATAGGACACCGACAGCACCCGAAGAACACCGGCACGACGGGTTGCCAGCCCACCGAGAAAGTCAGCACTTCCCCAGGTCAGACTGGCGAGCAGCGCGAGGATGGCAGACATGGCCGCGTCAGTGTGGCAGGTGCTGGCGGCAATACCTGCGTAGCCCTGACGTCACCCTCTACAGTTGCGCCATGCCAGCGACGGAACCCACCTCACGGTCATGGATTCGCCAATGGCTACCCAAGATCATTCTCATGGTGCTCGGCCTGGTCGCGGCCGTCCTCATCTTCACCCTGCTCATCCCCCAGTTCGGCAACTTTGAACAAGGCTGGCAGGCCGCGCTAGCAATCCCGCGCGAGTGGCTCATCGTTATTGTCGTGGGCTCGCTGTTTTCCATCCTGGTGTATCCGCTCACCGCGCCCGCCGCTATTCCGGGGCTGGGCTATAAGGCCGCCTTCCTCGACCGGCAGGCCGGCTTCGCGATCGCCACCGGTGTGCCCTGGGCCGGCGGTGCCATCGCGGTGGGTGTGCAGTATTCAGTCCTCGCTACCTACCGGGTGCCCCAACGCAAAGCCGCCGCTGCCGTCGCCGCTGATGCGGTGTGGACGTACCTGATGACTTTCGGGACTCCGGCCATGGCCCTGGTGCTGCTGTTCGGTCTTGAGCGGCGCACCATCAGCAGCCAGTTAGAGTTCATCGCCCTCATAGCGGCGATTGCTTTCATCGTGTCGGTCGTCATCATCGCCATTGTGTTGCGCAGTGAAACAGGTGCACGTCGCGTGGGCACCTGGGCTCAGGGCATCATCGCCTGGGTTTTCCGGCTCGTTCACAAGGCACCACCGGATGTGGTGGACAGCATCGTGGGCTTTCACGAATCAGCTGCGCAGATGGTGGCCACCCGGTGGAAACAGCTCACGCTCACCAACGCGCTGGCTCAGTTCGCCCCGTTCGTGGTGCTGGTCGGTGCGCTCTACGGAACCGGTGCTTTCGACACTGAACTCACCATCTTGGAAGCCATCGTGGCCTTCTCGGTGGCCCTGCTGCTCGCATCGGTGCCGATCGCACCGGGTGGGCTGGGCACGGTCGATGCCGCACTAATCGGCCTTCTGGTCACTTTTGGCGCCACGAGTGCGCAAGCCACGGCGGCAGACATTATTTGGCGGGCCTTCGCCTATTTCCCGCAGATGTTGATCGGGTTCGGCGCCCTGCTGTATTTCTTCTGGGATCGGCGCCGGATTAGTGCGAGGGATCCTTCTCCGGTCGAGTGAATATATACAGCGAGACAACGCCCCACACGGCAAAGGCAACGCCCGCAAGCCAGTACTGCTCGTAGCCACCGGCGAGGAAAGCGAAAACGCTGGTCAAGACGGCGGCTACCACGATCACCATGATGTATCCGTCAATCGGGTGACCACGCTCTGGTTGCGACACTGTGCCTCCTCATCGGTTTCTGGCAGCATACTGATGGGTCAATTGGCGGCCATCAAGGGTTGCGACATTGGGTGGGTAGTCTCCACAACTATGGCTCGTCGTCGTGCACGCAGGTCTTATGTCCCCCCACGTGTCGAACCGGTGCAGGACCCGAGTGAACGCATCAACCGTCGTCGGCTCTTTTGGCTCGTGGCGGTGGAGACCCTCGGCATTGCACTGCTGCTGGCCGCCTACTCGGTTTTAGAAGTCAACAGCGAGTTCATTGCACCACTGCTCATCCCCCCGATCGTCACCTTCGTGCTGGTGTTCGCCACCGCACGATCGCGCGCCTCGCGGCCTGGACGCGTGTTGGCTTCCTATGCCATTGCCGCAGTGATCGGTCTTGGCATTGCCGCTATCCCCGGCCCGACGCTGCCGCTCACCGTGGTGGGTGCGGCACTGACGCTGTTCTTGATGCACTGGCTCGGGGTGTTTCACGCACCTGCGGTGGCCGTGGCCATTACCGCGGAGGTACTCGACCCAGAATGGGGTGTAGCGCTGGTGATGGTGCCGGTGATCATGGGGTTTGCTTTGCTCGCGGTGATCGCCGTGTGGATCGCGCATCGGCTGCTCGGCGACGCGGACTATCCCGAGCGCTGGTGGTAGATCATCCAGCCACTACTCGTTCACGTCTCCCGCAGCGACCACTACGTTGCTCACCTGCTGCACAGCGATATGTACTGACCCGACCCGGCATGACAACACGTGGCCACCAGCCGTGAGATCAGTGGTAATCCCGTGCAGGTGCAGCCCCGGCGCACCAACACCGGCCAGGTTGGGACCCTGTCGAAAACCTACGAGCACGGCCCGTTGGCTACCCAGTTCAAACACTGTCTGGTTTGCCACCACATCAGTCAACGGCGGGAAGGGTTCAGACTGGCGCGGCACACTACGGGTCACCAGGTCTCGGAAGACACCGCGCACCCGCACTGCCACCATGCCCGAGGTCGTGCCCACCATGTCATTAATGATGGTTTCTAACTCAGCGCACGTGGTGTTGGCTGGAACAACGCGATTACTCTGCGGTACGAAGGCAACAGCTTGGGCAAACGGGGTGAGACGCTGTTGCGGGACAGGCTGAGGCGTGCCGGAAAGGCCAACCCGATATGCCACTCCCTGATGAATCACCAATTCCCCGCTGAGGTCATTAAACGTTCCCAAGCCCTGCACACTGCCGGGCACATCTTCACGAGCAGCTGCCTGGATTACCGTGCGGATCTGAGCGATCCCGGTGTAGTCAGGACTGACGAGATAGTCAAAAGTCCCCGCCTGGAAGACCGAGCCGGCCGCATCCGTTGCACTTGACGCTTCAATGGTCACCGGTGGTGGTGCGTCAGAGCCGGTGGCACCCATGCTTGGCGCGAGCGGAAGAACTAAGACAGCAGCGAGTGCCACGCTTGACGTGATGGTGACTCGGCCGATTCTGCCTGCCATGTTTCGATGCATCGGGGCAGCCTATCCATCGCGCCCACACCCCTCGCGCGATGATGGGGCGTGCTTATTCGCCCCGCTCATCTTGATGACGCCGTCACTATCGGCAATATCACCGTTGCCGCGTATCAAGACGGTGGGCATCTCAGTGCTGGGAGTCCATATGAGGCAACTCTTCGCGATGTGGGTCCGCGCGTGGACTTCACCGTGGTGGCCGAAGTGGATTTTGATGTGGCCGGTGCAGCAACGATCACGCCCAACACACATCAACTCACCGGTATTGCGCGCGAGGATGAGTGGGAAATCAGGTTCGTTGCTGTAAGCCAGCCACTCTGGGGTACCGGACTGGGTCGCGCACTCATTGAGGCATGTGAGCAACGCGCCCATGACGCTGGTGCGACCGCTGTGGTGCTGCGGGTGATCGACATTAATGAGCGAGGATTGGGTTTCTATGGGCGCCTCGGCTATGTACGCACGCCCGAGCGTGATTGGTCGCCGGAAACGGACCCGAGCATTCGCCTTCTCGCTTTTCGTAAAGCACTCCCGGCGGCGACTTGAACGTGTGGCACGATTCCCACATGTTGATGTCTGAGGTATCCACTCACGAGTACCACACCGCAGGTGAACCCTTTCGGATTGTGATGGGTGGTGTTCCAGAGATCGTTGGCGCCGACGTGCGTGAACGTCGCCAGTACGCCCAAAAGCACGAGAAGATTGATGTTGTACGGCGAGCCCTATGCCATGAGCCTCGCGGCCATGCCGACATGTACGGCTGCTTTATTGTGCCGCCCAACGACTCCGGGGCACATTTTGGTGCGCTGTTTTGGCACAAGGATGGCTACTCCACCGCATGTGGACACGGCACAATTGCGCTTGGTGAATGGGCCGTGCGCACAGGCCGCGTAGCAGCGGCCGACAACGGAGTTACCGAGGTGGTCATCGATGTCCCCTCTGGTCGCGTGCGTGCACAGGTGCGGCGAGTAGCCGGGGCTACCCAGGACATCACCTTCCGAAATGTGCCGGCGTGGGTACATGAGCGAGGCATCACCGTGCCTACTTCCATCGGCGCCGTCACGGTTGATATCTCATGGGGCGGCGCATTTTATGCCTCGGTTTGCGCCAACGATCTTGGCCTGGCAGTAGATCCAGCTCACCTGCCCGAACTCATCGCTCTCGGCCGCGAAATTAAGGCTGCGCTCGACCGGACCGCTGCGGCCACTCACCCCACCGACCATCGGCTCTCGGGCATTTACGGCACCATCTGGTTCGATGACCTGGGCGAAACATCGATCGGCAGACACCAGCGCAACGTTGCGGTGTTCGCCGATGGGGAAGTAGATCGATCCCCATGCGGTTCAGGAACATCAGCACGATTAGTGCTGCTCGAGCGGGCAGGTGTCCTAGCGCGCGGTGAAATGTTGCTTCATGAGTCAATCATCGGCACAACGTTTACCGCCGCTGTTGTCGACGAAGTGGCTGAGGGCCTCATCACCGAAATTACCGGGGTGGCCTACCCCACCGGCGAAGCAACATTTTGGATAGACGATGCAGATCCGCTCGGCACCGGCTTCACGTTGCGCTAACGGATGCGCCCTAGCGTTTAGGCAGGCGCCAAGCCGGTTGATGCTGTTCGCCACCCATGGCTAACTCGGCGGTAATCTGGCCAATAACCGGTGTGAACTTAAACCCGTGGCCCGAACATGGCGAGCAGACCACAACCGGACCTAGGCGATCAAGAATAAAGTGCGCATCCGGGGTGGTGGTGAACAAGCAACGCACCGAATCAACCTGCGAGGTGTCAGCCCCCGGCAGCCAACGCTGGGCATATTCCACCGACTCAGCTATACCCACCGGGTCGATAACTTGATCCCGCTGGTTCAGGTCGTCCACCGGCAGGTGCGTCTCCAGCCCCAGCTTCACACCTTCGCCCGGGGACTCCAGACCGTAGGCACCAAAGCGCAGCGCAGCCCCCGGACTGTCATCGTGCACATGGTGAATATAGGACGGAAAGTGCATGCCGGGCCTGATCGCAAAATGTACGGGCTGCTGTTCGGTAACGGTGATCGTGGGCAGGGTAATTGCCTTTGACCAGGGCGATTCAACGCCCAACAGCGACTCCAGCCAACTGCCCGCACTGACCACCACGGATTTAGCGTGCCAGGTGTGTGAGTCAGTGACCACGGCCACGCCATCGCCGTGCGGTTCGATACTGCGCACCGGAGTCTGGAAGTGCAGATCGGCCCCCTGTGCCTCGGCCACACTGAGCGCCGAATCCACCGTGCGGTCAGCAAAGACCCGGCCACCATCGGGGGAGTACAGCACCGCTTCGTCAAAATTGAGTGCAGGCCATCGCTCGTGTGCGGCCTGAGGATTGAGCCGGTCATAGTGGTAGTCGTGAGCGGTTAAGCCCACCTCGATCTCGTCGATGGCCGCTGCGTAGCCATGGTCTAGTTGACCCGTCTGTTCGAGCAGATCGATGTCTGCATCGCTTTCGAGCTCTCGCCACAGTGGAATCGAGCGAGCGGCGAGCGCGGTGTAAATCGGGTCACGATAGGCCACCCGGAAGACGCGTGTTTGACCATGGGAAGAACCACGATTGTGACCGCGGGCAAACTGCTCAACCACCACCACGCTGCGCCCCTGCTTGGCCAAGCACCATGCCGTAGCCGCGCCCATAGCACCGGCTCCTACAACAACTACATCCACGCTTTTGGCCACCTGCCCAAAGTAGTGGCATCGGAACCGCAAATGACCCGAACGTGGGAAACCCGAAATGACTGGCGAGCATTGGGTAGAGACCTCTGGCAAACTAATGTTGTGTTGTCTGCCTTTTCTCTGGACGACGAGTGACCATCACACGGCGTCAACTCATGGCTGTCATGGGGGCCGGTGGCGCAGCCGCGATTGCCACCGGTGCTGGCGCAGTCGGCGCAATGAGCACGCAGACCTATCTGGGAGCGAAAGGAAATGGTGGCCGGCAAAGCGCCGGAGATGTACTGCGTAGCAGCAACGGTGTTTTGCGGGTACAACTCGCCGCCAATCTAGGCACTGTCATCGTGAATAAGGAAGCCACACCAGGACTCACCACCTACAACGGTCTCTTTCCAGCACCCACCTTGATCGTGAAGCCAGGTGACCGGCTGGAGATCCGGCTCATCAACAACGGTGGTACGGCCACAAACCTGCACTTCCACGGGATGCACGTCTCACCGCGCGGACACCAGGACAACGTGTTCATCGAGGTGGAACCTGGCGAGGTACACGAGTACGACGTGCGCATTCCGCCGGATCATCCCGGCGGGCTCTATTGGTACCACCCGCATCACCACACCACGAGCGGTCCGCAGGTGTGGTCGGGGCTTTCGGGATTACTCGTGGTCGAGGGTGGTGCAGGTAGTCGACCGGAAATTAAGGGCCTCCGCCGGCGGCTTATTGCCCTTCGCGAAGGTGGCATCGATACAGACGGCTACTGGGCCGACTACACCACTTTGACCCCCGATGAGACTCAGCTCTACGTCAATGGACGCCTCAACCCGCGCATGAATATTCGCCCCGGCGAGACCCAGTTCTGGCAGATCGGCAACATCGGCGTGGCCACGTATTACCTGCTCCAACTCGACGATCATGAGTTTACCGTTATCGAAGAAGATGGTTCCCCGGTGTGGAAAACATGGCAGACACCAACACTTTTTCTGTCACCCGGTAAGCGATACGGCGTTTTGGTGACCGCACGCAAGCAGCGGGGAACTGTTCGACTGCGTCAACTGGGATACAACCAGGGAAAAGCACAATGGCCCGAACGTGAACTTATGCGACTTCGAATCGACGGCAAGCCCGGGCAATCAGTCAGTGTCGACCGCAACTTCGGCTCGCCTCCCGCGTGGCTTGATGATCCGATCGCGCAACGCCGGGTGCTCACTTTGAGCCAGAGCGTGGTTGATGGTGTTGGCGAGTTCTACATCGACGGCGTCATGTTCGACAACCTCACCTTCGACGATGTGATCCAGGTGAAACTTGGCACCACCGAAGAGTGGGTGATTCGCAATGCGTCGTCAAAGTCCTCTGGCGGCCCCGAAAACGAAGAGCATCCTTTTCATATTCATGTCAACGACTTCGTGGTCGTTGAGCAGGGCTCCTGGGACCCGGTGACCAACGAGGTGAGCAACAGGCAGTTCATTGACCCTCGAAGCCAAGCCGACACGGTAAACGTGCCATGGAACGCCTACGTGCGCTTCCGCACACACTTCGCCGATTTCATAGGACGCAGCGTGTATCACTGCCATCTGTTGTTCCATGAAGACCACGGCATGATGGGTATTTTCGACATCGTCAACGCTGACGGTGAGGGCGCTGGCCCAGGGCAGCGACTGCCTACGCATCAGCACTAAACATTCACAGCCTGTGGATAAAGTTGTTGTGGGGCAA